>JAEEVS010000072.1:0-6158 GCA_016290975.1 Prevotella sp. | reverse complement strand
GTCAGGCTGCTTGGTCATGGTAGGAATCCTCACCAGTCCGGCAAACTTTCCAATGCCGAAATCTACATGCACTATGAAGTCGCCTGGCTCCATCTCCTGCAGTTCCTTCATGGTGAGCGCCATCTTGCCGCGCTTTGCCTGTTGACCCTTCAACTGATACTTGTGGAATCGCTCAAATATCTGATGGTCGGTAAATAGCACTATTTTCAGCACATCGTCGATATAGCCTTCGTGGAGAGTGCCTTTGATAAAGTTTAATGAAGAATGAATTCTTAATTCTTCATTATTAAATATCTCCTTCAGCCTCTCTATCTGTTTGTCGGAGTCGGAGCAGATGAAGGTTTGGTAGCCCTTAGCCTGATAATCGCTCAGGGTTTGCGCCAGCAACTCAAAGTTCTTGTGGAAGAGCGGCTGGGGGGAAGTTTGAGATTTGAGGTTGGAGGTTGGAGGTTGGAGGTTCCCGTTAACGTTCCCGTTTTCTATCACCCTAAACCTCTCCATCGCCTTGGCGAAGGTGCTTGCCTTGCACAGGTTCAAACTGGCGGTGAGCTCGCGCATTATCTCTGCCTTGTCTGCCTCTGTCACTCCCGTAAGTCTGTCACTCAGCGCCTGTTTTGAGAATCCCTCCTTATATATATAGTCTATGGCATCAATGACATACTGCTCATCGCTGGTCACTATCACCGTATCGTCTGGCAAAAGGTCGAGGAATGGTATCTTATCATTCGCGCCCTTGGCTATCTCTGGCACTATGGTGACGCTGTCCAGCATTTCCTTTGACAACTGGCTCTCCACATCAAAGGAGCGCAGGGTGTCTATCTCGTCGTCGAAGAAGTCTATGCGGTAAGGCTGTTCGCTGGAGAAGGAATAGATATCCACTATACTTCCGCGCACAGCAAACTGTCCTGGCTCATAGACATAATCCACCTCCACGAAACCTAATTCGCGCAACTTAGTCACCAGCACGTCCAGCTCTGTCGTCTCTCCCTTCCTCAGCGTCAGCATACGATTGTCTATCGTCTGCCTTGATGCCACCAGTTCACTAAGGGCGGCGGGGTAAGTGACTATTTTCAGTTGAGAGTTGAGAGTTGAGAGTTGAGAGTTATCTGCCAAGGCTATCAGGGTTTCGGCACGCATCACCTCGCCTGCAGCATCCTTTTGTCCGAACTTCACAGCACGCTTGTAGGAAGAGGGGAAAAAGAGGGGCGCAACACTAAGGGTCTTTAGGTCCTGATACAGATAACCAGCCTCATCGGCATCGCGCATGATGAAGAGCAGAGGCACCTTGCAACCCGTAGCAGCAAAGTTCATAGCAATAGAAGACTGCGTAAAACCGCTAATAGCAGCCTTACGCATCTTCTTATCTTTCAACAAGGCTGCCAGCGTCTTCACCTGTGGGTGCTTGGCATACAGCCTCACTATGTCCTGTAAGTTTTTAATTAGAAATTAGTAAATTAAACCTTAATCGTTAACCGTTAACCTAATCTTTCAAAGCGTATGTCACGGTAGTTACCACGCGTACCTTCTTTATGTGCTGGGTATTCTCGTCACGATTCTCTATAGAGAACTGTCCCTGATCAGCACTTACTATCTTGCTCAGTTCAGAGTTAGAGTTGTCAGCAAACTGCTGTGCCGTCTGCTCCGCATTCTTAATAGCCTCAGTCATCATCTTCGGCTTCAGACTCTGGAATGACACCAGCTCATACTTCACAGGGTTCTCGTAACCGCCATCTACTATGGCGATACCCTGCTGCAGCAGTTCGCCCTGACGTGCTATGAGCGAGCGTACCAGTTTCACGTTGCCTGATGCCACGGTGATGTTCGACGTGATGTTGTATCTGTAGTCGCGTCTGTTGTCAGAATAGCGGTCGGCGTTCATATCTATCACCGTAGGGGCGCCGATGCTTATCTCGCTCTCCTTCACACCGTTCTTCAGCAGAAACTGCTTTATCACAGCGTTAGTGTGGTTTATCTTCGCATAGAGTGCAGGCAGGTCGTTGCCTATCTCCTTGGTCTGTATAGGCCAGGTCACCTTGTCGGCATCCACTATCTTCTCGGCAAGACCCTTCACCGTCACCCTGCGGTCCTTATTGGTGAAATTGTCTATCGCACCCTTGAGGCACAATCCTAATAACAGCAAGCCAACCACCATGCCACATGCTATGATGCTGGCAGAAAAATTCTTGTTATTCATATTTTTATATAGTTCAAGACGCGCTTCGCGCTAGTTCCCGTTAATTAATAAACATTAAACGCTCCCAGCAGCAGTATGAACAGCATCACTGGCACTATATACTTCAGCATAACCACGTAGATTGGTTTGCGCCAGAAGTTGTAACCGTTCAGTCGCATCTCGCCTATCAGCAGGTCTGGTCCTGTCACCCATCCTATCAGTATGCAGGTGCATATAGCGAGGAATGGCATCAGCACGTTGTTGCTCACATAGTCGAAGATGTCGAGTATCTGTCCCACTGCACCGTTAGGCAGTGTATATTCAAAGTAGAGCACGTTGTAGCCCATGTTTACTATCACGGCGAGCACTATGCCTAAGAGGGCTATGATGTTCACAGCCTTTCTGCGCTTCCAGCCAAACTTATCCATCACACCAGCCACACAAGCCTCTAAGATACTCACAGCACTCGTGAGGGCAGCAAACGTCACCAGGACGAAGAAGGCAAGACCAAGCAGTTCGCCTACGAAGCCCAGCGAAACGAACACCTTAGGCAGACTGACGAACATCAGTCCAGGACCAGCCGACATTCCCTCTGTGCCACTGAATACGTACACCGCAGGGATAATCATCAGACCTGCAAGCAGAGCTATTGCCGTATCGAATATCTCGATTCTGTCCACCGACTGACCCAGGTTCACGCTACGCTTCATGTATGAGCCGTAAGCCACCATGATACCCATGGCTATAGAGAGCGAGTAGAACAGCTGCCCCGTAGCATCTAGCGTCACCATCAGCAGTTTCTTCAGCGTCAGTCCCTCGAAATTTGGTATCAGATAGACCGAAGCGCCCTCCATACCCGTTCTTGTCACACCGTTAGCGTCAGTGTGGCTCAGCGTCAGTCCGTAGCCTGCAATGAATATCACGAGCATCAGCAGGGCAGGCATCACTATGCGTGAAAACTTCTCTATACCCTTCTCCACTCCGCGACTCACCACGTAGTAGCACATAAACGAGAATATGCCAAGACAGCACATCGGTTGCCAACCACTCGTTATGAAGTTGCCAAAATAGCCGTCCTGCTCGGCAGTGTATCCGTCAAACGTCAGATATACCGTCAGGTATTTCAACACCCATCCGCCTATCACGCAGTAGTAGGGGTAGATGATAAACGGAATGATGAACGAGAAAATGCCCAGGAACGCCCATTTCTTGTTGAAATAGCCGTAGGCTGTCAGCGGTCCCTGCCTTGAGCGTCTGCCAATAGCTACCTCTGTAATCAGAAGGGTAAAACCGAATGTCACAGCCAGTATGACATAGATAAACAAGAATATGCCACCACCATCGCGAGCAGCCAAGTAAGGGAATCGCCAGATGTTACCCAAACCCACGGCACTGCCTGCGGCGGCAAGCACAAAACCTAAAGAGCCACTAAACGTGCCTCGCTTCTTACTTTTATTCATAGTGAGTGCAAAATTACTAAAAAAAATGAAGAATGAAGAATGAAGAATGAAGAATTTACAAAAAAACGAGTGCAAAAAACAAAAATCATCCCCACAACTCAGTGTGAGGATGATTTGTTGTATATAGAAATATGGTGTATTTTATTTCACCACTTTCCTTGTGGTTCCGTCACTCATCTTGAGGATGTTCAACCCTTTTTGTGGAGCAGTTAGCTGTTTGCCATCAATAGAGTAGACCTTACCGAAGACAGCAGCTGGAATGTCTGTTTCAGTAACAGTCTCTATTGCTGTAGCATCAGGAGTAACAGTAACAGAATATACCTTTACGGCATTATCAGAAGTCTCCGTAATATCCATGCTGAGTGACTGCTGTTGGTTGTCAGCATCAACGGCATAGATGTAAACGTAAGTGTTTTCTGTTACGTCATAGTTGATAGCAACATCACCCTTTGTTGCCTGGGTATAGGTCTTAGCATCAGCACTACCAATCTTTACGGCAAGTTTGTTATTGCCAATGGTCTGAGCATTAATCGTTACGCTTCCCTTACCATTAACCTCTATTACTATACCTGTGTAGTTGTTGATGAAATCACTTGAACCAAGGTCGCTTGCTACTGCAGTTGCGATAGCAGAGGCTGAAGTAGCCTTGTTGATAACTATACATTTCTCAGTTGAGTCATAGAAACCATCAGGGTTATTTACGTCAGACTTGTTGTCCATGCTGATATACATATCGTTAATGACAGTGTTATTCAGGTCAACAGGCGTGTTATCAACAATATAGTCCTTGTTATCAAATTCTATGACGGTGTTATCTTCTATCGGCTCTATTGACATCTCTACTATGTTAGTAAAGTTCTTCCAGCCATCTGTAGCAAGATACTTATCCTTAGTACCAAAAGGAACATACAGTGTCGCATTAGAATAGTTCGAATTATCGAAGTTTGAACCTATAACGCTTGCTGGCTCCTCTATGTAACTATATACCGATGTCAGCCCTGAGCAACCATTGAAAGCAAAATTTCCTATGCTTGTCACGCTGTTGGGGATGGTTATTGAGGTTAGTCCTGAGCAATAATAGAATGCATCACTTCCTATGCTCGTCACGCTGTTAGGGATGGTTACAGAGGGCAGATTCCTCATATTATTACATGTATATGCCGGTATATATTCTACATCGGCGCCGAATATAAACTCTTTTACATTAGTAGGGAAGGGGTTACCCCTATAACCAAAATCCTTACAATTTCTCACGTTGTAGGTTACAGAAGTAAGATTAGGACAATCAGCGAAAGCGGAGTAACCTATGCTCGTCACAGTATTAGGAATAATGAAGGAAGCCAATTCGGCACAACCTTGGAAAGCGTAATCTCCTATGCCTGTCACAGTCTTAGGTAACACAGTAGTATTACATCCTCGAACGAGAGTGTTTGATGCAGTTTCAATTATTGCGTTACAATTATCCCTGCTGTCAAACACAGTGTTACCGTCTTGAACTTTAATAGACGTCAGTCCTTCGCAGCCAGTGAAAGCTTGCTTCCCTATGCTGGTCACCTTGCTTGGAATAACGATAGAAGTAATTTCTTTTAATCCATAACATAGACAGCCTGGAATAGATTCTACGTCGTCGCCGAATATAAACTCTTTTACGTTGGAAGGGAAAGCTCTAGATTTAAAATTAAAATAATCCGTACAATTTCTCACGTTATAAGTTACAGAGGTCAGTCCTGAGCAACCAGAAAAAGCACTTCCTATACTCGTCACACTCTCAGGTATAGTGATAGAGGTCAGACCTGAGCAATTATTGAAAGCATCCCTTCCAATGCTCGTCACGCTGTTAGGAATATCAATAGAGGTCAGGCCTGAGCAATTATAGAAAGCCAATTCTCCTATGCTCGTCACGCTGTAGTTTTCGCCACCTGATGATACTGATGGAGGGATAATGACATCACCTGTGTATTGGTTTGTACCAGACACTACAGTTGCTTCTGTTCCAGAGAAGGTGTAATAAATGCCACCAACCTCAGTTTGGGCAAACGTCACAAGGGTCAACAATAGGAATGTTGATAAAGTAAATAGTTTTTTCATAATTATTTTTTTATGATTAGTAAATAAGGTTAGTCCTAAATGATTGGTGAGAAGAAGACTGAAAAAGAAAACGTGGACTAAGTTACTTCGTCTACGTTATTCGAGGTATCGCCAAACACCTTTGCACCATATCCGAGTAAAAGCCCACGCCAGAACTGACGTGAGCGTTAATACTTTTACCCTTGGTGCTATTCTAAATTGGCGATTTTCGAATAACAAGAATACAAGCTAACGCTTCTATTTCAATATGTCTTTAAGATTTGATTTATCTCATAGGCAGTAAATTTGGTTTAGAATGTTTGATGCTTGCAAAGTTAAATAATTATTTTTATTTCTCCAAACAAAGGGGAGAAAAAATGGAATGATAGGGCTTCATAGGGGAGAAGATCACTAAACTTTTTCTAAGGAAGCACACAGAGCGTTCTGCGTTTCAGTTT
>JAEEVS010000071.1:0-16140 GCA_016290975.1 Prevotella sp. | reverse complement strand
TTTCTACTGAAAAAATTTGGTCATATCACATTATTTTTGTAATTTTGCACTTGTTACCAGAAGGGATTCTGGTCTTACGCAAAGTTCTGATAAATATCTACGATTACCGCCTTAATTAATCCAAATTACCATTATGAAAGAATTAACTAAAAACACCCAAATTGACGCTAACAACGCGTCAGCAACAGAGCAGCTCGCAGTAGAGTTGTTTCTGAATGAGAATTACCTTTTCCGTCGCAATGTGCTGAGCGGGAAGGTAGAGTATTCAATCAAGCATGCTGAAGAGAACAATACCGAGTGGCAAACGCTTACTCAGGAAGACCTCAACAGCATCATTATCCAAGCCAAGCGCTTACAGGTGAATGAATCGGGTTCGCCTAAGACTGACATCATGGAGTTTGTCAACTCTAATGAGGTGGAGAGGTTCGACCCTATAGCCGACTACCTGAGCAAGTTGCCTAAGTGGGACGGACAGAACCATGTGGGCAGGCTCTTCAACCGTCTGCCTGGGGTGGACTCTGAACTGGAGGGCTATCTCGCTACCTGGATGCGCTCGATGGTGGCTCACTGGTTGCAGATGGACACTGTTCACGGCAATGAGTGTGTGCCAACGCTAATAGGGGCACAGGGATGTGGCAAGACCACCTTTGTGGTGCGACTGCTGCCACCCATGCTGAGACAGTATTATCTGGACCACCTGAACCTGTCGAACAAATTCGACAAGGAGATGGCTCTGACCAACAACCTGCTGGTGAATCTGGACGAGCTGGATGCAATCCGACCTTCTCAGCATGCGGCTCTGAAGCAGACCCTGTCAAAGAACAAGGTGAACGCCCGTCCTATCTACGGGGCTTCTCAGGAAGACAAGCTTCGATATGCTTCATTTGTTGCCACAACCAACAATCCTCATCCTCTGACGGATGCCACTGGCTCTCGCCGATATATCTGCATCCATATTCCTACGGGGCAGTATATAGACAATGCTGGGGAGATAGACTATGAGCAGCTCTATGCCCAGGTGCTCTATGAGCTAAGGGAACAGAAGGCTCCTTACTGGTTTAACAACGAGGAGGTGGCTCGCATACAGCAACTCAACGTGGGCTATATGGAGAAGAAGGATATGGCCGACATGATAGGAATCTGCTTCCGTAAGCCTGAAGAGGGCGAGGTGCCACATTCCATGAACTGCACCGCTCTGATGGAGGTGCTGTCAAGGGAATTTCCAGGGGTGAAAAATACCCACCGAGACAAAATACAGCTTGGCAGAGCCATGAAGGCTTTAGGGTATGAGAGTTCTGATTGCGGACATGTTCCTCACTATAAGGTTATCCCCCTGTTAGTAGCGTGACGGCAATTAACCAAGTGAGGTCTAAGTGACCTCTAAGTGACCTTTAAGTGACCTATCTCAAAGATAGGTCACTCTTCTTATACCGCATAAACACTGGGCTGAGAGGGGAATGAGTGAGGTGTCTCACGAAAAAGACCCTCTATATCTCCCTTAAAGGGAGACTTTCTATAGAAATCAGGAATTTTCTGATGAAAAGGTAAAAGTAATGCTTTTAGAGATAAAAGCAATGCTTTTAGATGCAGAAGTAATGCTTCTGCATGCAGAGGTAATGCTTCTGCAAGTGGAGGTAATGCTACGAAAACTATAGTTCAAGGTATCTTGTCACTTTAGTCGAACTGGTTTTTGTTTAAATCATTCAATTCTGGAAACACAGTATTTTACAGGTGAACCAAGATGTGTGCTTGTTTTTTGCTAAATTATTGTGCGCATCAATTTTTTTCTTGGAAAATGCTGTTTGTATGCAATATTTTTATTATCTCTGCACCTGAAAGTCGGGCATAAAATGTGTAATGTTGAATTTTGAAGGGTATAGGTTGCAGTTTATTGTTTCGGTTTTAATTGGGGTGGATTATCGAGAGTGTAGTGAGGCAGATGGTGGGGAATGCCTGCCTCAGAGAGGGACTGGGCGAAGTCATTGAGAAAGGTGCAGAGAGGAGCGACGTCGCCCCGATGGTAGGCATTGTAGAGGTTGCGGTATTTGAATTCGAGTGACTCAATGTCGATGTTTATCTCGACGAAAGAGATGAGGGCAAGCTGCAGGTCTTGGTCGGGTATCTTTTCGACAAGGGTGAGAAGGAACTCGTCACTGCTGAGGTGGGTGAGGAATTCCTTGCGTATGAGTGGATGGGCATCACGAAGGGAGAGCAGGCAGCATACCAGTTGCCTTCTGATGAGACGGAGGGTCTGAGCTGGGATGCAGGAAAGGAAGGAGAGTTCATCGGGCAGGGTGAAGTCTCGCGGCTTTATTCCGCTTTTGTCGCAATATTCTTGATAGGAATCTCTGAAATTAATCATGGCTTGATAGAGTTCACGCTCGTCTTCTCTTGCCCACTCGTAAGAATCGACATCGGCGGCACAGCGCACCAGTTCGGCATCGTCAGTAATGGGCTTGCAGAGCTGGCGCATGAATTCCTCACGTTTGTCAAGATTCTTTTCTGCCAGGCAGTTAGCGGTGCTGAGGGCATAGAATATGTCGGCATTAAGGGTGTTGCGCCCTGAGATGATGTCGTTGATGCCACGCGTCTTGTCATAGTCGGGGTAGAAGAGCTTTATATGTGGACGAATGGCAGAAATGAGCCCGACGAAGCCTCTTTGCCTCTCGTGTTCGATAATCTGCCTGTACCATGCGACAGTGTCGGCAGAGGCATGTGCGCCACCGCCCTTCTCCGCCTCGAAATCTTCGAGGATGCTACGTCTGTCATCGGCATACTCATCTGTGATGTATTCTAACGCCTCTTGACATCCTCTGGCGAGTGCCTGCTTGTAGAAGTAATGGGCAAGGGTATAGTTTATCAATGTGCCTATACCAAAGTCATAAATTCTGCCCAGACGCAGGAGGGCAAGAGGATTATTCTTGTCGCTGATTGCCTTGCGAGCATGGTAGAATGCCTCACGCTCCAGGTGGAGCTGCTTTATGCTGTGCCAATAATCAAAGGACAGGCATTCGTCACACGCCGTAGGGTCATAGAATTTACAGAAAAAGTCTTCCTTCGAGGTCATATTTTAGGTTTTAATCTATCAGTTAACGGTGCAAAAATAATCAAAATATTCGAATAATAAACATTTAGTGACACAAAAATTTCATGATAAGCGAAAAATTATCTACCTTTGTAACAACCTAAACAACGTAACCCTATATAAAACACTGTAGATATATGAATCTGACGAGTTTTGCACCTGCTGAGTTTAAAGAACACCTGAAGAACTTAGAAGAAACAATAAGATTTAACAAGGCGAGAATAGTACACGGCCTGGGGCTGAGCAACATATTGCAACACTATGTGCTTACGGGCAACGATGGGGCTGGCATGGATGATGCAGTGAATGCAATATACGAACTGGTGAAAGAGGCTTTCAATATAAGCGAATGTGAGGTGAAAAACGCAGAGGAACTGTTTGACTCTACTGATGGCTTTGAGAGTTCTCTGAAGGATGTGTGCCAGAGCAACAAGATGCTGTATATTACACATGCTGATGCTCTTAGCATGAAGGGCAATGTGGGACGTAATAACGGCATAGAGGTGCTGTGTGAAAAAATGTCGTCTGCAAAAAACTGTATAGTGGCGCTATCGGGCAGACGCAACAGATTGATAGAACTGATAAAGGGAAACGAGAAGGCGAATGAACTGTTTGCTAACATCTTCCATTTTGACGACCTGACACCAGAGTGCATGATAGAATATGTGTTGGACTATGCCACCGAACACAACTATGTGCTGGCATCTGATACTGAGGAAAAACTTAAGGTATATTTAGACGGAGTGTATAAACAGCGGGGCACAAACTTCAAGAACACTATCTATCTGAACAACCTGCTTGATAAGGAAATCATACCGAAGATGGCAAGGAGAATTATGAGCCATCGAGATAAAGGCGAAGATACTGACCTGTGTATCATAATGCCAGAAGACCTGCCCGCGCTGAGCGTGCCAGATGCCAAGGAGGCTATGGAGAAACTGAACTCGCTCGTAGGGCTGGACGGGATAAAGAAACAGATAACAGACCACACGGCACTGGTGAAACTGAACAGGCTGAGGGCTGAGAAGGGCATCTACAACAAGATGCCTCCGATGCACATGGTGTTTACGGGTAACCCTGGAACGGGAAAGACCACTATGGCGAAATACATTGGCGAGATATATCACGGCATAGGGGTGTTGTCGTCTGGTCACTTAGTGGAGACGGAACGCTCAAAACTGGTGGGTGAGTTTATAGGAGAGACGGAGAAAAAGACGCTGAACACCATCAACTCAGCTGCTGGAGGAGTACTGTTCATCGACGAGGCATACAATCTGGCAGAAGCAAATAATGACGGAAGCAAAAAGGATTTCGGTATGCGCGTGATAGAGACCCTGCTGACATACCTTAGTGCCGAGGATACCGACATGATTATAATACTCGCAGGATACACCAACGAGATGAAAAGGATGCTGGAGTCGAATCCTGGCATGAAGAGCCGTTTTCCATACATATTCAACTTTGAGGACTACACGCCTGACCAACTGATGCAGATAGGCAAAAACGTGTTGGAAGAGGAACACTACACACTATCGGCTGAGGCTGAGAAGAAGATGGCGAAATACATTATACATGAATATGAGAACAAGGACGAGCACTTTGGCAACGGAAGGTTTGTAACCCGACTGGTGAAGTCGCACATCATTCCTGCCATGAGCAGAAGACTGCTGGAAAAGGCTGACAGCAACCTGACAATGGAGGAACTGACCACAGTGGAGGAATGCGATATACCTGACGTAAAGAACTCTGAATACACTCCGAAAGATATGGATGAGGCGATACTGTCTGAGGCTCTGGAAAGACTGAACTGTATGGTGGGACTGCGTAATGCCAAACAGGCTTTGCGCGACTATACCACCATATCAAAGATAAACCACCAGCAAGGACTGCTGAAGATAACACCACAGAACCTGTGTTGGGACTTCATAGGCAAGACGGGAACAGGAAAGAGTACGGTGGCTGAGATACTGGGCAAGATACTGCACGGACTGGGCATACTGAAACGTGGTCACACCATCTGCATCAATGCCGAGGAACTGATGGGCACGGACAGTTATCTGGTATTGGAACGGGTGGTGAAAGAGGCTAAGGACGGACTGCTGTTCCTTGATATGGATGCACCAAATACCTCAAACATAAATCTGAACCACATAAGGATGTGGATACTGAATAAAATACGTGAGAACCAGCAGACCACTGCCTTGGTGATAGCACAGATTAAGGCATCAGAGGACATGATAGCACAAAACCTTGCCGTACACGGAATAGCATCATACGGCAATGCTGTGGTATTTGACGACTACACTAAGCAAGAGTTGTTTGACATTCTCTCTTTCCTGCTTGACAAAGAGAACCATATCGGCATAGAACCTGAGGCAGGAAAGACACTGCAGAAATACATAGAAAACATAAAATCGAGCGAAACAAAAGACTCACCTGTGAATGCCAGAACCATTCTGCATCTGTCGCAGACCATCGCCCACATTGCCCAACTGCGTCTGGCACAGTCAGATGGTGAGCGCACCGTAACCACCGAGGATGTCGCTCACTTCCAGTGGGACGGCAAAACACGAGGTAAGGTGGGTTACGTATAATCCTCACGCGTAGCTGTGCATGCCTCCGAGGAGGTAGTTGACTCCGAAATATGTGGTGAGGACGGAGAGGAAGGCGAAAATCATGTAGAGATGATAGAAACGCGGATTGCGGAACTGGGGCATGGACTCAGCATGGAGGGGAACAGCATAAATCATGAGGGTGATGAGCGCCCACGTTTCCTTAGGGTCCCACGACCAATAGGTGCCCCACGAGACGTTTGCCCAGATGGCACCAAGGAAGATGCCTGTGGTGAGAAGGAATACGGCGGGGTAAAGGAGGACCCCCTCAATCCCCCTTAAAGGGGGAAGTTCTGAATGAGCACCTGCGAAACGCGAAAAGTGGGAGGAAAGTAAGCCTACTACAGAGAGGAGAGTGATGAGGGCGAAAAGGGCGTAGGCACACATGATGACGGAGACATGGATGCTGAGGAGGGGTGACTGCAGGACGGGCATGAGGGGGGTCATCTCTGGCGACATGAAGCTGAGGTGGCTGACAAGCAGCGTGAAGGCTGTGACAATGAGAGCAAGAGAGGAAAGGAGGGAGTGTGAACGGAATGACGTAAAGGTGGCGAAGAGGGAGGAGATGAGGGCTATGAAGAGCATAGTCTCGTAGCCGTTGGAGAGGGGGATGTGTCCCTGAATAACCCAACGGAGGAGGTAGAGGGTGGCTAACGATAACGATAACGTTAACGGGAACGGGAACAGCGGGAACGATACGCGAGTCAGGCTCGCTACGATACGCTTCGCTACGTTACGTGGCTTCGCCACTACGATAACTGTGCTACTTAGCTTTTGAGTCTTGGGGAACGGGAATCTCTTGAATATAAAAGGTAAGAGGGAGAGAATGGCGAGGATGAAGGAGGCGATGAAGAGGATTAGGCTCCAGGGGGCAGCATCGTAGATGAGTTCGGCTGTGACAAGTGCCTCGGAGGGGCGCTCTACGCCCTGAGGAACAGGGGTGATGAGTTCGCCACGCAGGAGCATGACGATGAGGGCACAACGTTCATCGACCTTGAGGATTGCCTTCTCCATAGCATCGTCGGTGGACTTATGGCGCTGATAGAGGGCACTCATTCTGTAGGTGCCATCGGGATTGAAGAAGTCTGCCATGGAGGCATATCTGCCCTCGATGCCAAGTGAGTGGCGCAGGGTTTCGTCTTCGACCTTGATGAGGCGAACGTGCTGCCAGTCGTCAGGATAGAGCATGATGCTGAGCATAAGCTGCTGAGCGGAGAGTCCGCCGAAGGAGCGCTTGCCTGTAACCTTCTGACAGAAATCGAGGGCGAGGGTGCGCAAGGGGGCTATCCTGCCGTTATAGACCACCTGTTTGCGAGCGAGGGTGTCGGCACGTTCGGGGGTGATGGCGCGAGGAGAATTAACGGGAACGTTAACGGGAACGGGAACGGATTCCGAGCTACGATAACTGTGTTGCTGAGCTTTTGAGACTGAAAAGCTGAAGAGGAGCAGGAGGACGAGCGCGCCCTTGGACATGCTCTCCTTGAGTAACTTGCGGAAAGTGCCTTTAGGATGGAGCAACAGGAGTATCATGGAGAGGAAGAGCAGGGCATAGCCTGTGTAGGTGACAGAGACACCCCAGGGGTCGTATTTGACGGTGAGCCAAGTGCCACGGAGGTCTTCGTCGTAGGAGGTCTGATAGAGTCGGTAGCCATCGCGACTGAAGATATGGTTCATGGAGATGGTGTAACTGCCATGCTCTGAGCCATCGGCATAGGTGATATGGCTGACGTAGTCCTGCGGACGGTCGGTGCCTGGATAGGTAAGGAGTTGGAAGCGCTGCAGGGTGACACGGAAGGGCAGTTCGCTGGTGCTGGTCTCGCCTTGACGCAGATGGAGTGCCTGCTGACGACTGAAGAGGGAGGTGAGCAGGGCGCCAAGGAGTATGACAAGGAAGGAGACATGAAGCAGAAGCGTAACGGGACGATGCCACATGCGGGTGCGAAAAATGGCATATACCCCGCCCATGGCGAGGACTGCCCAGAGGGAGTAGAACCAAGGTGCGGAGTATATGAACTGGTGTGCTGCTGTGGTGCCATAAAGACGCTCCACCACTGTGGCGGCGGCAAGAACCACGATGAGCACTACATAGATAGCAATGCTTAGGGTTTTCATTTAGAATTCTTTGTATTCTGTGTTGTTATCGGGGGTGATGGCTACGCACTCCATCTCGATGAGCCACGTAGGACGGCAGACGGGCGCGAGAGTGATGGCGTAAGGAGTGTGAGGGAAGCGCTCAGCGAACATCTGGCTGACAAGGGGATAGTCGGCTACATCACGCAGATAGACTATTATATGTGCCACATCCTGATAGGTGGCACCACCCTCAGCAAGGAGTTGCTCCACGTTCTCCCACATGCGCAGGGTCTGCTGACGTACATCGCCCACATGGAGCACCTGACCCTTATTGTCAATGGAGGCAGTGCCTGAGATATAGAGGTGGGAACGGTCGCCATACTTAACCCTCGTGCCACGCTCGAAGGTGACGCCATACTCGATGGTGCGATTGAGGTGAGAGAGGGCATAGAGATACTGCTGCTGCTCAGGCTGGATGCCCGTGAGGGCATAGGAACCGAGTTGCACGAGTGCCTTGGTGTTGCTGGGACTGCCCCCGATGCCTGTAGAGGCGATGTAGTGGGTGTAGGAGGTGAGTCCGTGGAGTTCGAAATTCTCGCGACGAGCCACCACGAGTCCTGCGTAGTTAGTATCCACATCGCGCACGAAGAACCATGTGCGTATGCAGTTGTCGGCAATGTTGGCACCGTACTTCTGGTCGAGCAGCGTCTCATAGTCGTCGAGCAAAGCATCAGTCTGGTCGTAGGAGTTGCCCTTGGTATTCATCATACCCATAGTCCAGATGTGCTCGTAGCCGTTATGTCGCACCACAGTGGAATGGAAGGTGTCTGCATTATACACCACCTCAGCGCCCTCTACCATATAGAGCCACAGGGCGAGTTTGCTGCCGTCGAGTGGCGACTGTTGTATGAAGGATATGGTGCAGGCATCGCCATCATGGATGAGGGGCACCTGATTGGTTGAGTCAGAGAGCAGATAGCGCTTAAACACCACCTGAGCCGAGGAGAGCACTGCTCCTGAGCGCACCTGCTGCTCAGCCTGCTGCAGGCGTTGCAACTGTTGTTGGAAGGTCTCTGCCCTACCCTCTACGTGTATCATTACATGGTATTCCTTAACCTTATCGGCAGGAGCAAAAGCGGAGATTTCCACCCTTGCCCCAAGGTCTTCGTAATTATGTGTGTTGAATGTCATATTGAAATTGGAACTTTTTATTATTTTTTGGCTCCGCCGTCTATCCACGCACGAAGCATGGTGAGAAGACGACCGTTATCGTCGCCTGCAAAGAAACCCGTATGGTCCATATTAGGCAGAATATTGTTTGCCATAGACTGATAGAGCAAGCTGTTGGCAGCATCGCCAGGCACCACACGCTTGACGTTAGGGTCGTGGTTAGATGCCACATTGACAAGTGAGGCATAGCTCTCGCCAGCCACCAGACTCAGTTTGCCTGCACCAGAGGAAGAACGGTGACAGCGGTAGCAGTTCATGTCGCTCTTCTCGAAGATGTTTTTCTGTATGGCAGAGTACATGGAAGCATCCACCGTGCCGAAGTCGATGGTGATGGTTTCGGAGGTGCTCTGTCCCTCAGGTATAGTGTAGCTACAGAGCGACGCTAACTTAATGCGCAGACCGTTGACAGCGGCTATCTCGATGGTCTTGGTGGTGGTAGGGATGCCTGAGAGCGAGATGTTCACCTCGTCGTCATCGCCAAGCGTGATGCTCTTCTGGATGAGCGAATAGGGACTCTCATCATTAAAACCGCCAAGCACCACGTTGTAACCCGATGCCCAGGTGTCCATGCCTGTCAGTTTGCCCTTTACCACCACGCTATAGGTGACATCAGGGTTTATATGACTCTTTTCTGTCACACTGCCATCATCGCACGATGTGAGGAGCGCCACAGCAACAAGGGAGGCTATAATGAACTTGAAATTCTTCATTCCTTGAACTCTTGAACTTTTAAACCTTTGAACCCGTTAGAAAGTATATTGCAGCATAACGGTAGCACTATGCTTAGCCACACCCAGGTCGTCGTTGTCACGATCGAGCTGCGTCTTGTGTCCTGTGCGACCTATGTACTGATACATGGCAGAGAGTTTGAGTCCGTATTCGGTGATGAAATAGTTAAGACCCACGGCAGGCATATTGAGCAGTCCGTCCTTGCCCGTGCCGTTACGGTCCATGAAGTCATAGCGCACAGCCACCTGCAGGGGTTCGAGCACGAAATAACCTGCCTGAGCGTATGCTCCCCAATAGTTGAATGACTCGTCAATCTTCTGACGCTTGGTGAATCCCACATGCATGAGGTAAGCCTCAGCACCCACATACCAGCGGTTATGCAACCACGCAAACTCCAGTCCATAGCGGGCGTCGTTGGTGCTCTCATTCTCACTCTCCACATTGATGCTGGCAGAGGCAGCCACGAGGAGTTTGTTCTCGTGCAAGAGCTTAGGGTTGCCCTGTGTGGCAGGCATCTTGCCCTTTGGCTCCCACGTGAGGCGACCTGCATAGAGCATAGAGGGGATGTGCCAGTCGTCAGAGAAGGTCTTGGTGGCAGTATTGATGTTAGCGCCAGTGCCATTGAATATACCAGCCTCATAGCCAAACTGACGGCTAATCTGACCATGCACCATAACGCCGAGGTCGAAGCCAGTGCCTATATTAGGAGTTACGGCATTAAGGCTGTGGGGCATGATGACAGCTGCAGTGAGCGAGGTAGGCAACTGAGGCAGGAGGGTCTCGCCGAGGGTGGTGAGGTAAGCATGAGAGAAAGGAGTCTTGAACTTACCAGCCTTGACGGCGAAATTCTTATTAAACCTAATATCAAACCACGCCTGCTGGAGCAAGGCACCACCCGACTTGGAGGCATTGACAGAGAGATTATAGGTGACCTTGCCAAACGCCTTACCAGTGAAACCGAGTACGGCATAAGGGAAAGAGAAACCGCTGTTGGCAACATTGTCCTGATTATACGCCTTGTCCAGTCCCTCATCGTCGTAGTAGTTGTAGTTGCCCGTCATCTGGAGCATGAGATAGGGTTTGAACGAGAACTTCTTGTCTTTGCTCTCTATCTGGAACATACGGTCAGCACCTATGGTTACCACACCGTTAGCCGAGTCGTACAGACTGTCGATACTTGCCGTCTCCTCAGCCATAGCCGAGAGCGACATCATTGCAGCAAGGGCTGCGAGTTTTATTCTATTATTCATAGTATATGAAAAATTCTTCATTCTTTATTCTTCATTCTTCATTCTACAGGCTTCCGAGGAATCGTAGCAATGCCTGACGGTCAGCCCTGTCCATTTTCTTAAAGAGATTCTTTGATGCCTCGCCCTCGCCACCATGCCAGAGGATTGCCTCGGTGAGGTTACGGGCTCTGCCGTCGTGAAGGAAGAATGTGTGACCATTAACCTTCTGCTGCAAGCCAACGCCCCAGAGAGGTGTGGTGCGCCATTCGTTGCCACGAGCCAGACCGCTGACGTAGTTGTCGTTAAGTCCTACACCCATAATCTCTGAACCCATATCGTGAAGCAGATAGTCGGAGTAAGGGTGTATGGTCTGACTGCCAAGCCAAGGCAGCGAGGTGCCGTTGAGCAGGGTTGCGCCACGCTTGCGAGTGTGGAGGGTGGTAACATGACACAGGTGGCACTTAGCCTGATAGAACATCTTCTCGCCACGTTCTATCGCCTCGCGTTCGGTCATCGTCTCTGTGGTGCCGTTGCTCCTGGTTAGCGTCACTTTGGCGGTCTTGCTACCCAAACGACGTGCAGGTACTCCGAGGCTGTGCAGATAGAGGTCCACATTCTCCATATCCTCAGTTGAGACATCGAGTTTGTCATAGGTGAGTCCCATCATCGAACCCTCCTCCATCTGCGACTGTCCCTCGCATATCTCTTCAGGATAGCGTGAGTTGGTGGCACCCATATCGCTTGAGAAACCTAACTCCACGGTGAGGTCCTGATGCTGAGCCTTGTTGCCAGAGAGACCTATGTCATACACACCACGCTCGGTGATGTAGTTACACCTGCCACTGATGCCATATTCGGGGTAGTTGCTCTTGGCAGCGAGTGCCTTTATCTCGTCACGGTCGAGAGCCATCATCTGTCCCATACCCACATGGCGCAGAGGGATGCGCACGGTGCAGAAGAGGTCTTCGGGCTTTATATCGACATACTTGCCCTGCACATCGTCCCACATCTGCTTATACCACTCCACAATGGTGTAGTTAGGGTGAGCCAGCTCATACTCTTCGCCATCAGGGAAGGAACCTTTCTCGTAGTTGTAGCGCACCTCGAGTTTGCCCTCACGGGTCACACCATAGATAGCCTGGTCATGAAGCACACGACCGTAGCCCTGGAAGAAGGCACCATTCTTACGCGACACATAGACCAGCATAGCCGACATGCCGTTGGTGCCTGAGCCATAGACTGGATTGCCGTCGGGGTCGTCATAAAGCTTGTTCCACACACCAGGGTTGGTGCGACCAGCATTCATGTGGCACGAGCCGCATGAGTAACCAGCATACACTGGACCGTGACTCTCCGTCACGTTATCATATAGACGGTTGCCGTTCTGCCAACGTGTGGCATAGGTGCCGTTCAACCATTCTGCTTCCACGTCATAAGCCTTTGAAGTGTTGTCGAAGATGGTTGAAGTGCCTGCCGAGAGAGCATATTCGGCAAGGTCGGCGGCATGGTCTTCGTAGAAAACGTTTATGTTATCCGCCTCGTTGTCGGAACAGGCGGATAACATAGAAACGGTTGCGAAAGAGAGAAACAAAAATGTCTTGCTATTCATCTATCATATTTAGTTTACCTTACGAGCCTGACCATTCTTGAAGATAAGGAACTCGAGAGTGTGGAAGCCACGACGAGACTGTGCCTCCTCGATAGCTTCATCGCTATCACCATCTTTCCACTCCATCTGCTTCCAGTTCGCAGACTTCAGCAGGTTTACGATGCCTACTGGGTCGAGTGGCCATGAGTCCATATTAGGGTCAAGACCGAGTTCGTCAACAGGTCCGAAGAGGAATGCCTCAGAAGACTCCCAAGGTGCACGAGCCTCAAGCCACTGAGCAGCAAGGGTCTCGAAGTTTCCGTTAGTAGGATTATTCTTAAACTGGATTACCTTTTCTGTCAGGTCGTCAACCTCGTTCTTCAGCTCCTCGTATGTAGGAAGAACCACGCCATCGACAAACTGAGCAACAACAGCCTGCATCTCAGCCTCGCTGACAGGGCTGTTTTCAGCTATGACAGCAGCCTTGAGCGCATCCAGACTTTTCTCCAGATTAGAACAAGCCGCCATTGCCGTCTGTGCCTCAGTAGAACCGATGTTGTTGCGGAATGGCTGTGGAATATTGTCGATTGCCTGCCATGCTGTGCATATATTATTCAACACATCCTGGGTCTTAACCTCCAGAGCAGGCTTGCCTGAGCATATCTTATAGAGACTGTTGTTATTAGCCTTACTTGCCACGGCAGCAGTGAGTTTTTCGCTATCTCCAAGTTTTATTCTTGTTCCGAGGAATGAATTAGCGATAGAGAGGATGTTGTTCTTATAGTCGTCACGAGAGTGCCATGAGTACCATGACTCCACTGCGTAGAGTGCCTTGTTCCTCAAACCTGCATTCCAGTAGTCCACTGGCTCGCCAATCTTTGCTGTACCTACCTCGTTGGCAATATTTGCACAACCAGCGAATATTTCTTCTACACAGGACTTTGGTGATGTATAGCCAGAGCCAGAAGCCTGATTCTTAAAATCATCTGCAAATCCTTCGTTCCACTCCTTATAGAGCCTTGTAGCATCTGACTGCAACAACAATGCCACGTTGTAAGCATAGTTGCCCCATGCATCAGCGTTCTCTGATGTGTAGTCAGTGTTCTGTGCTTCTATCTCTTCTGATGTAGCACCACCATTGTTGCCTGATGATGACGAACCGTTGTCATCACCACATGAAACCATACCGAGGCTCATACCGAGAGCCATTAAACTTGCAAAAAATAAATTCTTTTTCATTGATTAATTCTATATTTATGTTAGTTACGATTTTCTTTTTTTGAACTCTTGAACTATTTATTCAAGAACCACGCAGCCCAAGCCACGCCAATGGCAAACTCGTTCTCAGAGTTGTATTTGCCACCACCGATGCTGCGAGTGGTGTAGTCAGCCTTCACCACAAGGTTAGGCAGAGCGCGCCAGTTGGCACCGAATGTCCACATGCTCACCTTGTTGCGCTCCTCGGCTGTGTTAGGTGCATCAACCACCTCCTGAGGGTTGTAGTATTCATAGCGCACGAAAGGTATCACGTCGGGCATCTTCTCACAGAGGAAGAAACCCTTCAGCCTCAGTCCTGCCTCGCCACCGAATGCCACAGCCTTGTGAGCCACTGGTATGATACGGCTGTAAGGCGACTTGTTTGACTGCTTCACGTTCTTTGAAGATACAGCATACGAATTGCCGAGGTTGCCCCAGAGGAAGTTGGCGCGAGCCTCCACATATTTATTCTTATACTGTCCCTCGAGGTTGTATATGCGCACTGGCACCTTGCCTATGTCGCCGTATGTCTCGCTCTTGTCGGCATTGCTGGCTGCATTGGCACAGTAGTAGAATGAACCACTCAGTCGCAATCCTGGCACACCGGTATAGTTCAGTCTGAGGGCATAGCCAGGACTGGTGAAGTTGTCCTCCTCAAAGAATTTCTGCTTGCCCTTGTTCACCCACTTGTTGCGGTCGAAGCCGTTAGGGTTCAGACCAGCCACCACCATTGCCTGATAGCTGAATGATGAGTAGCCCTTGCCAAACTGTCCGAAGAACTCCAGACCCGTCTCGTGCCAAGTGTTAGGGATGATGGTCGTCTCACCCTCAGGGCGCACGGTACCAAAGAAGTTGATGGGTTCGTGGTGGGCATTGTTCTGACCCACTGGCACTATGATATGACCAGCCCTCACGTTGAAGGCAGGCATTATGAGACGAGTGATGTGAAACTGCTCTATAGCCACTTCACCACCCTTCTCTACCTCGGTCTCGTATTCGCCGTTCTCGCTGTTCTCGAGTTCGTAGGTGGTACCTGTGCCGCCATGCTCAAACTCTATCTCCAGACCTACTATCCACTTGCTGTTAAACTTGTAGTCGCCAGCTATCACCAAGCGTGGTATGCTGATAGTATTGCGGTTTTCCTTAGTGTTACCCTCTGGATGACCGTAGAAGCGGTTTTTGCCGTAGTCCTTGAATGCCGCTACTGCTTCGCCATATCCTCCTACGCGATATTTCTCGAAACTTGCATATTCGGCTATCTCGTCACCATTCTGTTGTGCTGATGCTCCGAGCGTCATCACTGATGCCAGCATCGTTGTAAAAAGTAGTTTTCGTGTCATATAAATATATAATAATGTGTAATTTCTCAGGGTTGAAAATCCTCTGCAAAATTACTCAAAACACGAAACCCTCGCAATACTCAAATTTTATGAAATTATAACAAAAAAAAGACCCCGAAAGGTCTTTTTTAACTATGAATTATTAATTGATAATTATGTCTTAGTAATCATAAATTAGGAATGAGTAGGTTATCGTTCCCGTTATGTATACAGTCCTCCATTGATGCTCACCACTTCGCCAGTGATGTACTTAGCCTTGTCTGAGAGCAGGAAGCAAACGAGGTCAGCCACCTCTTCGGGTTTGCCGAAACGCTTGCAGGGCACCTGCTGCTTCAGGGTCTCCACATCGAGGTCCTTAGTCATGTCACTCTCTATGAAACCTGGGGCTACGGCGTTCACGGTGATGCTACGGGCAGCAACCTCCTGTGCCAGTGCCTTTGTGGCACCTATGATGCCAGCCTTCGTAGCACTGTAGTTGGTCTGTCCTGGCAGTCCCTTCAGTCCTGAGAGGCTCGCCATATTAACTATGCTGCCACCATGCTTGCGCATCATCATCTTCGGGAGCACTTTGCGTGTGACGTAGTACAGGCCGTCGAGCGAGGTGTTGAGCACGGCGTGCCAGTCCTCCTCAGGCATCATAAACATCATGTTGTCGCGCCTGATACCTGCATTGTTTACGAGGTAGGCTATGTAGTCATCTGGGTGTGCTTCCTCCCATGCCTCCAAGGCTGCATCAACCTCTTTCACGTTGCCCGTATCAAACTTCAGCAACTCGGCCTTCACGCCTTGAGCCTCCACCAGCGCCTTCACTTCTTCTGCTGCCTGCTGGTTGCTCACATAGTTTATCACTACAGGAATGCCCTGTTCTGCTAATTTAAGGCAGATGGCTCTGCCTAATCCGCGAGAGCCACCTGTTACTAATGCGTATTTCATCTTTTACTCACTACGTTCGTACGAAACGCAACTTCGTTGCTACGATACGGTCTGACGACCTACG
>JAEEVS010000070.1:0-6546 GCA_016290975.1 Prevotella sp. | reverse complement strand
GCAGTGGCAGTGTGAAGCGCAACGGCATATATGACCAGGTGGTGGCTATACTCAAAGAGGCTGGCAAGACCATAGTGGAGAACCCTGGAGTGATGACCAACCCCACATTAGAGAAACTGAACGAGGGCGTGAAGATTGCCCGCGAGAACGAGGTGGACCTGATACTGGCTTTGGGTGGTGGCAGCGTGTGCGACTACTCCAAGGCTGTGGCAGCATCAGTGTTCTATGAGGGCGATTACTGGGACCAGTTCTGGCTGAAGCAGCAGAACCCTGCCGAGGGGCAGAAGCTGTTGCCTGTAGGCTGCATACTGACTATGGCTGGCACAGGTTCGGAGATGAATGCAGGCACTGTGATAACAGATGCGGAGCACACCTTCAAGGTGGGACATGTGTTTGACAGTCGCCTGATGCCTAAGTTCTCTATACTCAACCCAGAGTTTACCATGACGGTGCCAGAGAACCAGATGAAGGCTGGCATATACGACATAATGAACCACATCATGGAGCAGTATTTCTCTGACCTGGACGACAACACCAGCGACTATCTGGCTGAGGGACTGATGCGCTCAGTGATTAATAGCAGTCGCATAGCAGTGAAGGATCCGCAGGACTACGAGGCTCGCTCTAACATTATGTGGACTGCCACATGGGCGCTGAACACTCTCATCGGTCTGGGCAAGCAGCAGGACTGGATGGTGCACATGATAGGTCACAGTGTGGGTGCCTGGACTCATGCTCCTCACGGCTATGCTCTGGCTTCAGTGTCTATGGCCTACTACCAGCGCGCCATGAAGTATGGTCTGCCTAAGTTTGTGCGCTTTGCCAAGAATGTGTGGAACATCAGCGGCGAGGGTATGACTGACCAACAGACAGCCGAGGCAGGCTTGCAGGCTCTGAAGACATGGATGCTGGAGATTGGTCTTCCACTGACCATCAGCGAACTGGGTGCCAATGCCGACATGATTGCAGGCATCACCGAGGGCACCATCTGTTACCCAGCAGGCTACATGAACCTCTCAAAGGCTGACGTAACAGAGATAGTGAAGGAAAGCCTGTGAGACAAGGTGACTAAGGACTAAGGACAAAGAAACGATGAGAAAAGGACTTATGACCTTCATCTGCACCGTGCTGACAATGTGGTGCATGGGGGCGAGGGCAGAAAACAAGATGTACATTACCATAGACGGACAGACAGAGAGCATGACACTTGCCGATACCAAGGCTGCGCAGGAACTGATGGAAGCACTGGAGCAGGGGCCTGTCACAGTAACTCTCAATGACAATGATTTCGAAATATGGGGTGCACTGGGCAGAAGCCTGACAACAAGTGACGAGCATATAACCGTAGAGGCTGGTGATGTGGTGCTGTACAATGGCAGTAATATCTGCATGTTCTATGACTCAAACTCATGGAGCTACACCCGTCTGGGCAAGATAGACGGAATGACAGAGAGCGAACTTCGCACATTCCTCAAGGCTGGCAGCAATAACATTTCAGTAAAACTGTCAGCAAGCGCCCCTACAGCCATCAAGAGTGTAAAAGGCGACAGCAAGACTGAGGCAGCCTGCTACTCTATGAGCGGCCAGCGGATGGATAATCCCACGAAGGGAATGTGTATAATAAACGGTAAAAAAGTAATAATATGAGGAATATAATTATTGCCGTGGCACTGCTGGGCGGAATACTCAAAGGATATTGTAATAACAATAACGGGAACATAAATTATATGGATACTATGACATTATCTAAGGAGTGGGACAAGGTGTTCCCACTGAGTGAGAAAGTGAACCACCAGAAGGTGACGTTTGAGACACAGTATGGACTGACTCTGGCAGCAGACCTCTATACCCCCAAGAAAACTGATGGCAAAATGGCGGCTATAGCAGTGAGCGGTCCGTTTGGCGCTACCAAGGAGCAGTCAAGTGGTCTCTATGCCATGCGGATGGCAGAGCGAGGCTTTGTGACACTTGCCTTCGACCCTTCATATACTGGCGAAAGCAGCGGCAAGCCACGTCGTACGGCTTCACCAGACATCAACACCGAGGACTTCATGGCTGCAGTTGATTTCCTGTCAAAGCTGGACTATGTGGATGCAGAGAAGATTGGCATCATAGGCATCTGCGGATGGGGTGGCATAGCTCTGAATGCTGCAGCTGCTGACACTCGCATCAAGGCAACCGTAGCCTCTACCATGTATGATATGACCAGAGTAAGTGGCAATGGCTATTTCGACAGCGATGACAAGGAAGAGGCTCGCCATGTTGCCCGTGAGACAATGGCTAAGCAGCGTTTGGCAAACCCTATGGCGATGGCTGGCGGAGTGATAGACCCTCTGCCTGCTGAGGCACCACAGTTCGTGAAGGATTACTATGACTACTACAAGACAGAGCGCGGTTACCACAAGCGTTCAGGAAACTCTAACGACGGATGGCGAGTGATAGGTACACAAGCCTATGCCAACAGCCGTTTCATGTACTATATCAACGAGATTCGTTCTGCAGTACTCGTGATGCACGGCGAGAATGCCCACTCACGCTATTTCGGCGAGGCTGCATATCACTATATGGTAGATGGCAAGGCTGAAGGATACAACGTAGTAGGCAAGCCTAACCCCAATCCTGAGAACAAGCAACTGCTCATAATTCCAGGTGCAACACACTGCGACCTCTATGACGGCGGCTTCAAGGAACTGAGGGGCAAGGGTGAGGCTAAGAATCTGATTCCCTGGGACAAGCTTGCCGTATTCTTCAAAGAAAATCTTAAGTAGAGCTAAGAATTAAGAATTCTGGATTATGAACTATAAATGGTGCTTCTTATTATTGATGTATGCAACCACCGCAATGGCTCAGGGAGTGATTGATGTGCACAGCCACCTCATCCCCTCTGAGTTTACCCAAGCGCTGAAGCAGGAGGGCAGACTGATGGATGAGGGTTTTCCCATACCCCGTTATGATGTGGAGCAACACCTGAAGTGGATGGACGAGGCTGGCATCAAGACCTCAGTGCTGACACTGGCTGCGCCACAACCTCGCTCAGCTGCAGTGGTAAGACAGACCAACATCACGGCGGCACGTCTGAAGAGGGAGCACAAGGGGAGGTTCATGTTTTGTGCAGCCCTTCCCCTACCCGATGTCGATGCTGCTATAAGGGAGGCAGTGTATGCCCTCGACACACTGAAGGCTGACGGTATAAAACTCGCCACCAACGCAGACGGGCTGTACCTCGGAGCACCAGAGTTGGACACACTCTTCTCAGTGCTCAACGAACGTAAGGCTGTCGTAATACTCCATCCCCACCGTCCTGAACCAGTAAACCAGCAGGTGATGCAGCAGACTCCGCTCGCTATGCAGGAATACCTGTCAGAGACCACTCGGGCAGTGACCAATATGATTTCGCGCAACGTGCTGGCACGCTATAATGATGTGAAGGTGGTAGTGCCCCACTGCGGAGCCTATCTGCCCCTTGCCATTCCGCGCATGAAGTCGCTCACCCCAGTGATGCAGGCTAACAAGCTGGTGGGCGAGATAGACTGGCAGGCAAACCTTGCATCGCCCTATTACGACCTGGCAGGGGCTCACTCGCCAGAGGTAATCCGCATGATGCTCACCATCACCACCCCTGACCACCTGCTCTATGGTTCAGACTACCCCTATGCTGCACCACAGGTGTTGACGGCTGGCATGGAGAGAATGAAGAAATATCTTACCACAGAGCCCGACCTCGCTCCCCTGCGCAAGATGATACTTTACCAAAATGCCAACTGGTTGTTTGGTAAGGAGACAGAACAGCCAACCGTTGAAAATCCTTCTCAAAAAATGATAGTACGAATAGCAGAGATAGAGGTCTATCCACAATACCTCAAGGAATATCTGGAGATAGCCAACGAAGTGGACCGCCTCAGCATGGAGCGCGAGCCAGGAGTCATCTGCCTCTTCCCTATGCAGAGTGCCGACGACTCATGCCAGATTCGCATACTCGAGATATATGCTTCAGAAGAAGTGTATCAGCAACACCTGAAGACTGACCACTTTCAGAAATACAAGCAGGGCACACTCCACATGGTGAAAAACCTGAAACTGCCCACCATGCAGCCTCTCGACCCAGAGACGATGAAACAGATATTCAAGAAACAAAAATAACCTATGAAAAGAATCTTTTTATTTTTAATCGCAATAATGACTATGGCAACAGTAAACAGTCAGACGCTGACTGGACGTCAGCAAGGATTGGCAGCATGTGCCTGCCTGATGGCACAGGGTGATATGAAACGTTTGGAGCCTGCTGTGCGCATGGCTCTTGATAATGGTGTCACCATCAACGAACTCAAAGAGGCATTCTCACAACTCTATGCATACACTGGTTTTCCACGTTCGCTGAATGCTTTAGGCGTACTGAATAAAGTTTTGGAAAACAGACAGCCTAACTGGCAGGAAGGTAAGCCTTGGAAGCGTCCAGCTGAGTGGGACGATGCCAAGAAGGCATACGAACTGGGCGTAAAGAACCAGACACAACTCTCAGGAAAGCCATTCAACTATGACTTCTGTCCGCAAGACGATTACTACCTCAAGTCACACCTCTTTGGCGACATATTCGCTGGCGACCAGCTCTCAGCAGCCGACCGTGAGATAGTAACAGTAGCTGCCCTGAGCGGACTGGAGGGTGTTGCACCACAATTGGCTGCCCACAAGCAGGGTGCAGTGAACATGGGCAACAGCAAGCAACTCGTCGAAGAACTCTCAGCTTGGCTCAGTGGTGAAGGCTATACGTTGAACACCAAGTGGGCTAAAGGCGATAAGAATCCTTATGGAAAGTATTTCATAGGTCAGAGCTACCTGGCTGACGTTGGCGGTGGTGTGATGAATGTCACCTTCGAACCAGGTTGTCGCAATTTCTGGCACATTCATCACAAGCAGGTGCAGGTGCTCATCTGCGTAGCAGGCAAAGGCTGGTATCAGGAATGGGGCAAGGCTCCCGTAGAGATGACACCAGGCACCGTTATAGCCGTTCCCGCTGAGGTGAAGCACTGGCACGGAGCCCAGAAAGACTCCTGGTTTCAGCACCTCACCTATCACAAAGATGTGCAGGAGGGAGCCAGCAACGAATGGCTCGAACCCGTTTCTGACGAGCATTATAACAAACTGAAGTAATACCCCACGAGCAGAACTTTAATTTCAGGGAAAAGTCACAATGACGAAAGTCAAAGTGTTCAGCATAATAATAAAATAACCTCCTAAGGTCACTAAATCACTCGGAAGGCACATGAATACTGGGCTGAGGATAGTGACCTATGCTTGCCGATAGGTCACTATAGAGGTCACTTGAGACCTCACTTTGTCCTTTGTACTTAGTCACCTAGTACTTGCTAATGTCTTTAACTCCTCTAACTTCTATAACTCCTAAAAAAAAGTGACCTATATAGTGACCTCTGTAGTGACCTATATAGTGACCTCTCTCAAAAAGAGGTCACTATCGGGAAACCGCATAAACACTGGGTTGAGAGGGGTGTAAGTGACCTATGTGAGGTATTTTACAAAAAATAAGATTTTTTCGTGAAATTAGAAATTATAAAATTAGAAATTAGGAATTTTACCCTCTTTTGGTAAAAGCAATGCTTTTAGCGCTAAAAGTAATGCTTTTAGAGATAGAAGTAATGCTTCTATCTGCAGAAGGGCTGCCTCTGCATACAGAGGTAATGCTTCTGCAGGTAGAAGTTTTGATGATTATATATGTACTTTTTTCGTCAACTGAGTGGTTATATTAATCGAAAATACCAAAATGTTTTTCTTGAAAAACTGTGAAAATACCAAAATGTTTTGTCATACCTAAAAATAAGGAGTGGGTAAATACTCATTTTTGAGTATTGTGTAGGTGGGGATTTTGCAGTAACTTTGCATTGTCATTCGAAATGAATGACACGGGAACGGGAACGGGAACGGGCTCCGCGAAGCGCCTGAGTGCCAACGGGAACGTTAACGGGAACGGGAACAGGTTCCGCGAAGCGCGATTTGAACTATTAAACTTTTTGAACTACATGACCCACATGTCAGCACTAAATCAGGGCGTAAAGGGCGGTGCCATGCGCGTACTGATGAATCATATCTACGAATATAAGAAGGGGGTGCGCCGAATGGTGCTCTACACCTTTAACCAGAAATACATGAAGTATGCCGAGGAGCGACTGGAGCACCAGGGCATAAAGTACATCATGGTGCCATTAGGCAACGACAGGGTGAACCTGTTCTTCGGACGCAGCGAGTGCCTGGATGTGGTGCGCATGATGATTGACCGTCCGCTGAATGAGCTGACGCCTGAGGAGGACTTCATGCTGGGCGCGATGTTAGGGTATGACATCAGCGTGCAGTGTGAGAGGTACTGCGCGAGGAGGGGGAAGTTGACAATTGACAATTGACAATTGATAATTGACAATTGATAATTGATAATTGATAATTAAGAATTGAAGAAGTTAAAGAAGTTAGAGAAGTTAAAGAAGTTAAAGACATATGCTATTACTTGCAGTATAGTTTATGGTAATGTCTCTAACTCCT
>JAEEVS010000069.1:0-26110 GCA_016290975.1 Prevotella sp. | reverse complement strand
CTCTGCTGTGTCAAGTGTTTCCTTACCATATTTGTCGTAGAGCCAAGCCCAGTCGAGACCCTTCATTATCTTCCTGAACTTCTTCATGTCGAAGTTTGTTATAGCCCAGTTCAGTACCGTCTGGAAATAAGTCCACAGGTTGTTGGCATTAGGGTCATGCTGATGGTCTGCCATATACTGCACTGCACTCGTGCGATGTCCCTCGCGAGTCTCGTGCTCAGCCATCCACTCAAGGGCTTTCTTCAGATAGTCCTGACGTATGGGTGTGCCATTCACCAAGTCCTTACCCAGGCGATATGCACCACAGTTGCTCTTTGAGAAGTGTTTCTTAGCATCTGACACGAAAGGTCCTGCAAAGATTGCATTGTTTATCTCCTGCTCGTTTAGGGGTTTGCCTGCAATGTTGATGGTCTGAAACCAGTTCAGTTTCTCTGATGCCTTACCCTCACACACATATACCGTCAGCTTATAGTCAAGTATGCGTTTCTGTATGTCCTCAGGCTGATTGAAGAAGTTCTTGAAATCATACGAGAACTTGCCTGCCACATATTCGCAGAGCGACAGAGTCCTCTGCTGTCCGTCCATCACCTCGTATGGGCATTCTGCATCCTCGCTACGCTTCACCCAGTACATCACATTGAGTGGATAGCCGTTGAGCACAGTCGTTATCACAGCCTGCTGCTCTTTCTCGTTGTATATGAACTCTCGCTGGTAAGGAGGACGGATGTCCAACCTTCCGTCGTAGCCTCTTACTCCCAGTTCGTCATTATTGATGTAGCCTTTGGTTATCTCGCCAACAGTTACCTCAATCTGCTTGATTGTCATTCTTTCGTTGTCTATCATATCTTTTGTGGGTGTTTGTTACGGATTAGGATTCGGAAATAAGGACACTTTCCATTTACTCGTAAATCTTTATCGTCATCTCCTTTTCTAAATTTTATAATATCAAATTGTTCAGGATTATATTTGTCTAAGAATGTGATTGGAACACCCATTGCGCCATTATAATCACAAGGTATATCCGCAGTTTTACCAACATCTATCGCATCATAGTTATCATAGTGAGGATATTCTTCTGGTGAATAGCGACAAACTATATCCAATTCTTCGTGACGTTTGTTATGGTCAAGATTAGTAAACCAGCGAACCCCTTTAACACGTATAAATCTTCTGCCATCGGGGTCTATGCCACATCCTGCTGCATACAAAGGGTAATCATCCGGCACATTAAACTTTCTATCACCGCTACTTATACTTGGTCCTAACCAAAGTTTATTGTCTCTAATCAAAGGAAAAACCTCTTTATAAGTAATTGCATTTACATTACCTATTATTAGAAAATTCTTTTCATATTTCATAAGTTGTCCAAGATATTCCCTAAACAAAGAGAAAGGCGGATTGGTCACAACAATATCAGCCTGCTTCAGCAGTTCTATACACTCAGGGTCGCGAAAGTCACCAGTCTTCAGTGTAGAAAGCACATTCTTGTCATTCTGCAACAGGTAGCGAACATCACTGAGATCAACAGCTCCATCACCATTCAGGTCTTTCACCTCAGTTATCTCAACCTTATAGGCTATCTTCTTTGGCTCATCAGAGAAATCGCCAAAGTCTATCATCAGTTCATTACCCTGAACAGGCGAACCATTATAGCATGTACAGATAAGTTTCTTCAACCCCAATTGGTTGAAGCGAAGAGCGAAATACTTAAAGAAATTACTCTCATAAGGGTCGTCACAATTACAGAGCACCACCTTATCCTTAAAGTGCTGCCAGTAATGCTGCAACTCCCTTTCAATGTCAGTCAGTTGCGTATAGAACTCATCCTTCTTCGCAATCTTGGCATTGTCTAGGTTTCTTTTTGCCATAGTCTATGCGTTTCATGGCGAATGCTTATCTTCGGAGGCGGTTAACTACGACAAAAAAACATGGACGATATTCTCATCCACATTCTGAGGTCGTAGGAATAACCGTCAATCCAGATAAGTCACGCCCATGCATAACGCATAGACGTTTGCGACTTATTCTTACGGATTGAACAACTTTGAAATTTCCTACGTTTCAGAATGTTCCGAATAACAGCAAACGCTTGTTAATAATTTTCTCATAAAATTTTGTATCGGCACCTCCACTGAGGCTCATAATCTCTGCCGTAGCAGCGTAGTGTCACCACGATTAGCCAATACTGAATGCAAAAGTAAGAAAAACTTTCGAAACAACAAAAAAAGTGGAGAAAAAATGTTGCGCAACATTCGCAACATTCGCAACATTTTCAATTTGAGGGGTGTCATTAATAGTGACACACCTAAAAGGGTGTCGCGTTTCGTTACTCCCTTACAAATGGTGTCACATATAGAACCAGATACCTGTTTCAGGTATGTCGTTGATTATTCTGCTTTATTTTTGTCTATAAAGGGTAATTCGCCTAAGAATTTATCGAAATCGCTTTGGAACAAACGGTCTTGCACTATGCGATATTTCTCAAATTCTGTCTCAGCATGTTCTTTTGCCTCCTCTGCTGTCACCTTACCTGTGTTATGTAGTACTTCATTGCCACCTGCTGCCAGGATGGTATCTATCTGCTTTGCCCAGTCCTCCATTGTCATAGGAATATGGCGTCTTGCCATACGTTCAGCTAATTCGAGCACACCATTAACAAGTTGTCCCATATCTGCCAGTTCTACTGTCTTCAGGTAGTTCTTGGCTATCGACACATCAGTCCTCACTATCTTGCCATCAGGGGCATTCTCCCACGAAGTGAGCCCCATGTGTTCCCGCGTTGCATCAGCACGCTCTACTATCAGTTCTGCCGCTGTATGCCCATGCACAGCATAGTGCATCTTATTCTGCATCATTTTGAAGAACATCTTAGTGGTAGGAGCATCACGGTTGTAGTCTATGGCTGTGGCATATATATCTGTCAGTTTCTGGTAGAAACGACGCTCGGAAAGTCTTATTTCCCTAATTTCAGCCAACAGATGCTCGAAGTAATCCTCATCTAAGAAAGTGCCATTCTCCATGCGCTTTCTGTCAAGCACATACCCACGGATAGCATACTCTCTCAACACGCTCGTAGCCCATTGGCGGAACTGTGTAGCACGAATAGAATTGACACGATAGCCTACGCTTATGACTGCATCGAGATTGTAGAACTGTGTCTGATACTTCTTGCCATCTGATGCAGTATGTGCATTTTTTGCACAAACTGAACTTTCACTTAATTCGTTAGAATCAAAGATATTCTTTAGATGCTTGGTTACCACACTTCTGTCACAGTCAAAAAGCATGCTCATTGCCTTCTGAGTACACCATACGGTTTGGTCCTTATAGTACACTTCCACCCCTTGTTCCTTTCCTTCTATCTGAAAGATCAGGAACTCTGCAGTGCTGTTTCTTATTTCGCGTCTTTTTGGCATTACTTTCTTTGTATGTGGCGACTCTTAATTACACTACAAAGGTACTAAAAATCTTTGGAATATGCAAAGAAAAAAAAGAAAAAACGAAGTTTTTTTGGGGTGTCGCGATTTGCTAGCCCCTTGGGTGCTCTTGGCCCTGAACTGCCATCGATGTGATGGCAATAGCCAGTATTTAAAGTGTTAGTATCCCACTCAAATTTAATACTTTTTCAAACATCGACAAATTCGACAAGTTCGACAAATTCGACAAGACCATCAATAGAGTTGAAGCGCAATTCGTGATAATCCCAAAAAGCATGTTTATTGACGACTAAAAAAAGAAGAGAGAAACCATTAAAGGAAAAGAGATATTTATATTATATATATACGTGCACGTACGTAACAGCGTTGTCGATTTTGTCGATTTTGTCGATAATGACGACAATGAAAACCTGCTGAAATGTTAAAAACGGAGATGCACAAAACGGCAAAAGTGTGCAAAAATGGCATTGCTTTCAAAAAACATCATTTTAACATCTAACTTGCTGATTACAAGCCTCTTATCCGTTAAACAATTTAACCCTTCAGAAAAGCTATGCTTTTAGCGCTAAAAGTAATGCTTTTATACTATAAATGCAATGCTTTTAACACTTAAAAGTGATGCTTCTGGAGAGAAAACCTCTACGATGTTAAAAACGGAGAAAAAATTGCAGGATTTAAGTAAATGTAGTACCTTCGCAACAGGAAAATGAAGAATGAAGAATGAAGAATGAAGAATACGTCTAACGACATCGGGAACGGGCTCCGCGAAGCGCCTGAGCACCAACTGGAGCGCAAGAACGTTAACGTTAACGAAACGCCATGAAAGGCCACGAACCTTTTGAACTTTCGATCTTTGACTTACTGATACAAAATTGCTTGGCTGCTCTCACTCCTCATACTCAGTGGTGTCGATGATGCCTGCATCGTGAAGAGCCTCGCGACGCTCGGTACATGTGCCACATTTGCCACAATGCTTTTCGCCTCCTTTGTAGCATGACCAGGTTTCGCTATAGTCTATACCGAGGGCGTTGCCTCGCTTGACGATGTCGGTCTTGGTGAGGTTGGTATAGGGAGCGAAGAGGGTGATGCCTTCATAGGTGCCCGCTGTGATGGCAGAACTCATGGCATCGACAAACTGGGGACGGCAGTCGGGATAGATGGCATGGTCGCCTGAGTGGTTAGCCATCATGACGTGCCTGAGTCCGTTGCTCTCTGCCAGTCCTGCAGCTATGGCGAGCATGATGCCATTGCGGAAGGGCACCACGGTGGACTTCATGTTCTCGTCGTCGTAACGACCTTCAGGTATCTCTTCCCCACCCTTCAACAGCGAGGACTTGAAATACTGAGACATGAAGCTGAGCGGAATGACAAGGTGCCTGATGCCCAGACGCTGGCAGTGCATCCTGGCGAATGCTATCTCCTTCTCGTTATGTTTGCTGCCGTAGTCGAAGGTGATAGCGAGGGCTATACGGTCTTTATAATCGTAGAGCATAGTGATGGAGTCGATGCCTCCGCTGACTATTAAAGCACAATCTTTCATATGGTTCAAGGGTTAAAGTTCCCGTACTCCGAGCTTTACTCGCCTGAGCACCTACGGAGCGCAAGAACGTTAACGTTATTAATTATTGAAGTCCCACGAGAGTCCGAAACGCAGTACGCTCTCATTGAGTGGGTGGTGAGGGGTATAGAAATAGTTCTTGTTGCCAGAACCTGCATTGACATGGCTCATCATGACGAAGAAGCGACACTGCTTGAGCTTGAGGTTAGCATAGACATTGATGACAGGATAATTACCCACCTTAGTGCGCAAGGAGGTGTTCTGCTGCACACCATACATGCCTATCTGCGGACAGTATTCTGGTGCATAGTAGCTGGTGAAATAGCGCATATCGGCACCTAAGTGGACACGCAACACTCTGGCTATGGCGAAGTTGATGTAGAGGTTGGTGTAGTAGTTGAAGTCAGGCACGGCGAGCAACTCGCTCTGACTGCTCTTCTGATAGGTAAGACGGTTCTCCCAGTTCAGTATGCCGAGACGGAAATTCTGCTCCAAGGCAAGGGTTATGAGACTGATGTTAGCAGACGACTGCATCATGTCTGCAGTGTATTTGGTGACGGTGGTCACCTCGTCGAGGGTGGTACTGTTGTAGCTGATACCCAGATAGGTGTAGTTCTGTATGTTGTCATAGCAGGCACGAAGGGTGGTGCCAGTCCTCTTGAGGAAGAACTCTGCCTCGAGGTGGGTCTGCATCTGCTTGTTGAAGTTGTCATGCTCCCACGAGAAGAACTTGCCGTGATAGCGACGCTGGATGAAGTTGGGGTTGACCAGGTGATAGAACGCCTTGAGGCGCACGGCAGCTGTGTCGCCCAGCAATCGCATATTGAGGTCGCCAGAGCCGTCGAGCCTTATGTCGCCCACATCCTTGCCCACAAGCCAAAACTCAGCCTGAGCCTTGTAGTGAAGGTGTTTGCCCAATGTCTTGATGAGCTGTCCGCCTATGGAGATGTTAGTCTCATTATATGAGGTGTAGCCCTTGTCGCTGTTAGGCAGGTTATAGTTACGCAGTTCGTGGGTGAGGAACACCTTGGCACCCATAGGCACATACTTGTTGAAACCCTCAAGCATACCAATGGCGAGGGTGTTCTTAAGTATAACATATTTGGTCTTATCGTATATGGAATCGCCAGGATTGTCCTCGTAAGGCACATTATAGCGGTTGAGGTAGAAGCCCTCTTGAGGAGAGTTGCCTATATAGCGACGGTTGTTGGTGTTGAGGTTGAGGTTGTGAATAAAACTGGTTACAGGAACATACTCCTCCTTAATCCACGAGGTGTCAGGTGCCATACGCTGAACAGCCAGAATGCTGTCACGCACAGACTTCATGAGCGAGTCGTTGATGGCTGTCTGCCTCTGCTTGGCATCTTTAGGCAAATCACCTATCACTATGGCATCGTCAGGACGACCCGTAAACTTAGTTACAGGCGTAGAGCTCTGGGCATGCTCAGCCAGACGCTGTCCACCAGCTGTCTTCTGCAGTTCCAGCTCCTCCTTCTCCTGCTTGGCACGCAAGGCGAAGCGTTTTGCATCCTTCTCCATCTCAGTCATCTCTACCTTGCGATAGAATCCCACATTATAGCGATGAGAGAAATTGAGCGAGAAGGCATCCTGCTTGTTCCAGTTGTCTTTGAGCACCACAGGTATCTCCTGACCGCTGTATGAGTCCTTGTATGCCTCAGGATGGGTGATGTAGTTATCGTTGGCTATACCACCATTCTCAGACACCTTCATGTGGTCGAAACTCATATTGAAATGAGCCTGATAGCGCTCGCCAGTGTATGCCAGCCAGAAGGTGTAGTCGAAGAGCGAGATGCTCTGGTCGTCGTAGTAACCCCTGCCATAGGCGTAGTTGAACTTAAAGCCTATGCCAAAACGCTTGTTCACATTGCTGGCAAAGAGTACCCTCAGGTGGTCTTCGCCGTTGGTCTTATTGCCACAGGTGGAATAGAACAGGTTGGTGAGTGGCGAGAGGGTGTTGGTATAGAGCAGCTCTGAGGGCTTGGTGAGAAAGAAACCATAGGGCTCAAGAAACGGATTGCGTGTAGAGAGGTCGCGGTCTGTGGCTATGCGCGCTATGCGCGGAGCACCCAGGTTGCCAGTGGTGTTATACTCACCGTACTTGCCTGTGGTGAAGATGGTGTTCATGAACAGATGCTGGGCAGTGTCACGCTGGGCAGGCACTATGTCGCCAAACTTCTCGTCAACGGTCCACACATACATACCCTTGGGAATCTTCTTGTTAGAATGTTTCAAGGAGTCAAGGGCGGCATTGGGGTTGAAGGTGTTGGTGGTGGCATCGAATCCGTCCAGATTGTTAGTCTGAGCCACAACGAGACCAGACAGCATACAACATGCCATCAGCATAAACACCCTAAGATATGTCAGACTACTCTTCCTCTTCATTATTATTCTTCTTCAGAAGACGTATCATGCACTCAGCCATCTTGATTAGCACGGCGATTATTACCACTATGGCACCTCTCATCTCGTTTTCCTCACCACCTATGTAACCCATATACATAAGACAGCCCACGATGGCGATGACCATAAAGAGCACGTTAAGCACCTGACGAATCTTGAAATTTATGTCGTGAATCTTCTCTGGACGACGATGTGAACGATATTCCATTTTGGATAATTGATAATTGATAATTGAAAGTACTAAGTGACTAAGTACAAAGTACAAGGTACAAAGTATTTGAACGGGAGTAGGCTCCTTGAACTACTTAAGAGCCGCTTCTATCTGCGCCATAAGGGCATCCTTGGTGTCTATGGTCTTGGTACGGAACTTCTCATAGCCACCCTTGTTAAACTTGGTCTGAGTCTTGTTCAGGGCATTCTTGTCGAGAAGCATCTCCTCAGCAGGGAATTTCTTGCTGTCGTAAGTGTAAGACATATTATTCATTATCACCTCACACTTGCCATCGAAACAATTGACACGCAAGGTGTAATTGAGCAGGGCACGGTCGCGCAGAAGTCCCTTATCCTTGAAGGTGACATACTCTGATATACGGGCACCTATCTCGTGTGCCTCCTTGTTTACTATGGCAATCCTGCTGATGGGGTCTTTGCCCTCCTGCTTGCAGTAGTCCTGAAGAAAGGCTATCATCCTGTCATACACCTGCTGAGCCGTGAGGGGTGAACAACTGAAGGTTTTACTCCACACCACCATGCCGTCAACCTCTGGACATGAGCCTGCAGCATACTTCTCCTTAATCATCATCACTGGCTTGGCTGGCTTAGCTGGCTTGGCCTTCTTAGGCTTTGCCTTAGGTGTCTGGGCATCCTTAGCTGATGCCTGCTTAGTGGCTGATGTCACAGCATCAGGCGAAAACGGTGTGTATTGTGCACTTACTGATAATGACACAAGGAGTGCACCTATCAAGAATAAACGCTTCATTATTCTATAGTCTTTTAGGGGTTAGGATTCTTTATGATTGCATGGTGAAATAAAGGTATGCAAGGATGGCACAGAGTATCAGCGTAATGATGATACGAAAGACACAGCCCACAAACTTCTTTATCAGTATGAATGCTATGATTATAGCAACGATGGCTATGATGTAGTTGGTCATTTCTCTTTATTTATTACTTCACTAAACTGCGATGGTATTGGAGTGGAAAACTCCATAGGTCGATGGGTGACAGGATGGTAGAAACAGAGCACATAGGCATGGAGACAAAGACGATGAAGCGGACTGTCGCCATTGCCGTATTTCACATCTCCACACACTGGGTGACCCATGTCAGAAGCATGCACACGAATCTGATTTTTCCTTCCTGTCTCCAACTTAAACTCCACCAGAGAGTGATAGATTGAGCTACCGAGAACACAATAATGTGTTACTGCATACTTTCCACCGTTATCCACTGGCGATGAGTAAGTTATGTAAGCCTTATTATCTTTAAGCCAATTGGCTATTGTACCCGTTTTCTGCTCAAACTCACCTGAACAGAGAGCTACATAACGACGGTCGAAAACTATGTCGTGCCACTCGTGTTCGAGTATCTGTTCTGTCTCCATATCCTTGGCATAAATCATCAGTCCTGAGGTGTCACGGTCAAGACGGTGAACCACATGAGCATGGCATCCCTGACGAGTCTTCTGGAAGTAGTTATCGAGCACAGTCTTCACGTTCAAAGTGGAGTGACCAGCAGCCATACTCAGTATGCCTGGTTTCTTCTCAATCACGATGATGTACTTATCCTCATAGACTATGTTGACATACTTGCTGTGAAAGGTGTCATTCTTCTTAGAATTAGAAACACTGACCTTCATGCCAGGCATGAGGGGATAGTTGTACTGGGTGACCACCTTGCCGTCAACTTTTATGCCACGACCCTGCAGGGTGTCCTTAATCTTGTTCTTGCTGCCAGGAAGCGTAGCAAGGAGATACTCCAAAAGGGGCATCTCCTTATCTACCGTATAGTGTTTGTATTCTCTTAATCGCGGATTATAAGCCATATAATGCTGTATTATTATTTCTCAGTCTCTGCTGTACCTTCAGAATTGGCAAACACCTCACTAACCGTGTTCACCTCAAGCATTGACACACCAGCCGACTTATCAGCTATACCGATATTCATGTGACCAGAGAGATAGGTCACCTTGTCAGTGAGTGACACCATCTTGTTGTCAAACATCTTCTTTACGGCATAGTAGAACATCTTCTCCAGCTCATCCTGCTTAGGATATATGGCAAGAACGCCATAAGAAAGGGCAAGCCAGCGCTGGAGCTTATCGTATTTACAAATAGCAACTACAGGACTCGGACCACGATATGCAGCAAGGGTGCGAGCATCGTCGCCTGTGCCTGAGTCGGTAAGGATACACTTTACACCGAGTTTTGAGGTGGTCTCGATAGCTGCCTTACAAAGGAAATCGCGAAGGTTGGTGTCAGCTCCGTCAACATCCAGTTCCTGGGTAGAGTGCAACCTACGGTCAGCCTCAGCCTGCTCGGCTATCTTCACCATAGTCTTCACTGCCTCGATAGGATAACTGCCACTTGCCGTCTCGCCTGAGAGCATCAGGGCATCAGTATTCTGGAACACTGCATTGGCTATATCACTAACCTCGGCACGAGTAGGACGAGGATTCTTAATCATGGTGTGAAGCATCTGAGTAGCAACTATCACAGGCTTCTTGCGGAACACACACTTCTTGATTATCATGCGCTGGATGCCTGGAATCTTCTCGGCTGGAATCTCTATGCCAAGGTCGCCACGAGCCACCATCACGCCATAGCAGTTCTCAAGAATCTCGTCGATATTGTCAACACCCTCCTGGTTCTCAATCTTTGAGATAATCTTGATGTCAGAATTATGCTCGTCAAGAATCTTCTGCACCTCATGCAGGTCTTCCTTAGAGCGCACAAAGGAATGGGCTATGAAGTCGATATCCTCTTCTATGGCAAGGAGTATGTTGCGACGGTCTTTCTCAGTGAGGGCTGGAAGATCAATATGCACCCCAGGCACATTAACAGACTTATGAGAACCCAGTTTGCCATCGTTCATCACTATGACAGTAAGTTTCTCACCATTATTCTCAACCACTTGCATACACAGTTCGCCGTCGTCGAAAAGAATCTGATCACCAACCTTTACGTCATTACATATATCGCTGTAAGACAGTGCGATAACATCATGAACGGTATCCACAGAAGGGTTGCCAACGATGGAAACCTTCTCACCAGACTTATAGTCGATAGGGGCTGCTACTCCTGTAGTGCGAATCTCTGGTCCCTTGGTGTCGATGAGTATGCCCAGATGCTGAGACACCTCCCTCACATTCCTAATGATTGTCCTCAGTCCGTCAGGGGTGGCATGGGCAGTATTCATACGGATTACATTAGCACCAGCCTTGTAAAGCTGACGGATAAATTCTACGTCGCAACGCAAATCGCTGACTGACGCAACTATTTTTGTTTGTTTCATACAGATTTTTGGCGTAAATATTTTAGACGCAAAGGTAGCATTTTTTCCTTAATATTCCAAACAAAACATAAAAATAAGGTGATATTTTAATAAATCGTGCACATTTTTTGTGAAATATTTTGTTTTTTCAAAATAAACTCGTACTTTTGCATCTGCGAGTGGACAATCACGATTGCCTCTCGGCATGGATACTATGAGTAATCAAATATCCCACAAGGGCATCATAGACAGCATTTCAAGAGGGGTGGTGCACGTGCGCATCGTCCAGAGTAGTGCCTGTAGCAGTTGCAAGGTCGCTTCATACTGCAATTCAGCTGAGAGCAAGGAGAAAATCATCGACGTAAAGTGTGCTGACACCCAACAATATACTGTGGGACAGGACGTTACGGTGATGGCTGCCCCCTCAGTGGGAGCTAAGGCTGTGGTATTGGCATTCATCATACCTACCATAATTCTGCTTGCCACGATTGCCATCTGCGTAAGTTCAGGTGTATCAGACGGGATTTCCGCGTTAGCGGGAGTTCTTTCGCTAGTACCTTATTATATAGGTCTATACCTGTACAGAAACAGACTGGAACAAATACTCACATTCTATCTGGCCTGATAACAACGAAAAAAAGTATAAACAAACAAAATTCAATTTAACAACTTAATAAACACATTATGAGCTTAATCTTATCATCAGTGCTAACACTGGGTATCATTGCACTCATCGCTGCAATGATTCTGTTCATTTGTGCTAAGAAGTTCGCTGTTGACGAAGACCCACGTTTGGGACAAGTTGCCGCTATCCTGCCTCAGGCTAACTGTGGCGGTTGTGGTTTCCCTGGCTGTTCTGGTTTCGCAGCAGCATGCTTTAAGGCTGCAACTGAGAAGGGTTCTATTGACGGACTCCTTTGTCCTGTTGGTGGCGCAGAGGTTATGGATCAGGTTTCAGCTATCCTCTTCTCTGAGGGTGCAAGCGCACCTGCATCAAGTGCTCCTGCAGCGTCTTCTGACGGTCCGAAGAAGGAAGCAGGTCCATTGAAACCTATGTCAACTGACCCTAAACCATTCGTTGTTCCAGAGGGACTGGACTTCTCTGGTCCGAAGGCTAACCCCGTACCATGTATTCCTACTGGTCCGAAACCTGCCATCCTGCCAAAGAACTGGCCAGCATCCGTAGAAAATACTAATAAGTAACCTGTTATAAGCAATGAAAGCAAGAACTTTTAGAATTGGTGGCGTTCATCCTGCAGAGAACAAACTGAGCAATGACGCCGTTACGCAGCCTGCACCATTGCCAAAGCAGGCAGTATTCTCACTCAGCCAGCACATCGGTGCACCTGCAAAGCCTATCGTCAAGGAAGGCGACAAGGTGAAGGTGGGCACTATGATTGCAGAGGCTGGAGGTTTTGTTTCAGCTAACATCTTCTCTTCTGTTTCTGGTACAGTCGTAAAGGTTGGTGACAGCCTTGACGTGGCTGGTATGCCTAAACCCGCCATCACCATCAAGGTGGAGGGCGACGAATGGGAAGAGAGCATCGACCGCTCTGACAAACTCGAGAAACTTTTAGATCACCCTGAACTCACACCAGAGGAAATCGTAAACCGAGTAAAGTACGCTGGTATCGTTGGTATGGGCGGTGCATGTTTCCCAACTCACGTTAAGCTCATGCCTCCTCCTGGAGCAAAGGCTGAATGCGTCATCATCAATGGCGTGGAGTGTGAGCCTTACATCACTTCAGACTACCGCCTGATGCTTGAGAAGGCTGACCAACTCATTGAGGGTCTGCGTATTCTCATGGCTGCTGTAAAAGTACAGAAAGGCTATATCGGTATCGAGGACAACAAGCCACAGGCTATCAAACTCCTTGCTGAAAAGGTTGCCAACGATCCAAATATCGAGGTAGTACCTCTTGAGAAGAAATATCCACAAGGTGGTGAGAAGCAACTCATTGACGCCGTTATTCGTCGTCAGGTACCTGCACCTCCAGCAATACCTATCAGCGTAGGTGCTGTAGTACAGAATGCTGGTACAGCAGTTGCCGTGTATGAGGCTGTAATGAAGAAGAAACCTCTCTTCGAGCGCTACACCACAGTAACAGGTCTGCAGCTTGCTAAGCCAAGCAACTTCCTTGTTCGTATGGGTACATCTTTCGAAGACCTTATCAACCTCTGTGGCGGTATGCCTGAGGGCGAGAACAAGGTGCTCGCTGGTGGTCCGATGATGGGACGCGCAGTACCTTCTATCGAGGTTCCTGTAGGCAAGGGTCAGAACTCTATCACTATTCTGACTGGCAAGGATGCCGTTATGCCTGACGAACAGCCATGTATCCGTTGTGCTAAGTGTGTGAGCGCTTGTCCTATGGGACTGGAGCCATTCCTGCTTGCTAAGGCTGCTAAGATGGAGAAGTGGGATCTGCTTGAGGCTGAAGACATCACCTCTTGTATAGAGTGTGGCTCATGTCAGTTCACATGTCCTGCTTATCGCCGTCTGCTTGACGATATCCGCAAGGGTAAGGGCACTGTGATGGGCATTATCCGTAGCCGTACAGCTCCTGCACCAGCACCAGCCGCTAAGGCTGAAGCTCCAAAGGCAAAGACCAAGGACGGCAAGGAGTTCGTCATGCACACTGCAGAGAAGCCTTTCGTAGCTCCTACGAACCTCGACTTCTCAGGCAAGAAGGCTAATCCTGTGCCAGCAATGCCTGTTGGTCCAAAGCCTGCAGCATTGCCTAAGAACTGGCCTGCATAATACTAAAGTATAAAGTAAAAAAGAATAAATAATAATAATATGGGTAACTTAATTGTTTCTCTCTCACCTCATGCACACGCCAACGACTCGGTGAAGAAGAATATGTATGGTGTAGTGATAGCACTGCTTCCTGCACTCCTTGCATCATTCTACTTCTTTGGTCTCGGCTCATTCATTGTGTGTCTCATGAGCGTGGCAGCCTGCCTGTTCTTTGAGTGGGCTATCTGCAAGCTTTTTCTTAAGAAAGAGCCATCACTGCTTGATGGGTCTGCCCTCGTAACAGGTCTTCTGTTGGGCATGAACCTTCCATCTAACTTCCCTCTGTGGATGATTATCGTTGGTGCACTCGTTGCCATCGGTGTAGGTAAGATGACATTCGGCGGACTGGGACAGAATCCTTTCAACCCTGCACTCGTAGGACGTTGCTTTCTTCTCGTCTCTTTTCCAACAGCTATGACCACATGGCCTAAGGCTGGACAGCTGATGGAATATGCTGATGCTGAGACTGGTGCTACACCTCTTTATTTAATGCAGGAAGCTATCAAGGGCAATGCTGATGCACTGACCAAACTGCCTTCTGCATGGGATATGTTCCTCGGCAACACTCCTGAGGGTGCTGGTTCTATAGGTGAGATATGTGCTCTGGCTCTTCTCCTCGGACTTTGCTTCATGCTCTGGAAGAAGATTATCACATGGCACATCCCTGTATCTATCATCTGCACCGTATTCGTAATCGCTGGTCTGTTGCACCTTGCTAACTGCAACACTTATGCTGACCCATTCCAGGTTATCTTCTCTGGTGGTCTGATGCTCGGCGCTATCTTCATGGCTACCGACTACGTTACATCACCTATGACCCACAAGGGACAGATTATCTATGGTGTTGCCATCGGTGCTCTCACGATTATTATCCGTAACTGGGGTGCTTACCCAGAGGGTATGTCATTCGCCATTCTCATCATGAATGCGTTTACACCTCTTATTAATACGTATATCAAGCCTGCTCGCTTCGGTGAGGTTCCGGCTGCTAAATAACAAGGAGGAGAAGATATGGAAAAATTAAAATCAAATCTCACTAACATGGTATGCGTACTGACCTGCATATCTGTTATATGTGGTGGTCTCCTCGCATACATCTACGGTCTTACCGAGGCTCCTATCAAGGCTGCCAGCGATAAGGCTCTGGCAGACGGTATCACAGCCGTAATGGGTAGCGACAATGTGAAGGTGGAAGACCCTAACGGCACTGAGATAGTACGCAACGTTGACGGCAAAGACCTCACCTTCACTGTTTACAAGACAGATAAGGGAACAGCCGTTAAGTCAACCGACCCTAATGCCTTCGGTGGCAATCTCACCATCCTCGTAGGTTTTGATGAGAAGTGCAACATCTTAGGCTACACAGTGCTCGAAAATAACGAGACACCTGGTCTTGGTGCTAAGTGTCCTGACTGGTTCCAGAAGGGCAATCCTGGCAACATCATCGGCATGAACCCAGGCAAGAACAACATGACCGTTTCTAAGGACGGTGGTGAGGTGGATGCCATCACAGCTTCTACCATCACGTCTCGCGCATTCCTTCGCGCAGTGCAGCAGGCTTATGCCACACTGGCTGAATCAGCAGACTCTACCACAGGTGCAACAAAACAAGAAAATAAATAAAGGAGGTCCTTACTATGAGTAAATTCGGAATTATATTGAATGGCATCATCAAGGAGAACCCTACCTTTGTACTGATGCTCGGTATGTGTCCTACACTGGCTACTACCACAAGTGCAACAAATGGTCTGATGATGGGCTTGGCTACAATGGCTGTGCTTATCTTCTCTAACATCATCATTTCTTGCATCAAGAATCTTACACCTGACATGGTACACATCCCTGTCTATATCGTTGTCATCGCAACCCTCGTGACCATCGTGCAGCTCGTCATCAAGGCTTATGCCCCAGAGGTTGACAAGTCACTCGGATTGTTCATACCACTTATCGTGGTTAACTGTATCATCCTCGGACGTGCAGAGTCATTTGCTGGCAAGAATACACCATTCGATTCAGCACTCGACGGTATCGGTATCGGACTCGGTTTTACCATCGGTCTTACTATTCTCGGCATCTTCCGTGAGCTTCTCGGCAACGGCACCATCTTCGACTGTCGCCTCATACCAGAAGACTTTGGCATGCTGATATTCATTCTCCCTCCAGGAGCATTCCTTACCCTGGGATACATCATTGCAGTAATCAATCGTTTTAAGAAGGCTTAATAGAATATGGAATACCTATTGATTTTCATCGCTGCGATATTCGTCAATAATATCGTACTCAGCCAGTTCCTCGGCATCTGCCCTTTCCTCGGCGTCAGTCAGAAGGTCAGCACCTCACTCGGTATGTCGGCTGCCGTAGCCTTCGTAATGCTGTTGGCTACACTCGTAACGTGGCTTCTGCAGATATACATCCTCAACCCTCTGGGCTTGGGATTCCTGCAGACCCTGTCATTCATCCTCGTCATCGCTTCCCTCGTACAGATGGTTGAGATAATCCTCAAGAAGGTTTCTCCCCCACTCTATCAGGCACTTGGCGTATTCCTTCCACTTATCACCACCAACTGTGCAGTGCTCGGTGTAGCTATTCTCTGTGTACAGAAGGATTACAACCTCCTTATGTCACTCGACTATGCTATCGCATCTGCCCTTGGTTTCGGTCTGGCTCTCGTCCTCTTCGCAGGACTTCGTGAGCAGTTGGAGTATGCTTCAGTACCAAAGGGAATGAAAGGTGTTTCTATCACACTCGTTACAGCCTCACTTCTCGCACTTGCCTTCATGGGCTTCAGCGGAGTTGACGGAGGTCTGAAGCAGCTCTTCGGAGTTGAGTAATGAGACGTGATTAATTCACCTATAGAGACTCATGCCCGTGTCTCTAATGAGCACGGGATTATTTGTGTTTGTGTTGTTGTCTCCTCTCGCCGTGAGGCGGGGGGAGATTTTTTATGCTTTTATAAATAGAGGAAGAAAAGTAACCATTGCACACTCCCGATGAAAATGAGAAGGAATTGTTGCACACTGAAAAACGATGTGCGCAACAAGCGCATTTTTATTGTGAAAAAAAATAAAAAAACTATCCCATGTCAGTTATATTTGGTAACTTTGTCATGATAAGTACAAAGTGACTAAGTACAAGGTGACTAAGTACAAGGTACAAAATTAAGATAACCAGAAAGACAAGGAAAATGGCAGTTTTTGAGAAGTATCTGAAGAAGAAGGATTTTTCTTCGTACGAGGATTTCATGGATACATTTAAGATTGACGTACCCGTGCATTTCAACTTCGGATATGATGTGGTGGATGTCTATGCCGAGAAGCAACCTGAGAAGGTGGCTATAACATGGACGGACGGACACAGCGTAAAGTATGATGTGACATACAAGGACATGAAGGAGAAATCGGACAAAATAGCGAGTTTTCTTCAGGGCATAGGCATAGAAAAGGGCGACAGGGTGTTGCTGATACTGCGCCGACGCATTGAGTGGTGGTACACCATGGTGGCGCTTCACAAGTTAGGAGCTGTGGCTATCCCTGCCAATCACCAGTTGAGCGATAAGGACATAGCCTACCGTTGCATAGCTGCTGGTGTGAAGGCTATTATCTGTTGTGATACTACATACGTGATGGAGAATGTGCAGAAAGCCAACTATTTTGCTAATGAAGTACACCACCTTATATACGTAAACGACGGCAATTCGCCAAAGGTTGAGGATGAGGAGTGGATAGACTTCTGGAAGGCTGTGAATGAGGCTCCTGAGTTTAAGCCTATGAAAAGGGTGAACATGTCGAGCGACAATATGCTGATATACTTCACCTCGGGCACTACCAGCCATCCTAAGATGGTGGTGCACGATTATGCCTACCCCCTCGCCCACATACTGACGGCACGCTTCTGGCAGTGTCTCAATGAAGAGTCACGTCTGCTTACGGTGACTGACTCATCATGGGTCATGGCAGTGTGGGGGATGCTGTATGGTCAGCTGCTGGTTGGAGCGACCGTTGTGGTATATGACTACGAAGGAAAATTTGATGCTGCCAACCTCCTGCATGTAATAGAAGACTGCCGTGTGACATCCTTCTTCTCTCCGCCTACGGTGTATCGTTTTATGCTCAATGAGGACTTGACGAAATACGATCTCTCTTCTCTGACCTATTGCGTAGTGGCTGGCGAACTTGCCCACCGTCATGTTTATGATGACTGGAAGAAATACACTGGCATAGAGATGAAGGAGTGCTACGGACAGACTGAGGTGGGACTGGTGACAGGTTTCTTCCCTTGGGTAGAGAGTCGTACGGGTTCCATCGGCAAGGCGAGTCCACTCTACAGCATGGATTTGCTCAATGAGAATATGGAGGTTTGCGGTGTTGACGAGGTGGGTCAGGTGGCAATCCGCATAGACCGTGGCCGTCCGCTGGGCGTGTTCAAGGAGTATTTCAAGGACAAGGATGCCATGGAGCGCAACAACCACGACGGTTACTATTTCACTGGCGATTTGGCTCGCAAGGACAAAGACGGTTACTACTGGTTCGTGTCTCGCGCCGATGACGTTATCAAGTCGAGCGGCTATCGCATCTCGCCCTCTGAGGTGGAGACTGCCCTAATGCTCCACCCTGCCGTGTTGGAATGTGCCGTAACGGGAGTGCCTGACGAGGTTCGCGGTCAGCTTATCAAGGCAACCATAGTGCTCAAGTCCCTGTTCCAAAACGAGGCTGGTCCGAAACTCGCCAAGGAGATACAGGAGTTCTGCAAGATGCAGACCTCACCTTATAAATATCCGCGCGTAGTAGAATTTGTGCAGGAACTGCCTCGCACCACTACAGGAAAAATCAGGAGGGCAGCAATACGCCGACAAGACGTCATCTTAGGGACAAAGAAACAAGGGAGAAAGTGACAAAGAGACAAGGAACAAGGTGACAAAGTTTTTCAAGAGTTTAAGCTTTCAGGTGCTTCTGTAGCGAGAGCACCTCATCGCGATATTGTGCAGCAAGGAGGAAGTCAAGGTTTTTGGCTGCCTCCTTCATCTTTTCAGTAGCATAGTCGATAGCCTTGCGTATCTGGTCATCCGTCATAGAGTTCACTATCGGATCAGCAGCCATAGCATAGTCGTTGTTGTCTGGTTCCATATATGGTACAGGCTCGTTCTTCCTCAGTTGTGCAATAGATGCAGTCACAACAGCCTTTGCCTTGCTACTGCTGGTCTTTTCACCCTTCACTATTGTTTCTCTGTTGAGGTCTTTCTTTATCTGCTGTGGTGTTATGCCATGTTCCTCGTTATATGCTATCTGCTTAGCCCTGCGGCGGTTGGTCTCGTCAATGGTCTGTTGCATAGACTCAGTTATGCTGTCAGCATACATTATCACCATACCCTCCACATTACGTGCTGCTCGTCCTGCTGTCTGAGTGAGCGAGGTACGGTTACGCAAGAATCCTTCCTTATCTGCATCCATTATAGCCACAAGAGAAACCTCTGGCAAATCCAACCCCTCTCGTAGCAAGTTAATACCCACCAACACATCATACTCTCCTGCTCGCAAGGCGTTCAATATCTGTACCCTATCAAGTGTTGTCACATCAGAGTGTATGTAGTTTGTCTTCACACCCTGGTTGAGCAGATACTCCGTAAACTCCTCTGCCATACGCTTCGTGAGGGTTGTCACAAGAACTCTCTCATGACGTTCGCTACGCACCCTTATCTCTTCCAGCAAGTCGTCTATCTGGTTCTCCGTAGGGCGAACCTCTATCTTTGGGTCGAGTAGTCCTGTAGGACGTATCACCTGCTCCACCACCACGCCCTCTGCAGCGTTGAGCTCATATTCTGCAGGCGTTGCCGAAACGTATATTACCTGGTTGAGCAGTTGTTCAAACTCCTCGAAGCGTAGCGGGCGGTTGTCGAAAGCAGCAGGCAGTCTGAAACCATACTCCACCAGGTTCTGCTTACGACTGCGGTCGCCACCATACATAGCCCTTATCTGTGGCACAGACACATGACTCTCATCTATCATCATAAGAAAGTCTTTGGGGAAGAAGTCAAACAAGCAGTATGGTCGCTCACCAGGTTCTCTGCCGTCAAAATATCGAGAATAATTCTCAATGCCCGAACAGTGTCCCAGCTCCTTAATCATCTCCAGGTCATACTCCACACGTTCCTTTATACGCTGAGCCTTCAGGTCATCACCTATCTCCTTGAAATATTCTATCTGTGCCTGCAGGTCGTCTTGTATCATCCTTACGGCTTTTGTCTGCTGGTCCTGGGTGGTCACAAACAGGTTGGCTGGATAAATCTTATATTCGTCAAACGAGCCCTTGTGTCTGTATGTCACAGCCTCCAGTTCTTCTATGGCATCTATCTCATCATCCCAGAAGGTGACACGTAGCACCTCCTGGCTGTAAGCCATCGCTATATCCACCGTGTCGCCCTTCACACGAAACTCGCCGCGGTTCAGTTCCACATCGTTGTGCACATACTGTATCTCAACCAGACGGCGTAGAAACTCGTCACGGTCTATCGTCTGTCCTTTCTTTATAGATATCACGCTACCCTGCATCGTGGCTGGTCCACCCATACCATATATACATGATACCGAACTTATCACCACCACATCGCGCCTGCCTGACAGCAGTGCCGTAACAGCCGATAGGCGCAGGCGGTCTATATCCTCATTTATCGCAAGGTCTTTTTCTATATATACATCCGTAGCGGGCAGATATGATTCAGGTTGGTAGTAATCATAGTATGACACGTAATACTCCACGGCATTATCGGGGAAGAACGACTTCATCTCCTCATACAGCTGTGCAGCCAGCGTCTTGTTGTGCGACAGTATCAGTGTAGGACGTCCCACCTGCTGTATCACGTTAGCCATAGTGAACGTCTTGCCTGAGCCTGTCACGCCCAGCAGCACCTGTGCAGGCACTCCGCTCTTCACTCCTTCCACCAGTTGCTCAATAGCCTCTGGCTGGTCTCCTGTCGGACGATATTTCGATGTCAGATTAAAAGTATTCACGCGTTACTATGATTAAAAGACCATGCAAAGGTAATATTTTTTTCTTAATAATTCTAAAAAACTACCATAACTTTCAACTTTCAACTTTCAACTTTCAACTTTTCTTAGTACCTTTGCACCTGATTTTCGAAAATTAATGAGTAAGTACAACTTTTTTGCTATCATTTCAGCAGTTATTCTCCTTTGCGGTTGTGCCAAGGAGTTTAATGCAGTATACAAGTCTGACGATTATGTATACCGCTACGAGTATGCCAAGCAGCTATATGCCGAGGGTAAGTTCTCTAAGGCATCTATCTTCTTTGGCGATATGGTGACGCTGTTTAAGGGCACCGACAACGCTGAGGAATGCCTGTTCCTCTACGGCATGTCATGCTATAACAGTGGCGACTACGAATCAGCTTCTGAGATATTCAAGAAGTACTACTCTTCTTATTCCAAGGGCAAGTATGCTGAGATCGCAAACTATTTCGTTGGTCAGAGTCTTTACCAGACTATACCTGAGCCACGACTCGACCAAACGCCCACCGTTCAGGCTATGAAGGCTTACCAGGACTTCATCGACCTTTTCCCTTACAGCCAATACAAGAATGATGCACAGACCAAGCTTTATCAGCTTCAGGACAAACTGGTTGAGAAGGAGTTTCTCAATGCCAAGCTCTATTACAACCTTGGCACCTATTTCGGCAACTGCACCAGTGGTGGCAACAACTACGAGGCTTGCATCGTCACCTCGCAGAATGCACTCAAAGAATACCCTTACACCACCCTGCGCGAGGAGTTTGCCACTCTCATCATGAAGAGTAAATATGCTCTGGCTGTGCACAGTGTCAAGGCTAAGCAGGCAGACCGCTTTCAGGATGCTGAAGACGAGTGCTACGGATTTCTCAATGAGTATCCTGACTCCAAAGAGCGTGCCACAGCAGAGAAATACATAACCAAATGTAAGCGATACACCGCAACAGGCGAAGTAGATAACAATTAAAACTATATAAAACAATGGACTACAAGAAGACAAAAGCTCCAACAAACACCGTTACACGCAACATCATGGACTTCTGTGAAGGCACAGACAACATCTATGAGAGCGTGGTCATCCTTGGCAAGCGTGCTAACCAGATATCTCAGGACATCAAGCAGGAGCTCAACAAGAAACTTGCTGAGTTTGCCAACTACAACGACAGTCTTGAAGAGGTATTTGAGAACCGCGAGCAGATAGAGATAAGCCGTTACTACGAGAAACTCCCTAAGCCAACACTCATAGCTGAGGAGGAGTTCCTTGACAACGATATCTATTGGCACGACCCTTCTAAGGATGTCAATATCGATGACGACGACGAATATTAAAAACTATGTGGCAGCGTAAACAAACCATATATCTTGCCCTCATAGCCATCCTCATGGTGGTGGCAAGCATCTATGCGGTGGTGGTTATACTGCAGGTGCTCGGAGGACTGATAGCAGGACTGGGATGTGCCAACATCTTCCAGTATAAGAACCGCAAGAGGCAGATGGCTCTCTGCTCCCTTGGCATCCTTATGCTTCTGGTGTGGGTAGGTTTCTTCTGCTATGACCATTACTACATGCATGGTGGTTCTACCATGTATCCGCTTTACGCCATACTGCCCATCGTCAGCATCATCCTCTTCTGGATGGCAAAGAAAGGCATCAAGCACGACGACGACCTCGTCCGCTCTGCTGACAGATTAAGATAAGAAACCCTATAGATAAGGCTTCCAAAAGCGGAGGCCTTATTTTCTCCCCCCACCTTTATTAAATATATAATAACTAACCTATAATTACAACAAAACGATGAAAACCCCACTCCTCACCTTCATCCTTGTAGCAGCAAGCATGAGCACACTCTCAGCAGCCACACTCGAGGCAAGTTCCTCACAACCTAAATACCCTGACACCTCCTTCCCACGTCTGAAAATAGTCAGCGGAAGCGGCAAGACCTCTTACGTCAGCGGAGTGATTGACGACCCAACCGACCCTGCAGCAACTGAGGGCATCTGGTTTAATGCGCCAACGGGCAGCACGCTGACATTTCAGTCGAGCAACACAAGCGTTGTGAAGGTTGACGACATCACAGCCGAGGAGATACAGCCAGGCGTCTTTGCCGTACGTATAAAGCCATCAGGAGTAGGTTCGACTAAGATTACCGTAAAACTCTCAGGAGCCAGCGACTACACCATACAATATGCAGCAAGCGATGCCAGCAAGAGCCTTGAGCAGACCACATGGCTGCAGGGCAGTTGTGATGCCTCAGCCATGGCCGATGTGGGTGGTGGCTATTTCTATGTGGCCGATGACGAGAACAACATCCTTCGCCTATATAACAGCCAACTCTCAGGTATGCCCCTGCGCACTGTTAATGCAGAGGGTTTTGCCAATGGCAGTGAGGAGTACGACGTGGAGGGAGCCACCGTCAGCGATGACGGCAAGACCATCTACTGGATTACCTCACTCGCTAACAGCAAGAAAGGTAAAGAGAAACCCTACCGCAACCGTGCCTTCACAACTAAGATAAACGGCAGCGGAGCAGAAGCAACACTTACCAGCGGAGCCTACAGCGAGAAATTCCGCGATGCCATGATAAAGTTTGGCGATGACAACGGCTGGAGTTTCTCAGCCTCAGCATCCTTTGCCAACAGCATGATACCTAAGCGCATCGACGGCTTCAATGTTGAGGGACTGACCCTCAAGACTAACGGCAACGGAGCAGCCTACATCGCTTTCCGTGCCCCATGCGTTCCTAAGAAGGGTGTTACCCCAACCTCGTCTAACCGCAAATATGCCGTCATGGCAACGGTAGAAAACTTCGAACAAATATTCTCAGGCAGCGGCAAGAGCAGCACCACGCCCCAGGTGGGTGCCCCAGTTCTTTTCGACTTCGGCGGTCTGGGCATACGTTCCATAGAGCGTGTTGGTGACTACTACGTCATCATAGCAGGACTCTTCGAGGGTGGTGGCACGCCTAAGGCATATCTGTGGGATGGTACGACGAACGAGAATGCCGACCCTATAACCGTGAATGGAGGCCACCTGACTGAGATGTCCCTGGCGCTTGAAAATATCGCTGTTGGAGGTGATGGTCATCCTGAGGCACTCACCGCACGTCAGGAGGACAACAAACTCTACCTCAACATCGTCTGCGATGGTGGTTCGGCGGATATGTATAATGATGGCAAAGAGAATAAGGATTATAGTGCCGACAGCAAGAAGAACCCTTGGGCAAAGTTCCGCCTCGATACCTTTGTCTATACCCTGCCTGATGTGACAGGAGTCAACAGCACACAGCAGTTGCAGCCAGAGTTCATATATAGCGTCAGCGGAGGCGTTCTGTCACTTGGCAGACTCTCAGTAGGCACTGCAATCACTCTTGCTACTGCCGACGGAAAAATAATTGCTAACCAGAAGGCTACAGGCTCTTCTCTCTCCCTACCCTTACCCTCTTCAGGTACTTACATCCTGAAGGTAGGTAAACAATCAGTAAAATTCACTAACCTCTAACCCTTAACCGTTAACCATTAACCTACTTTATTCCCCTTGCATTCAGTGCCTTGGTGTATTTCGCAGCATTCTGCAGGTGCTCGTCATAGGTTTTGGCAAAATTGTGGGTGCCTGAGAAATCTTCCTTCGCACACATATACAGGTAGTTGTGCTTCACAAGGTTGAGCACGGCGTCGATGCCAGCCACTGAAGGAATCCTTATCGGTCCTGGGGGCAGTCCCTTGTTGCGATAAGTGTTGTAAGGCGATTCTACATCGAGCATGTTGTTGTATATGCGCTTTATCTCAAAATCCTTCAATGCAAACTTCACCGTAGGGTCAGCCTGCAGTGGCATATCCTGGCGATAGCGGTTGTAGTACATGCCAGCTATCATAGGTTTCTCAGCGTTGTTTGCCGTTTCCTCGTCCACTATGCTGGCAAGGGTAATCACCTCATCAGGTGTCAGTCCCAGTGCCTTAGCCTTACGTGTGCGTTCAGCATTCCAGAAGAATTTCGACTCCGTCTTCATCTTCTCTATCAGTCTTTCCACGCTGATGGTCCAATACACTTCGTATGTTTCAGGTATGAAGATACATACCATCGTTTCAGGTGTCACCCCATATTTGGCACATGAGTCCTTACTCTCAAACGTCTTCAGCAGTTCCTCCTTCGTAACCATCAGTTTCTCCGACAGCTCCTCAGCCAGCCTATCCATGGTGCGCACTGACGGTATGGTGAGCCTCACGGGCACCTGCTGTCCGCTGCTCATGCGGTGAAACAGCATCAAGGCATTAGTATATTTGCCCAACTCGTATCGTCCAGGTATTATGTGCTCCTCATAGTCAGTTATAACAGCAAGCGATTTCACAGCCGTCACACCCAGCCTGTTGCTGCTCTGCGACAGACTGCTCATAATGGAGTCCAGCGTCTCATTCTTATATATATAAAGGTACGCGGTCTCCCCCGTTTTATTTATAGGCATCAGGAACATCGCCCCTACAGCAGCAATGGTGAGCCCCACCACTGCCAGTAATCCGAAAATGCTTTTGTGTTTCGATTTCATAATTTTAGGTTTTCACTTTTGCAAAGATACAAATAATTAAACTAATTATGCATCAATTACTTGACCTTTAATATCTTTTTTCTTAAAAAATCTTAACGTCAATAACAACTGTGAACCATGAACTATGAACTATGAACTATTTTTCGTACCTTTGCATCCGCTTTCTCACTTCAGGGGGAGCATTAATTTATTAATTCACATTATGTCTAACTTTAAAAACGTACAGCCACTCGAGGGCTTCAACTGGGAAGAGTTCGAGAACGGCGGTATCACAAACGCGAGCAAGGAAGCTCAAGAGGCATCTTACGATGCTACACTCAACAAGGTATCTGAAGGCCAGGTAGTCGAGGGTACCGTAATTTCAATGGACAAGAAGGAAGTGATTGTCAACATCGGCTATAAGAGCGATGGCATCATCTCTGCTTCTGAGTTCCGTTACAACCCTGATCTCAAGATCGGCGACAAGGTCGAGGTATATGTTGAGAATCAGGAGGACAAGAAGGGTCAGCTGATCCTTTCTCACAAGAAGGCCCGCATGTCTAAGAGCTGGGATCGTGTAAACGAGGCTCTTGAGAAGGAGGAGATTATCCAGGGCTTCATCAAGTGCCGCACTAAGGGCGGTATGATTGTTGACGTATTCGGAATCGAGGCATTCCTGCCAGGTTCACAGATTGACGTTCATCCAATCCGCGACTACGACGTATTCGTAGGTAAGACAATGGAGTTCAAGATTGTTAAGATCAATCAGGAGTTCCGCAATGTTGTTGTATCTCACAAGGCTCTTATCGAGGCTGAACTTGAGGCTCAGAAGAAGGAGATCATGTCTAAGCTCGAGAAGGGTCAGGT
>JAEEVS010000068.1:0-2108 GCA_016290975.1 Prevotella sp. | reverse complement strand
TCCTTCACTTTCTGTGGAAGGTGACATGGTGGATGGTGAGCAACTCTATGTGGACTCAGTGTTCATCGAGCGTAACAAATTGTTGGAGCTTATTGGTGAGATTGCCGATGAGGACTCTACATATTATATGATTGTGCCCACGGCTGATGAGTGGCAGCGCGTATGGCAGGAGGCAATGGATTATTACCGTTATGATGCAAAGGTCGAGGGTGGTGACTCCCTGCAGCGTTTGTACGCAAACGGTGCCTTGTTGTCAGATGCTATCTTCAGTCGTACGATTCAGGCCAGTCCTGAGGATTCTCTGAAAACATTTAGCTATAACAAGAAGTATCCACAGTATCATGTGTTCCATAGGCCGTTTGACGAAGGCGGTATCTTCTATGGCGCTACAGCGGCTACTTATAGTAATGGTACACTCTACACAACCGACAAGTGGCCGTTCACGCCACAGATGACCTATCAGCGTGAGATCCGTTGCGAGGGTGAGGCAAAAGGTGTGATAATTGACAATACCCTGTCAAGCTATACCACTCTTCATCATATTGCCGACAGCGTATCAGAGAATGAGTACCTGGTTATTTCTCCTGAGAAGAATACCAGTAACTGGACGATGACCTTTAGACTGTCCGGTACTTTGGCGGGTACCTACGACATCTGTATCGTCACTCTGCCCCAGACGGTCTATGACCCCACCAAGACTAACTTGAAACCTTGTCAGTTCCAGGCTGAAATCAACTATGTTGACGAGAATGGTAATGCCAAGACGTTTGACTGCGGTAACAAGCAGAAGTTCAAGACCCGTCCTGAGGTTGTTGATACCGTTGTCGTGGCCGAGGACTTTAAGTTCCCTGTTTGTAATGTTGGTCAGACGAACAATAAGGTAACGGTTAAACTGAGATGTAGCATTCTGGCTAAAGATACTCCTAACTTCTCACGCGAGATGTTGCTCGACTGCATCTACCTGCGTCCTAAGAAAATGAAAAGTGAAGAGTAAAAAGTAAAAATAGAACGAATATGAAAACAGTAATCTATAATAATATAAAAGGTATAGTAAAAGGTATCCTGCCTTCTTGCCTCTTTGTCTTTTTGCCCTTGACAGCTGCAGCTCAGGATATGAAGAAGGTGAGCGGCTATGTGATGGATGCTGCCACGGGTAAGCCCTTGGCCGGTGTCATCGTTGAGGCCTATGGAAACCATCGTTATACTGCCATGACTGATGAGACTGGTGCTTATGAGTTGAAGGTACCTGGCTATGTGAGCAGTGTCAGCATGCGTGTTGAGGGCTATCAGGTTCTGCAGAAGGCTATCCGTACGAATACGGAAAAGACCAACGCAGAGCTTTATCCTAACACCTTCAGTCCTATCTACGAGCGTACCACGACTTCTGGCTCTACCCGTCGTGCCGAGAATTTTGAGCACACGGCTCAGGTGAGCATTGACCCCCTGGTGGCAGAGCAGTTGGGTGCTGATATCCATTCCGTGGGACGTAGTGGTCAGTTGGGTATTGGCAACACCATGTTTATGAATGGTCTGACTAGTCTTCAGACCAACGCCCAGCCCCTGGTTGTGATTGATGGTGTCATCACCGACATGCAGTATGACCGCGAGATGTTGCATTCTGGTTACTACAATAACCTGTTGGCAAACCTGAGCGTGACGGATATTGAGAGTGTCACCGTGTTGAAAAACGGTACTGCTATCTATGGTGCCAAGGCTGCTGGCGGTGTCTTGCTCATCAAGACCAAGCGTAATAAGTCTATGGCTACCAAGATTGATGTGAATATCAATGGTCAGTTTATGTTGCAGCCCCGTCTGCCTAAGATGATGGGTGCCGAGGACTACCGCCTCTATGCTACCGAACTGTTGAGCGAACTGACTCCCAATGTGCAGGGCATGGAGTTTGTCAATGCCGATCCTACGAATTATTATTATAAGACCTATCATAATAATACCGACTGGACCAAGGAGGTTTACCATAACACCTTCGTGTCAAACTACGGCATCAATGTTCAGGGTGGTGACGAGGTGGCTAACTACAACCTCTCTGTAGGCTATTCATTTGGTGAGGCTACGCAGCGCGGTAATGATTTCTCGCGCTTCAACATGCG
>JAEEVS010000067.1:0-4925 GCA_016290975.1 Prevotella sp. | reverse complement strand
GGCAGAGCCATCTGCGATGGTGTAGAAGAAGAACTGCGCCCCGGCGTCCTGCATATTTGCCCTAAAGGATCGGAACACAGTATAATCAATACTGGGACAGAGGATCTGGTGCTGTTCACTATTGTTGTTGCCAGATAAATTCCAATTTAACGAACTGACACCATAACTTAATCCTATTTCAATCATATACTCATAGAAAAATAAAACTTTCCCGCAAAGGTAAAGAAAAGATTTTGACTATTCAAGAAAAAATACTTACCTTCGCAGGGAGGTTACATAAATATTCAAACTAAATCTGTAAGAAATGAAGGTATTACTATTAAACGGAAGTGCCAATAAGAATGGCAATACATTTACAGCACTCTCTCAGATTGCGAGGCAACTGGAGAAGAATGGGGTAGAGGCTGAAATCGTGCAGTTGGGCAACAAGCCCGTTCGTGGCTGCATAGCCTGCGGACAATGCCAGACCAAACAGTTAGGGCGCTGCGTCTTTGATGACGACGTTTGCAACCAAATAGTAGAAAAGCTCAACGAAGCCGATGCACTCATCGTAGGCTCGCCAGTCTATTACGGTCAGCCCAATGGTGCCGTAATGGCTGTGCTGCAACGTGCTTTCTTCTCAGGTGCCAAAGTTCAGAACAAGCCAGCAGCCGCTGTGGCAATCTGTCGTCGCGGTGGTGCTACGGCAGCCTATCAGACTATGAACATGATATTTGAGATGATGAACATGCCTATGGTCACTTCCCAATACTGGAACATAGCCTATGGCCGTACACCAGGTGAGGCTTCACAAGACACGGAAGGTATGCAGACCATGCGCACTCTTGCCGACAACATGGCTTGGCTGCTGAAGAAGATTCATGCCAACGGCAACCCCGACTATCCAGAGCGCGAGCCTTGGCAAGGAATGAATTTTATCAGATAAAGATGAACCTATGTGTATGTTTGACATGATAGATGCCATAGGGTCTGGTTACAAAAACGACCCGCGCATGCGCAACGTGGAGGCTGAGATGATACGCAGTCATGAACTGTGCCTCAGGATATCGTCCAAAAAACCTACAGACCCTGACTATAAGAGTCTGCTCGAAGAACTGTTCCAGTGTGAGATAGATGACAGCGTAGCCATCGTTTCCCCCTTCTATTGTGATTGTGGTTGCAGAATGACGATAGGAAAAAATGTGACCATCAACAAGGGGGCGACCATTCTGTCACCTGGCAGGGTGGTGATAGAAGACAACGTGCTGATAGGTCCAGAGGTAAAGATTACAACAGTAGATCATGACCTGTATGACAGGCATAACCTGTTCCATTTCGGACAGGTCACCATAAAGCAGAATGCGTGGATATGCATCGGAGCCATTATCTGTCCTGGCGTAACCATTGGCGAGAATGCCGTCGTAGCTGCAGGAGCTGTGGTAACCAAAGACGTTGAGCCAAACACCGTCGTTGGTGGCGTTCCTGCAAAGGAGATAAGAAAAATCTCAACTCCTTAATTTATTTTAAGATGTAAGAATAAGACATTATGAGTAAATTTACCCAATCTGAAGAAGGACGACGTGATGAACTGATACGTGTCATCGAACATTCAGTCGAGAAACTTACCCTGCCTGAACTGGAGGCTCTGTATTATGATATGACTACAAAGTGTTATATCAACGATTAGTGTGTGTCAGCATGCTTAGGCGCTCAAGGTGATGCTCTCAATGCGGAGCTTCAGGGTGCCAGCAGGCACTGTGACGGTCACGGTATCGCCAGCCTGCCTGTTGAGCAGTGCCTGGGCTATGGGCGACTTGATTGATATTTTGCCTTCTCTCATATTAGCCTCATGAGGGCTCACTATGGTGTAAGCCATCTTGGCGTTATTGTTGAGGTTGGTGATTGCGACCTTGCTCAGCAGTCCGACCTTGTCGCTGGCAAGTCGTGAGGTGTCTATCACCCTTGCAAACTCCAGCACCCTCTGCTTATAGCGTATTCTGCTAAGCAGCTTGGCCTGTTCGCGCTTGGCAGCGTGGTACTCGAAGTTCTCACTCAGGTCACCTTTGTCGCGGGCTTCGGCAATAGCATCCCTGACCTGTGACAGTTCTACGGTTTCCATGTGGTGCAGTTCTGCTACAAGTTTGTCGTAGCCCTCTTGGGACATATATTCCATAATGGGATAGGGTAGGGGTTACAGGTTGTTTACTATGCTGATAATCTTGTTCTTGGTTTCCTCAGTCTGCTGTTCGTCAACCTTGGCAGTCACTATGCCGCTGTCTTCCACTTCCCAGTAGTTGCAGATGTCATGATACTCAGCTATGCTGCCGCTATACACGCCAGGTGAGTAAGAAGACATGAGCAGAGCCATCTTCTTAACCTTTGCAGGCTTGTTTACGCAATACATTCTCTGTATCGGAGCCTGAATCTGGGCGTTGAGTGTGAAGTAATAGATAGGTGAAGCCAGCACCAGCACCTCAGCCTCAGCCATGAGTGGGTAGAGCTCCTGCATATCGTCTTTCTGTATGCAGGCGCCGTTGCCCTTGTTGTGACAATACTCACAGGCAAGACAGCCCGCAATTTTTTTCTTTGACACATTGACGATAGTCACCTGATGTCCTGCTGCCTCAGCAGCCTTTTTGTATTCTTCAGCCATCCATGGCGTGTTACCCTTGGCGCGTGGTGAAGACTGTAAAATAAGAATGTTCATAATGTTATAATGTTTTTTTTCTGAATGTTCATAAATGTAAGGGGCACGCCTCAATGGTGAAAACATGCCCCTTGGGGGAAAAGGTGGGTGGTTCGCTTTCTTTTACTGAGCAGAGAACTGGTCTTTGCCTACAGAGCATAGCGGACAAACCCAATCCTCTGGGAGGTCCTCAAATGCTGTACCTGGCTTGATGCCGTTCTCTGGGTCGCCTACTGCTGGGTCATACTCATACCCGCATACGTCGCATACATACTTTTGCATAGTGGTTGTTTTGTTGTTTAGGGTTAATAATTATATTTACTCAACTTTCGCAAGCTCAAGTTGATTGGAGTTAAAGGAGTTAAAGGGAGTGATCGCTCGCTTTGCTCGCTAAGGAGTTAAGAAGACAATACCCCTGGCTCTCGGTTGCAAAGATAGTGATTTTTTTTTATTCTCCACACAAAAGGGGATTTTTTTTGCATTAAGCTTGGGGATTTCAGTATTTTTTGTTTAACTTTGCACTATAGAAACGAAAAAAGCGACAATCTTATGGAGTCAGTGCAAGCCATAGCAAGAATAAAGGAACTGGAGCAGGAGAACGAGAACCTGAAGAAAGAGGTGCAGCTGACCAAGTTGCGCCGTAAGGTGACGCCTCATTTCCTGTTTAACAGCCTTAGTGTGGCTATGGGCTTGGTGATGCAAGACCGCAAGACGGCTGTCGCCTTTCTGCGCGACCTTGCCAAGATGTATCGCTATCTGCTCTCCTATGGCAATGAGTATGCTGTGCCCATAGAGCAGGAGGTGGAGATGATGGAGCAATACTACGGACTGATGAGGTTGCGCCATGTGGATAGCATAAGGCTGAACATTACCCCTGAGGTGCGCAAGGCTAAGGGTTACGGCATTCCGCCTCTGTCGCTGCAAGGACTGCTGGAGAATGCCATTCGCCATAATGCCCACTCCAAGAAACAGCCCCTCGACGTGACGCTCGACGTGAGGGACGGCTACCTCATAATGCAGAATAACATCATGCCCTTAGTGGCTGTGGGCGAAAGCACCAAGATGGGACTTGCCTACATCACCGAGTCTGTCCGTCTGCTGTATAATCAAGAGATTAAGATAGAGAATGACGGCAATACGTTTACCGTTATGATTCCGTTGGTAAAAGAATAATTATCAATTATCAATTGTCAATTATCAATTATCAATTCTCAATTGTCAATTATCAATTATCAATTATCAATGAACGTACTGATATTAGAAGACGAAATATATAACTACCATCTGCTGTGCACCATGCTTGCCGACATGTTGCCCGACTGCACCATACACGGTCCGATAGTGTCCATCAAGGACGGCAAGCGCTTCTTCAGCAAGAGCAAGGAGAGCATAGACCTGATAATAGCCGATATACAGTTGACGGACGGCCTGTCGTTTCACGCTCTGGAGGATGCCCCAGCCGATGTGCCCATCATCTTCACCACAGCTTATGATGAGTATGCCTTGAGGGCGTTTGAGTATAACAGCCTGTCATACCTCTTGAAACCTATAGATGAGAATGAGTTGAAAAAAGCCATACGCAAGGCGAGCGAGCGACTGATAACCGACGACAAGCGTAAGGAGTTCTTCAGCCTCATAGCCGAGAGTGGCAGGTATCGTGAACGTATAATGGTCAACACCTTCAAGGGCGAGAAGGTAGTTGGGGTAGGAGAGGTGCGCTACATCGTCTCTGAGAATAAGAACACCTACATAGTGCTCCACGACGGCACATCATACTACATAGACATGACACTCACCCTGATAGCCGAGCAGCTTAATCCACGTAAGTTCATGCGCGTGAACCGTAAGTATATAGTACCGCTCACTGAGGTGGAGGGCTTTGAGCGCGACATAAACGGCAAGGAACGTCTCATACTGAAGGAGGGCGTGAAGAATCCTGTCATCGTTATCAGTCGTGACAATAAACGTAATGTGCATAACTGGATTGATGGTATGCACACACCCCAATAAGTGTGTGCAAAACGCTTACGGTTGGGTAGCTTAATATTACGTTTCGGTTTTTTACTGAAACGATTTTTGTTGTAGATAAAAGCCTGCGGAGTAATTTTGCATTGACAAAACGAGCTGATAGAAAAGCTTTTATATGGACAACAACACACATACATTTCGCCACCGAATGCCAGCGCAGTTGAGGTTCTCTGATGTTGACAGGTTTGGTCATGTCAACAACTCAGTCTATTTCTCATTGTTTGACATGTGT
>JAEEVS010000066.1:0-9684 GCA_016290975.1 Prevotella sp. | reverse complement strand
TGCTTGATTTTTAAGTGTAGCGGGAGGGGGCTACGATCCCCCGACCTCCGGATTATGAATCCGACGCTCTAACCAACTGAGCTATCCCGCCAACAACAGCAAATAATACATGTCAGCATAGCTGGCTCATGGTGCTTTCGCAATTTGCGAGTGCAAAGGTACTAAAAATAGTTCATAGTTCATAGTTTAGAGTTCACAGTTTGTTTTCCTTTAAGTTTTTTTAACAAGGAGTGAGTTCTTTCAACAGCATGGTGCACCCTTTGAGGCAATCGCGCCATGTGGCTTCGAAGTCGCCTGTGTACCAAGGGTCGGCAACAGGCGTGGGGAGCAAGGGGCGGATTTTGCCGTCGGGGTCGCCACCGCACATGCGTTGCATATTGCGAATGTTGTATTCGTCCATACCTATGAGCAGGTCGTAGTGGGCATAGTCGGCTCGCGTGAGCTGACGTGCGTGGTGTCCCTCGCAACTGATGGAGTGCTCAGCGAGTTTGCGCCTGGCTGGCGGATAGACGGGGTTGCCGAGTTCCTCTGTAGAGGTGGCTGCTGAGGCTATTTCAAACTCACTGCTGAGATGAGCCTGTTCTACGAGGTGCTTCATTATGTATTCAGCCATTGGAGAACGGCAGATATTGCCGTGACAGACGAAGAGAAGACGTTTCATAAGTAATAAGTAATAAGTGACAAGGTACAAAGTACAAGGTAAGAACTTTTGAACCAGCGAAGCGCCTTGAACCCTTATAGCCTCTTGAGCAGTTCGAGGGTTACGCGCCAGATGTCGTCGCAGGTGTTGAGGTCAACGCGCTCGTGGATGCTGTGGGGCTCGAGTATGCGAGGACCGATGCTGACGATGTGGAGTCCAGGGAAGATGTTGACCAGATAACCAGCCTCGAGCACAAAGTGCATGGAGACGGCTCGGGGTTCGAAGCCCAGGACATCGCGGAAGACGCTGTTGGTGAGCTGGAGCAGGGTTGTGTCACTCTCCGTCCATGCTGGCGATTCCATCACCTTGGTGACGGTGGCTCCTGAGAGGTGGTAGATTTTCTCTATTTCGGAGGCTATGCGCTGCATCTCGGAGTCAACGAAACTGCGAGTATGGAAGGTTAAGTTTAGAGTTCTTCCCGTTCCCGTTATATTTACTAATCCGATGTTGTTGGAGGTGAGAGGGGTGATGTCGTCAGGTGACATCTGGAGCACTCCTACTGGAACAGCGTTGATGGAGGCGAGAAGCACCTGGGTGGTCTCTTCGCTCATAACACTGGAGTGCCATACGGAGGGTTCGGCATGAATGATGATATCGGGATCGGTCTCGCCAAACTGCTTGATGAGGGCATAGTTGCATTGTGCCACCAGACTGAGGAAGTCGCTGGAGTTGTCCTTAGGAATGACTACCTTTGCCTCGGCTTCAGAGGGGATGGAGGCAGCAGCCTGTCCGCCTTGGAAGGAAACGATGTAGAGTTTGATGTCGCATTGGCGTATGGCAACGAGCAACAGATTGGCGAGCACCTTGATGGCATTGGCTCTGCCCTTGTTGATGTCAACCCCGCTATGACCTCCCTTGCCACCTGAAACGCTGATGGTGTAGGCAACATAGTCTTTAGGCATAGCTACTCGAGAGATGGGCAGATGAGCCTCTTGGATGATGGCTCCAGCTGATGCTACGGTGGTTTCGTCATAAGCCTCGGAATCGAGGTTTATCACCTTTCTGCCACGGATGAAGGTGGGTGAGAGATGTGAGGCACCAGACATGCCGTCTTCCTCGTTGGTGGTGGTGAGCACCTCAAGAGGAGGGTGGGGCAGAGAGTCATCAGCAAGGATAGCGAGAGCCATAGAGAGCCCCATACCATTATCGGCTCCGAGAGAGGTGCCGTTTGCCTTCATCCAGGAATGTGTAGCACCCGTTTTTTCGTCTATTTCGTCGTAAACAATGGCGTTGATAGCATCAGAGAGGGGGTTGAACTGCTTATCAGGTGCTGAGACACAGACCATATCCATGTGGTTGAGCAGGACAACAGGCTCATGGTCTTCGTAGCCTGGGGAGGCAGGTTTCTCTATCACCACGTTATTGTGGGCATCACGACGATAGGCGAGGTGGTGCTCATCAGCAAAACGGCAAAGAAAATCGGCTATTTTGTCTTCATAATGAGAAGGACGTGGAATGGTTCTAATTATATCGAAAAATTCTCTATATGTGGTCATAACGTGACATTTACAGTGACAAATATACATGCAAAAGTAATAATTTTGCACCAAAAAGCCCAATTTTTTTTCATTTATTCATCAGAATGCTTGTGTATTTGAACTTTTTTAGTAACTTTGCACGCGTTAGGGTCTAATTATGTAAGCAACAAACAGTATGAATATACTGAAAGGATTATATGAAAAATACTTCACCAGAAGGGCGTTGCCTTACTGGTGTGTCATGATACTGGACTGCATAATATTTGTGGTGGCTGGTCTGTTGGCTATCTATGCCGTATCGGGCGGTGGTGCCGTGATAAAGCATTTCTGGGAAACACTATTAACGCTGATATGTATGACACCTCTGCTGATGGTGGGTATGAAGATACGCCATACCTATAGCGGGGTATTGAGATACACTACGACGGTGGACTTTGTGAGAGTGGCTCAGTCGGTGTTCATCGGAGGAGTGCTGATATGTGTGGCTCACGTGATAGCAAAGAAATACTTCCCCCAGCTGTTTACGCTTTCCCATGTACGCTGGATGACTATAGGAGTGACGCTGATACTGACACTCTTTGCCCAGTGGGCAATAAGAATACTGATGAAGTATCTGTATGAGGCATTCACCGAGAGCAGAAAGAAGACAGGAGTGTATGTGTATGGTGCCCACGAGGGTGGTGTTGCGATAGCACGTTCGCTGAAAGACTACAACAACAGATATACGCTGAAGGGATTTGTGAGCACAGACGGACTGCTGGAGTCAAAATACCTGATGGGCGTGAAGGTGAGAAGAGACAGCGTGAAGTTTATAGAGCGCATGAAGCAAGACGGTGCGACGGTGTTGATGGTCAGCCCTCTGCAACAAGCCCTCTTTCGCGATAGAACGGAACTGCACGATGCGCTGTTGGATGCAGGAATACACATCATGGTGCTGCCTGACGCTGAAAGTTGGGACCCAACGCAAGACCTCTCCACCAAACAGCTGAGAGAGGTGGACATTGAGGACTTGCTGCCACGTGATAAGATTGAGGTGGATATGAATGCCATTGGCGCAATGCTGACAGGCAAGAGAATTCTGATAACGGGTGCTGCTGGCTCGATAGGTTTTGAGATGGTGAGACAGGTGTCAAAATACGCTCCTGCAGAACTGGTACTGGTAGATCAGGCAGAGACACCTATGCACGATGTATTGCTCTTTATGAAAAAGAAGCGTCCTGACATTTCATGCGAGACGATAGTGGGAAGCATAGCCAACCAAACCCACATGGAGAGCATCTTTGCGAAATACAAACCAGAATACGTGTTCCATGCAGCAGCCTACAAGCATGTGCCTATGATGGAGAATAACCCAGCAATGGCTATACAGAATAATGTATATGGTACGCGCGTGATAGCCGACCTGGCGGTGAAGTATGGCACAAAGAAATTTGTGATGATAAGCACTGACAAGGCTGTGAACCCAACCAACGTGATGGGATGTTCAAAACGTATTTGTGAGATATACTGCCAGAGTCTGAATAAGGCTGAGCATAACAAGCAGACGCAGTTTATCACTACCCGTTTTGGTAATGTGCTGGGTTCTAACGGTTCGGTGATACCTCTGTTCCGCGAACAGATAAAGAATGGTGGACCTGTGACGGTGACCCATCCAGACATTATACGTTTCTTCATGCTCATTCCAGAAGCTTGCCAGCTGGTGCTTGAGGCAGGTACTATGGGCAAAGGCGGTGAGATATTCGTATTCGACATGGGTAAACCTGTACGCATAGCCGACCTTGCAAAGAGAATGATTAACCTCAGTGGCGCTAAGGACATCGAGATAAAGTTCACAGGTCTGCGAGACGGCGAGAAACTATATGAGGAGGTGCTCAACGATGCTGAGCAGACAAAACCTACGCACCATCCGAAGATTAAGATTGCTGCTGTGCGTGAGTATGACTATGCTGAGGCACTGAAGAATGAAGAGAAATTGCTGGAACTCTCAAAGAACTACGACGATATGGCGATAGTGAAGAAGATGAAAGAAATAGTACCTGAATACAAGAGTCAGCACTCGAAATACGAAGTGTTGGATAAATAAAAAGATAAAAAAAGGCTCCCGATTGGGAGCTTTTTTTTATTGCTTGAAGAGGTCTTTTATGCCACCGATAGAACCCATGAGGTTAGTTGCCTCATAAGGCAGATAGACTGTTTTGGTGTCGTTGCCTTTGGCAATCTCTTGCAGGGTCTGAATGTATTTCTGTGCAAGGAGGTAGTTGGCTGGGTTAGTGGTTTTGCCTACAGCTTCAGTAACCTTCTCTATTGCGATAGCCTCTGCTTCAGCTCTGCGTATGCGAGCCTGTGCCTCACCCTCAGCACGGAGAATTTCTTGCTGTTTGGTAGCTTCGGCACGATTGATAGCAGCAGTCTTGTCAGCCTCAGACTTCAGAATGACAGCCTGCTTCTCACCCTCAGAGGTAAGGATGGTGGCACGCTTGTTGCGCTCTGCCTGCATCTGCTTCTCCATAGCCTGAAGTACGGTAGCAGGAGGGATGATATCTTGCAGTTCTACACGATTAACCTTAATACCCCATTTGTTGGTAGCATCGTCGAGCACAGCACGCAGTTTGGTGTTGATAGTGTCGCGAGAGGTAAGTGTCTGGTCGAGTTCCATCTCGCCGATGATGTTACGCAGAGTGGTCTGGGTGAGTTTCTCTATAGCGTTAGGCAGGTTGTTGATTTCATATACAGCCTTGAAAGGGTCAACAATCTGGAAATAGAGCAGAGCATTGATTTCCATCTGGATATTATCCTTGGTGATTACATTCTGACGGTCGAAGTCATAAACCTGTTCGCGAAGGTCGATGGAATCGGTCATAATGTAACGTCCACGAGACATTGCTACCATATCCTTTGCCCTGTCGATGAAAGGAATGATGAAGTTGATACCAGGTTCGAGAGTCTGGTAATACTTACCCAGTCGTTCTACAATCTTTGTCTCAGACTGGGGAATGATGACAATAGTCTTCTTTAATACGATGGCTGCCAAGACGAACAGCACAATGAATAAGCCTGTAAGAAATTCCATAATTATAAAGGTGTTACGGTTAATATTATACTATTTCTCTCCATCACTGTTACTTTGGAGTTGAGAGGAATCTCGGTGTTGCCAATAGAAACGGCACGCCATTGGTCACCGTCTATCTGCACATAGCCATATCCGTCAGCAGGAATGGGTTCTATAACCTTAGCCTGGCGACCTATTAACGCATCGGCATTGCTTTTGCGTTCTTTCTTATTATGCAGTCGGCGCACCAAGGACGGTCTGACGAACACCAGACAGAAGACGGAGGCTATGACCCATGCCAACAGTTGTGCTATGAATGGTGCATCAAACGCAGCAAAGATGAGAGATACCAGTGCTCCGAGTGCGAAGCAAACGAAGTAGAAATCACCACTACTGAGCTCAACTATCAGACATACAAAACTGATGATGAGCCATAAGAGCCAAAGGTTTGTGTAAACGTAGGTTAGCATTATTTCCTTTTGTTTTGAAAGAAGGTTTGCATGAGTTCGCGACATTCCTCTTCGAGTATGCCATCTGTCACCTCAGTCTTGGGGTGGAGCACCTTTGGGGCATAGGTGGAATATCCGCGTTTTTCGTCTTTAGTGCCATAGACTATGCGTGAAATCTGCGACCATCCTAAGGCTCCAGCACACATAGGACAGGGTTCTACCGTAACATATATGGTGCATCCTTGCAGATATTTGCCCCCAAGAGCATTGGCAGCTGCTGTGATAGCTTGCATCTCAGCATGGGCAGTGACATCGTTGAGCGTTTCCGTAAGGTTATGCGTTCTTGCTATAATCCGTCCTCTACACGTCACTATGGCACCGATGGGTATCTCGTCCTCATTAGCCGCCTGTTCTGCCTCAGCCAAGGCTTTACGCATGTATTCCTCGTCGCTCATACCAGATACTTACAAGAACGTAAGCCACTATTATTATTGAGAATCCAGAATAACAAAGGTTAATCTGACCTGTTATGATGCCTAAGGCGATAGTGGCTATCAGCACTAATGCAGAGAAGCAGATAAACAGATATTTCATCTCATTGCCCTTGAATCCCCAGTGCTTGAACTTCAGAGCAAACATAGGCACCTCAGCCACCAGTATCCATGAACTGAGGAATACGCCGATGATAATCATCAGGGAGAACCATCCGTATTGTTCCAGAATAGGACCAAAGCCAACTATCAGCGACCCCCAAAACAGAGCGTTGGCAGGGGTGGGGAGTCCGATAAACGATGTGGTCTGACGAGTGTCAAGATTAAACTTTGCCAGTCGCACAGCACTAAGAGCTGCCACAATGAAGGCGAGGTAAGGCAATAGGTTGCCCAATGCCCCAAGTGGTTTGTCTAACACCAGCAGTTCATAGAAGATGATGCAGGAGGGAGCAACACCAAAAGTAACATCGTCAGCCAGCGAGTCGAGTTCTTTACCTATCTCACTCGACACGTTGAGCAAGCGAGCCGACATGCCATCGAAGAAATCGAACACTGCACCAAGAATTATAAACAGCAAAGCCATCGCAGGTTGTCCTGTGATGGCGTATGTCACTGCAATGCAACCACACACGAGGTTGCAACATGTTATCGTATTAGGAATGTGTTTTTTCATCTTTACTTAAGAATACCAATGACGGTCTGATTGCCCGTAGTGGACTGTCCCATCGTCACTTTTATCTCTGTATCAATAGGCAGGTAGAGGTCAACTCTGGAACCAAACTTTATGAAGCCGAGGTGCTCGTCGATGTAGCAGGTGTCACCCTCCTTAGCATATGTAACTATGCGACGAGCCATAGCACCAGCTATCTGTCTGCAAAGTATGTCAATGCCGTCAGGAGTTGTTATGATAATGTCAGACATCTCGTTCTCCTCAGCAGCCTTGGGGAGCCATGCACGATGGAACTTACCATTCTTGTGTCTCACCATCTTTACCGTTCCGTCAACAGGGAACCAGTTAGCATGTACATTCCATAGGTTCATGAAGATACTAACCATCTTCCTCTTCTCGTGAAAATACTGTGTTTCTTCCACATCTTCTATAACCACCACATGACCATCGGCTGGAGCGATGACCAGATTATCAGTGTCGTCAGTACCATAAAAACGTATAGGACAGCGGAAGAAATTAAGTACAATACACCATAAAATACCGAAGACAACAGCAAATGCATAGAACGGAATGTGGCTATCAAATGAGCGCCACAATATAACACCAACTGCAATGAGCACCATGGCACTGTATATGAGTGTGTCAGTACCCTCGCGGTGTATGCGAATTTTCTTTATCTTTTTTATTTTTTTCAGTTTCTGTATTTTCTCGCCCATGGGAAATTACGGTGTAATCGTTTTAGTGTAAAAGGTAAAAATTTAGCAACTATAGTAGTGCTTTTATTTCATGCAAAGTTAAGTAAAAAGTTCGAATTGTGCAAATAAATAATATAAATATGTAAAAAAAGGCTTGAAAAACGAAACGTAAAGTGACTTTGTAGATAAATTTTATTAACTTCGCAGTCACTATGCACAATTTTATACATCTACACACCCACACACATTATTCGCTGCTCGATGGTCAGAGCAAGGTTGCCGATTTGGTTCAGCATGCCGTAGCTGATGGTATGCGAGGCATGGCTATCACTGACCATGGAAACATGTTTGGTGTTAAGGACCTTTTTGATGAGTGTAACAAAATAAACAAGCAACTCAAGAAGGAAGGTAAAGAGCCATTCAAACCAATCTTTGGATGTGAGATGTATGTGGCACGTCGAGGCATGAAGCGCATGGATGACAAGATAGACCGTGGCGGTTGGCACCTCATAGTGCTTGCTAAGAACCTCAACGGCTACCGGAACCTCATAAGATTGGTATCGAGGTCGTGGGTGGACGGATTCTATGGCAGACCACGCACTGACCACGAGGATCTTGAGAAATTTCATGAAGACCTTATCGTATGTTCCGCGTGCATAGGTGGAGAGATACCAAAGTTGATTCTTGCTGGTGACATAGAGGGGGCAAGGAAGGCTGTGGAATGGCACAAGAATTTGTGGGGTGAGGATTTTTACTTAGAGCTGCAGCGACATGAGGTGAAAGACCCTAATCTGCGTGCTAATCGTGAAACTTTTCCGATGCAGCAACAGGTAAACCGTGTGCTGATAGAATTTGCAAAAGAATACGGCATAAAACTCATATGTACCAACGACTGCCATTTTATAGATAAGGATGCTGCAGAAGCACATGATCACCTGCTCTGTTTGGGAACGGGCAAGGATCTTGACGACCCTCAGCGTATGCTCTATACCAAACAGGAGTGGTTTAAGAGTCAGGCAGAGATGAACGAAGTGTTTGCCGACATCCCAGAAGCTCTTGAGAATACACTTGAGATTCTCGATAAGGTGGAGACTTACGACTTAGAGTCAGACCCTATAATGCCATTTTTCCCCATTCCATCGGAATTTGGAACAGAAGAACAGTGGCGCACACGCTTTAGTGAGGATGACCTCTACAAGGAGTTCACATCAGACGAGTTTGGTAATAATCAGTTGCCAGAGGAAGATGCTAAAAAGAAGATAAAGAAACTTGGTGGCTATGATAAATTGTACCGCATAAAGTTTGAGGCAGACTATCTTGGAAAGCTTGCCTATGAAGGTGCTGCTCGCATATATGGTAAGAAGGAAGTGACGATAGATGCTCCTCTGCAACCAGATGAACTATCTGCATGGGCAACAGAAAATGGTATAAGTAAGGAAGTAGATGATCGTGTGCGTTTTGAACTCCATATCATGAAGACGATGGGTTTCCCAGGTTACTTCCTCATAGTACAAGACTTTATAAATAGCGCTCGAAAGGAATTAGGCGTGTGGGTAGGTCCAGGTCGTGGTAGTGCTGCAGGTTCGGTGGTGGCTTACTGTTTAGGCATAACAAAGCTTGACCCCTTAAAATATGATCTTCTGTTCGAGCGTTTCCTAAATCCTGATCGTATATCCCTCCCTGATATAGATACCGACTTTGATGATGATGGCAGAGGCAAGGTATTGCAGTGGGTAATGGATAAATATGGTCACGAAAACTGTGCCCATATCATAACATATGGTACTATGGCTGCAAAGAATGCCATTAAGGATGTAGGCAGAGTAGAAAAGGTTCCATTGCCTGTGGTCAATGCGTGGTGTAAGGCTATGCCAGAGCGTTTGCCTGACGGTATGAAACCTAAACTTGCCAATTATATAAAGGTAACACCAGAGCTACAACAGGCTGAGGCATCGGTAAACCAGAATGAGTCTAACACTATCAAGTATGCCAAGATGCTTGAGGGTACTATTCGCAATACTGGTATCCATGCATGTGGTTTTATTATTTGTCGTGACCCTATCAGTGACCATGTACCTGTGTCAACAGCCGACGACCCTGATTTTCCAGATACAAAGACTGCTGTAACGCAGTATGACGGACATGTTATTGA
>JAEEVS010000007.1:0-9187 GCA_016290975.1 Prevotella sp. | reverse complement strand
TCTGGAGCTCAACGCTCTGGTTGGTGATGGCAAGTCGGCTTGCCTTGTCGTCGTCAATCTTGATGCGTGTGGTAGATAGTGGTTCCAGCATATTGCTGCGTACGAGCAGCAACTGAGGCATCTGACGCATTACCTTGACGATGCTGTCAGAGTATTGCACCAGTTGCTTGAGGTTGTCGCTCTTCAGTCGTACCTCAATAGGCACTGAGCATGAGCTGAAGTTCAGCTGCTTAATCTTCACGTATGCCTCGGGGAAGTATGTGGTGTATTTCTTGGTACACTCGTCTATCAGTTCCACGGTAGCATCATTACTGGTGGTATTGACTATGAACTGCGCATAGTTCTCGCCAGCAAACTGTGGTGCGTATGCCGTATGGAAACGCGGTGATGCGCAACCCTTGAATGCTGCTATGCCCACTATTCGCTCATCCTTCAGTAGCATGTGCTCCAGCGAGTCAGCTATCTCGGCTGTCTTCTCTACTCCAGTGCCTGTAGGCATGTATATCTCCACTGCAAACTGGTCGCGGTCGGCTATAGGCATCAGTTTCGTAGGTATGTGTGGGAATATCAGCACGCCGATTATGAATCCTGCCACGCCTATGCCGATGGTTGACCATGGGTGTCGGAAGCACCATGCTATGAGTTTCTTGTAGTATCGGTCCATCAGGTCGAGCAGGTTGAAGGGCTTCCTGCCGTCCTTAGTCTTACCTGTCTCTATAGGCTTGGTGATGAAGTAGTATTGCAGTATGGGCAGCAGTGTTTGTGCTATAATCATAGAAATGAAGAGCACTATGCTGATAGCCCATGGGAATGATATCAGGAAGTCGTGGAACTGTCCCACCATTGTAAAGAGGAATGGAAAGAAGGTGACTGATATACAGAGCGTAGCGGTGAAGATAGACTTCAGGAAGTGTACCGTAGAGTCGATAGACGCCTGCCAGCGTGGTTTGCCCTCGGCCATCATCTCCATGTATGAGTCGATGATCACGATGGAGTCGTCCACTATCATTCCCAGCGTCACTATCAGTGCGGCGAGGGTAACCGTGTTCAGTTCTATGCCGAGCATGTAGAATGCTCCCAGCGAGATGAAGATGGTGATAGGCATGGTGCCTGCTGCCACCATAGCCACTCGCATAGGCATGATGAGCACCACTACCAGAATAACGGTGGTGATGGCTATGAGCAACTCGTGGAGGAAGTTTTCGATAGACTCGTCAACCACCTTCTGTTGGTTTGTTATAGCCGTCAGTTTTACATCGTCGGGCATATCCTTCTGTATGCTCTCCAGCCTTTTGTTTATCTCGGCACCCATGTCCGATACGTCCTGTCCCTTCTTTATCTCCACACTCAATACCAGACACTTCGTGCCGTTGTTGGTGATGTATGAGGTCTTCTTGGGATATTCACGCTTCACGGTTGCCACATCCTTCAGACGCACCACGTTGCCCTTGTCGTCGGTATATATGACGGTATTCTCCACATCATATATCTTGTTAAGGGCATGGTCAACATAGATAGGTGACTTATAGCCATGATTGCTCAGCCTGCCAGCGGTGGTCACGAAGCCCTTGTCGCTCAGCATCTTGCCTATCCATAGGTAGCTGATGCCGTAGTGTGAGAGTTTGTCTGAGTTCAGGTAGATGCTTATCTGGTCCTTCTGCATACCGAACACGCTCATCTTACCCACGCTTGGAATCATGCGCAGCGAGTCGATGAGCTGGTTCATGTAGTCGTTAAGTTCCCTATAGGTTTTGTCCTTAGACTCCATAGCGAGGAGTAGGGCAGAGGTGTCGCCGAAGTCGTCGTTCACCTGTATGGCGAGCACACCCTGAGGCAGCTGCCTCTTGAATTCCTGCACGCCGTGCTTGAACTTAGACCAAAACTCGTCCTTGTTGGTGAGGTCGTCATTCAGTTCCACCTGAATGATGCAGACACCGTCTCGTGAATAAGATACCGTCTTCTCTTTCTTTACCTCACGATAGGTAAAGATGTATTTCTCCAACGGTTTGGTTACCTGTTCCTCCATCTCTTGCGATGTTACACCAGGATAGACGGCAACCACTATGCCCTGACGGATGGTGAAGTCTGGGAACTCGTTCTTGTTGATATTAGCCAAACCGAATACGCCCAGAGCCACCAGACAGCTCACGAGCAGTATGATGATCTGCCGATAGTGCATGCACCACTCCTGCAGGCTCATCTTTTTCTTCTTAATATTCTCTTCCATAATTGTCAATTATCAGTTATCAATTGTCAATTATCAATTGTCAATTATTTAACGATTTCAACCTTCATGCCGTTGCTCACCTTCTGCTGACCAGCTATGATGATCTGGTCGCCTGCAGAGAGTCCGCCACTGATCTGAGCACCCTGTGCTGTCTCGCTGCTGATGATTATCTGGCGCTTTACGGCTCTTCCGTTGTTAACTACCCAAACGAAGGTCTTGTTGTCGTCATCCAACTGTACGAGGTCAGCAGGAACGAACACGCCAGTGGTGCCCTGCATGTAGTTGGTGAATGCCTGACAAATCATGCCTGGCAGAAGCTGTCCGTCGCTGTTCATGATGGTAGCCTTCACCTCATAGGTACGAGAACGAGGGTCGGCACTCACGCCACGCTCGGTTACAAGGCCAGAGAAGGTGCGGTTTTTGAGCGCAGGAACTATAATCTTCATCGATGAGCCCTTCTTTATGCGCTGTATGTCGTCCTCAGGTACTGCTATCTTCACCTTCACGCTGCCTATGCTTACCAGTTTCACTACGGGCACTCCAGGCACGGCATTCTGTCCCGCCTCGGCAACCTTCGCAGCTATGTAGCCGCTGAAAGGTGCGTATAGTCTCGTGTCAGCCAGACTCTTTTGTGCCAGGGCTTCAGCAGCCTTAGCAGACTTGAGCTGGTTGTCCACCTGTATCCACTGCATCTCAGGTAACGACCCTGCCTCGTGCAGTTCCTTCATGCGGTTATATGTATCCTCAGCTTGTTCGCGACTCGTCTTAGCTATGGTGTAGGCATTCTGCATCTTGGTAGCATCCAACTCAGCTATCAACTGTCCCTGTCTTACGGTCTGACCAGCTGTAACGTAGATGTGCTTGATGGTACCAGTGCCGTCAAACGACAGCAGCGAACCTGTTGACTCCTCGATAGTGCCAGAGAAACCCTGCTCGCCATTCACAGCCTCGGTGTGAATCTGCTCAACCTTCACTCTCACTGTCTGCTCTTCGGCAGATTTGCTTTTGTTACCACAGCTATATAGTGCCAATAGCACCATCATAGCCATAACAGTTTTAATAGTCTTCATAGTGTTTTTATTTGTTATTACATATTTTCTATTATTTACCTTTAGCCTGACTCCAAGACAAAATGGCTGCAGACTTGTTGCCTGCAGCCTTATGTTGTGTAGTTATTCTGCTTTACGTTCCCTCTCGGTGAGGTTCTCAGTGAAGCGCTGGGTAATCTTCTCGCTACGCTCGCGAGCATGAGGTGAGAAGAATATGGCGAAGAGGATGATGACAACGGCAAAGATGCCATACCATCCGCTCTTAGGCAGTGCCATGCCGATGATGATAGTGAGGAACAGGGCTCCGAGGGCAAGACGCAACAGTCCGAGGGCTGTGAGTTTGACGCGCTCGGCTGGTCCGCTCTCCCATAGTTTGTTGACCTCCTCAGTCTCAGTTCCTGAGCGTAGCAGTGCCCACAGGAATGGCGAGCAGGCACCTATGGCGATGATGGCTGACACTACGCTGCTCCATAGGTCTGGCAGCAGTTCTATTATGATAGGATAGACGTAATAAGATACTATAGCTATGATGGCTATGCACAGTACGCTGTGGATGATTATGGTAAAGACGCAGTGCTTGAGATAAGATCGCCAGCACTGGCGCAGTTCGTCGGGCTCCTGCTCTTCCTTTTCCGAGGTGTTCTTCTCCATTTTCTCTATCCACTTGGCTGGCAGTATGCGTGACACCACGTTATAGGCTGGTTCGGCAAGACGAATCATGTAAGGGGTGGTGAAGGTGGTAAAGACTGACACTGCCACAACGATGGGGTAGAGGTAGTCGCTGGTGACATGGAGCGAGGTGCCGAGAGTGGCGAGGATGAATGCAAACTCACCTATCTGGGTGAGTGAGAAGGAGCAGCGCATGGAGGTCTTGAGTGACTGTCCTGAGAGCAGGAATCCGCCTGTGCTGAGTATGGTCTGACCAAGCATGATAGCTATGATGATGCACACGATAGGTACAATATATTCTATGATGAGGTTGACATCTACCATCATACCTACAGACACGAAGAAGATGGCACCGAAGAGGTTCTTGACAGGACTGACGAGGTGTTCTATCTTCTCTGCCTCCACGGTCTCGGAGAGTATGCTGCCCATGATGAAGGCACCGAATGCTGCCGAGAATCCTACGCTCGATGCCGTCACCACCATGCCGAAGCACAGGGCGAGGGCGGTGATGAGCAGGGTCTCGTCGTTCATGAGGGGTTTCATCTTGCGCAGGAACATAGGTATGAGGTATATGCCCACCGTGAACCACAAGATGAGGAAGAAGCCGAGCTGCAGTATGGAGGTGAGCATCTGGGTGCCCTCAAACTCCTTGCTCACGGCGAGGGTGGAGAGCATAACCATGAGCACTATGGCAAGGATATCCTCGATGATGAGCACGCTGAGTACCAGCCCTGCGAAGCGTTCCTTACGCAGTCCCATATCGTCGAATGCCTTGAAGATGATGGTGGTTGACGACATGGCGAGCATACCGCCCAGATAGATGCAGTCCATCTCCTTCCATCCGAAGAGCTCGCCTACGGATGCTCCCACGTACATCATACAGAAGATGATGACACAGGCGGCGATGATGGGTGCTGCACCCATCTTGAGTATCTTCTTGAAGGAGAACTCCAGTCCGAGGGCGAAGAGCAGGAAGATAACACCTATCTCACTCCATACGTGGACGCTGTGCCCGTCGGTGACGCTTGGCATATAGGTCATGTTAGGTGAGGCAAGGAAGCCTGCTACGATGTAACCCAAGACGATAGGCTGCTTGAGTTTCTTGAATAGCAAGGTCATAACACCTGCACATATCAGTATGAGTGCGAGGTCGGCGATTAGTGGTTCAAGGTTTGACATAGTGTTTTGTGGTTTGTAGTTTGAGATTTTTTTATAATATTGATATTAGGAGATAGAGGTAGACATCATCGTCCATCGGTAGAGGTTGCAGCCGACGAAGTTGCCGAGCACTTCTGAGAGATATACCACCAGCACCTCAGTCTGCAATAGCTGGTCGGTGGGTGATACGAGGAAGTAGAAGGCATCGGCAATGCTGTGGGCAAAGCCGCAGAGGATGAAGACGGGCACTCCGAAGATGAGTGGGAGCATTTTACCCTTTCGGGCAAACTCTACGGCTGTGGTCATGATGAATCCGCAACCTATGGCAAGCAGGAAGCAAGCCCAGGGGCCTTTAGCCAGTCTGCCTGCCAGAATGCTGGAGGCAGGCTCGATGCAGTCGGGCTGGGCATAGCCTATGAGCCATGCGGTGAGCAGACAGCCTATGATGTTGCCTATAAGCACGAGGGCAAGCATAGTCCAGTCGCCCTTGCGGCGTATGAATCCTGCCGTGCCCGTATAGAGTTTCATGCCGTAATAGACCACCGTGGTGAGTCCGAAGGCAAACAAAACAGCACCAGCCACGCCGCCAACCCTGAGGTTGACTACGCAGCCGATGGATATACAGATGCCTGCCAGAACGGCAGGCGGCATCACCTCTCTTAACATATCAGCTTTCACCATATCAATAAAACGGGTAAAAAGATTTGTGTCTGCAAAAATAAGAAAAAAAATGTTATTATGCAAGAAAACAGACAAACTTTTGCATTATGATGCTCTTATCATTCATATTCTGACGGACTGATACCATAATGTTGCTTGAAACAGCGTGAAAAATATCGTGGGTCACTATATCCGCAACGATATGCGATGTCAGATATGCTATGTTTTTCGCTTCGTTTATTTGAACGCAGCATGGACTGAGCTCGCTGCATACGGGCATCGATGAGCAACTGAGTGGCTGTGATGCCTACTAAGGAGCGCAACTTGCGATTGAGACTGCTACGGCTTGTGGCTGCCTCGGCTGCCATATCGTCGATGTTGGCATTGCTGTTAGCTATGTTGGCATTGATATATTTTCTTACGTGCTCAAGGAACCATTTATCGCTATCGGATAGTTCAGATGGCAGTGAGATGGCAGATTTTTCACTGGTTTCATCGGTAGTGACGGGATTCTCGTTGTCTGTCTGTGCCAGTACTGCCATGTATTTCTGGAGCAGTTCATGTCGCTGACGGTGAAGTTCACGCACATAGAAGATGGTATATACAGCACCAGTGACGATGCTGATTATCAGCAGCCAGCCCAAGAGCGTAGCCCATGCCGTTTCATACCAGTGGGGTTTGACTATGATTACGAGGCGGCGGTTGTTGTCGGTCCAACGACCGTAGCGGTCGGTTGACTGTATCTCGAGGGTGTAGGTTCCTGGACGTATGTCATAGAACGTAATGGAGTGTTCGCTTTGCATGTTTCTCCATTCGCCGTTGTCTATCCTGTTGCGATAGCTGATGCCGGAATTATCGGTGAAATCAAGTGCTGCAAAGGATATGGAGAAGTCGCGTTCATCGGTGTCGAGGGTAAGGGTATCGGCATTACATACTCCCAATTGTGGTTGTCTGCCCCTTATATGCAGTTGTGTGAACACGAGGGGTGGTATGTAGCCTCGGGTGTATAGGCTGTGCTGTGTGGCTATGTAGGCTCCTTGCTCCTGACCGAATAGCCACGAATTATTAAAGAGTTGTATAGGACGTTCCTCAGAGAAATGGCACTGGTCGCTCCAGAACTGTCGTGAATAGGTTATGCATTTGCCGTTGTCGGGATTGAAGTTGAGCACCCTGTCAGTGCATACCACGAAGAAATTGCCATACTCATTCTCGGTGAGCGACAGGCATGCATCGCTGCTTAACGATGAGTTGTGGCTGTTGTAGTGGGTGAATATGGGTGAATCGCTGAAGAGCATGTCTTCGTTTATGGCATCGATGCCGTTGTTGCCTGTGGCTATGAATATGCGTCCGTCTTTGCGCTGTATTACGTCGGTTATAGCATTTCCTGCCAGACTTTCTTTCTTTTTGCCGTCACGCAGCAGTAGCTTGAAGCGGCTCTTTATGATGTTAGCATTGTTGATGGTGCCTATAGCGAGTCCGTTTGTCGTGGCACAGACTATTCTGTTGTTGCGTGTGATGAGCAGTCGCTTCACACGACACTTGCCCTTGCTGAATGTTCCGTTGCCTATGAAGTTGATACATTCAGGTGCTGGTGCTTCAGGGTCGGGTATGCACATTACGCCGTCGCCGAAGGTGGCAAGCCACAGGTGGCGGTTCACGTCTTCTTCTATATGGTAGATGACGTCGCATGTCAGTTGTGGATGGGTAATCCTCTTGATTTCAAACGTGCCGTCAGCCCTCTCCCTCAGTCGTAGCAGTGCGCCAGGCTTGCAGCCTATCCATACATCGCCGTTATGGGCTGTCATGATGCAATAGGCACGATAGCCGAAGGATGTCTTCTGGCTGTGCACTCTGCCGTCGCTACCCAGATAGCCTATGAGACGGTTGTCGCTGTCATAGAGGCGTATGCACTCATCCTCTTTGGTGGCGAGCCACCAGCGATGCTTGTCGTCTTTCATAAACGCCCTCGCCTGCACGTTTTCGGTTCCCTCCACTATGGTGGCAGGGTGATGGGGCATAGTGGTCTTGTCAATGCCATATCGATGGATGCTCCACGTGTTACCTTCTTTGTCGCGGAAGGTCTCAGGTCTGGACTCCATGATACCATTGTATTGTTTGCCTTGGGGAACATCCTGCATGGTATAGGTAGTGGTGTTGAATAGGTAGATGCCTGCCTCCGTCCTGCATAGTATATTGCCTTCTTTGTCGAGCACTATGCGCCGTATCACGTCAGACTGTATGCTGGTGCCGTCGCCTGGCATCGTCTTCACCTGACGGAACTTGTAACCGTCGTAACGATTGAGCCCGTTCCACGTTGCCATCCAGATAAATCCCTTACGGTCTTGAAGGATGTCTGACACTATCCAGTGCGACAATCCCAAGCGGTCGTTATAAGTCACGGTAGTTTGGGCTGAAATATGTACTGGGCATACATGTGTCAGCATGGTTACAACGATACTTCTGATTATGACATTTAGGCTTTTCATTTAGGCTATTCTTGTTTGTTTAGGTGCAAAGTTAGCAATATTTTATTAATTTGCGCCTTTTTTGCAGGTCTATTGCGCCCTTTTTGCACAAAAATATCGTTGAGATGGGGTAATTTTGCACTCGAAAGTGTTAATACCAATAATTAAAATAAATAATAAAACTAACAAAAAAAATGAACAAGACAACTAAACAATCGCTGATGCTCATGCTGGCAATGCTATTGCTGCTGTGCAGTCAGAATGCTGCTGCCAGTCAGACGACGGTGGCAAAGTGGTTCTTCTCTACTGGCTATGACGTAGAGAAGAGCGGAACGACTAACGTCTATACGCCTAACACGTTGGGATGGTCGTCAATAGCTAATACGAAGTGGTCGCAGACGCAACCAAAGTTTCTGCCTAACGAGTGCGCACTGGTGCCAGAACAGTGCTATGTTACAGTACACACGAGCGACGGCAAGTGGCAGGTCACCACAAGCGGTTCGGCACCTAACTACCTGTTGCGACTGAACACCGCTTCCATCGATAATTTTACAGAAAAGTCCGATTACACCGATGGTTCTAAGCATGATCAGTATTTTGAGATATCCATGCCAACCACCTCGCTGAGTAATCTGAAACTCAATTTCTCCATTGGCGACGGTTCCAGTTCGGCTACCAAGTTCGGAGTGGTATATTCTACCGATGGTGGCAATACATGGACAGTGCTCGACGACTACACATCAGGCTCGCACTGGAACACATACGTGGACGCCAACTACGACCTCGATGCAGACAACAAGGATAATCTCATTGTGCGTCTGCTCATACAGTCGGCTACCAAGACGAGCAATTACAACCTGAAGTATGTGAATATCCTTGCCGAGGACACACAGGCTCCGACGCTCATGCAGACTATTCCTGCCGACGGAGCCACAAATGTACTACCTTCGGGCAAGTTT
>JAEEVS010000006.1:0-25367 GCA_016290975.1 Prevotella sp. | reverse complement strand
TTGTCTTTCAGTACCTTTGTGAACTTAGCGACCGTTTCCTTTGTCTGTTCATCAGACAAAACGGGAGTCAAAATGAAAACGGTTTCGTAATGATTCATCATTGTTTTGTGAATGAATAAAATTGTTGTTAAATAAGTTACGCTTTAGCGCATAGTGCACAAAAAAGCGGTGCAAAGTTACTAATTTAATTTGGATTAGCAAACTTTACACCGTTTATATTAAATAAGGTGTAGTCCTTAACGCTTGATTTCTTAATCTAAATCAAGTATCAGAACTTACTCCTTCTCGCATTTGCTGCAGCAACATGGTCCTGCAAGCTTCCACAGGATGACTGCGATAACAGAACCGATGAACGGACCGACGATGAATACCCACACGTTAGCAAGTGCCTCGCCGCCAGCGAAGAGGGCAGGACCGATAGAACGTGCAGGGTTGACTGATGTGCCGGTGAAGTGGATGCCTACGAGGTGGATGAGAATGAGTGACAGACCGATGGCAAGACCAGCGAAGTTGCCTGCGCCGACCTTAGAGTCGGTAGAGCCCAATACCACAAGCACGAAGAGGGCGGTGAGGATAGCCTCAACCACGAGGGCTGTCGTCACGCTGCCGTGGCAACCTGCTCCGATGCCGTTAGCGCCCAGTCCTGAGGTGCAGCAGTAGATAGCAGCCAGACAGGCACCAGCAACGATGCCGCCTACAAGCTGACCGCAGATGTATCCGCAGCAGTCTTTGGCAGAGATACGCTTGTCAATGAAGCAAGCCAGAGTGATGGCAGGGTTGATGTGGCATCCTGATACGCCGCCGATGGTGTAAGCCATAGCAACAACAGAAAGACCGAAGGCGATAGCAGTTCCAACTACGGCAGCGGTGTTCTCCTCTGCACATCCAAGTGAAACAGCTGCTCCGCAGCCAAGGAAGGTCAGCACGAATGTGCCGATTGCTTCAGCAACATACTTTTTCATAATTCTTTCTTTTTTGTTTTAAGTTAGTGATAAGTTGTTATGTTGTTAAGTGTCAGTTTATTATTTGTCGATAAAATAGGCAAAGAATACCGCCATGCCTACCATTATAGTAACCAGTATGGTCAGCGTCATCAGCAGTTTCTCGTAAATCTTTTTCCTGATGCGTCTTTCGCGCATCCTGTTCCTGAATTTAGAAGTACTGTCTTTGTGCTTCTTTTTATCTTTCTCAACTTCTACAAGTTGTCTTACTTCACCAACAATGTTGCCGCTCTCATCACTGCTATGATGGTGGTGATGGTGGTGGTGACTATGATGGTGGTGATGGTGATGATGATGGTGGTCATCAGAACCAGAAAAAAGATCAAATACTCCCACGGCTAATAAAATTTTAGTTGATAATTAAAATATCAATAGCTCCTTGCAATCAAGACACGGCATTTAGACGGTTTGCCGCTTACCATGTCGGTGCCTGGAGTCTGTTCGAAGGCGAATGGCACGCAACGGATAGTTGCCTGTGTCTCCTCCTTAATCTGTGCCTCGGTCTCGGCTGTGCCGTCCCAGTGGCAGAGGAAGAATCCGCCGTCCTTAACCTTCTCCTTAAACTCCTCGTAGTTGTCGCACTCGTAGATGTGGGCATCGCGGAACTTGAGTGCCTTCTGGAAGATATTCTCCTGAATGTCCTCAAGGAGGTTCTCTATGCGCTCAGCCAGTCCGTCAAAACCTACGGTCTCCTTCTCCAAGGTATCGCGACGCATAATCTCTACGGTGCCGTTCTCAAGATCGCGTCCGCCCATTACCACGCGTACTGGCACACCCTTCAGCTCGTAGTCGGCAAACTTAAATCCAGGACGCTTGTTGTCGGCATCGTCATATTTCACGGTTATGCCCTTAGCCTTCAGCGCATCTATTACTGGCTGGAACTTCTGGGCTATCAGCTCCTGCTGCTCGCCCTTGCCGATAGGTATGATAACCACCTGCAGCGGTGCGAGACGTGGAGGCAGAACGAGTCCGTTATCGTCGGAGTGGGTCATGATGAGCGCACCGATAAGACGTGTTGAAACGCCCCATGATGTAGCCCATACATACTCCTGCTTGTTTTCTTTTGTAAGGTATGTCACCTCGAATGCCTTGGCAAAGTTCTGTCCGAGGAAATGTGACGTGCCGCTCTGCAGAGCCTTGCCGTCCTGCATCATAGCCTCGATGGTATAGGTGTCGAGTGCCCCGGCGAAACGCTCGGTCTCAGACTTCACGCCCTGCATTACAGGTACAGCCATCCATTTCTCGGCAAACTCGGCATAGACTTTCAGCATCTTCTGTGCCTCCTGCTCAGCCTCTTCGCGTGTGGCATGAGCGGTGTGACCCTCCTGCCAAAGGAATTCTGAGGTGCGGAGGAAAGGACGGGTGCGCATCTCCCAGCGCATCACGTTACACCACTGGTTGCACATCAGCGGCAGGTCGCGCCATGAGTGAATCCAGTTCTTGTATGTATTCCAGATTATTGTTTCAGACGTAGGACGTACTATCAGTTCTTCCTCCAGCTTGGCTGCCGGGTCAACGACTACTCCGTCGCCTGCCTCGTTGGTCTTCAGACGGTAGTGAGTAACAACGGCACACTCCTTGGCAAAACCCTCAACGTGTTCAGCCTCTCGTGACAGGAAAGACTTAGGAATGAGCAGTGGAAAATAGGCGTTTACGGCTCCTGTTTCCTTAAACATCTTGTCGAGCTGCTGCTGCATCTTTTCCCAGATAGCGTAGCCGTAAGGCTTGATAACCATACATCCGCGTACGGCAGACTGCTCTGCCAGGTCAGCCTTTACAATGAGGTCGTTATACCACTGACTGTAGTTGTCAGTACGTTTAGTAAGTTCTTTGAGTTCTTTTGCCATTATTTTTTCTATGCTTAATAAGCTAAATTTACATATTATGCTTGCAAAATTACGAAAAATTACTGATATAGAACACAAAAAGTCAACAGAATATCAAAAAATCGAATAAAAACCACCTCTTTTATTTGTTTATATAGAATTTTTTGCTAACTTTGAGCATCGAATAACCATTAATATGAAATATCTATGGCAAGTAAGAGAAACCTGAAGAGAGAGATAAACTACGTCTGCAGCGAGTTGTTTGCAGAGTGTGTGGCTACGGCATTGTACAGCAATAATTCAGACGAGGCGAATCTGGACACCCTGCTCACCTCGCTTATGAAGAGTCATTCAGACTATATCATGCGTGTGTCACATCCTGAGCCTGGCATGAAGGCTAAGGAATATTACAAGAGACTGATTAACAGTTTCAATAACGACGTGAATGATTTTATTGATCAGATAAGCAATCTGCATTCTTAAGAGAAAATGATAAAGTCATTCTGTTCATGGCTGTTATATAAAAAGATGGGGTGGACTAAGGACATTACCGTAGCTCATCCCGACAAGTATATAATATGCCTCGCTCCGCATACCAGCAACTGGGATTTTATTCTCGGTCAGTTATATTCTCGTGCCGAAGGGTTGAGAATCAACTACCTGATGAAGAAAGAGTGGTTCTTCTGGCCGCTCGGACCGATATTCAGAAAGAATGGCGGCATACCCGTGTATCGTGACAAGAAAACGTCCATGACCGACAACCTTGCTGAGACAGCCAAGCGGTCGGAGTCGTTCCGTCTGTGCATCACCCCCGAAGGCACTCGCAGCCGTAATCCAGACTGGCGTAAGGGCTTTTATTTCATAGCCCTGAAGGCTGGTCTGCCGATACTGCTGTATGGTCTTGATTTCGACAAAAAACTGATACAGTGCACCAAGTGCATCATGCCCACTGGCGATGTGGAGAAAGATATGCAGGAGATAAAGCAGTATTTTGCTGACTACAAGGGCAGGCATCCCGAGAATTTCGCAATCTAAGAATTAATAAAACTCTTTTCTAAAGTGATAGAAACGAACAGACTTCACAAATACATTATATCATTACTCATAGCGTTGGCGTGCGGCATGGTGATGCCTGCCTGTGCCAGTTCTATAGAGGACCACATGACTGAGATGAAGATTGACGATGGCAATAAGGTTATCGTAATCTACATGGAAGATGAGTTTGCCGAGCAAAAATTCACGGAGAAATCAATAAAGAAGATTTACAAGAAGACGCGTAAGAAACTCAAGAAGGCTCTGCCTCCGCAGTATGCCTATTATGATGTCAGAATTATGGTGCTCGGCACCCCGATTGAGAATCTGGTAAAGACAAAGGAAGAGACCGCCGAGAAGGAAAAGAAGGAGAAGAAACACCACAAGAAGCACCGTGGCGGATGGTGGGGCGACATCAGTTACGATGGCGAGCCTTGGGTAACCAATATATCACGTCCAAACAAGGTGACGGCTGGACTTAACGGCCGTCATATAGCCCTATGGCAGAGCCACGGCAGATATTATGACAAGGCAAAGATGAGGTGGAAGTGGCAGCGTCCGTTCGTGTTCTCTACAACGGAAGACCTCTTCACCCAGACAATCGTGGTGCCATACCTTATCCCGATGTTGCAGAATGCCGGCGCCAACGTGTTCACACCTCGTGAGCGAGACTGGCAGAAGGCAGAGGTGATAGTGGATAACGACACCCCTTATGGTGGATATACTGAGGGCACTCACTCTGGTCGCTGGCATACTACGCATATAGCAGGTTTCTCTACGCCTGCCGACTCCATTCCTGACGGCTACAACCCCTTCGAGACGGGTACCACGCGACAGATAAATACCACGCATAGTGACGATTGTTCTTTTGCTGCATACCAGCCACGCCTGCCTAAGGCTGGACGCTATGCGGTGTACGTGAGCTACTCAACAGTAGATAACAGCATAGACGATGCCCTCTATTCCGTATATCATAAAGGTGCACGAACAGACTTTCACGTAAACCAGAAGATGGGTGGCGGCACATGGGTTTATCTCGGCACATTTGATTTCGATGCCGGCAGTTCGCGTGCCAACTGTGTTGTCGTTTCCTCACGTTCAGCATCTAAGGGCATTGTTACTACCGATGCCGTGCGCTTTGGCGGTGGTATGGGCAACATTCACAGAGGTGGTTCGGTGAGCGGTATGCCTCGCAGTCTTGAGGGCGCACGCTATTATGCCCAGTGGGCTGGTGCACCTTATAAGGTATATGGCGGCTACAAGGGCGAGGATGACTATAAGGACGACATAAACACCCGTTCGCTGATGACCAACTGGCTCTGTGGCGGTTCACCATTCAACCCCGATAAGGAGGGCAAGAAGGTGCCTATCGACCTCAGCCTTGCCATACATTCCGATGCGGGTTTCAATAAGGACCTGCAGTCTATTTACGGCTCGCTCGCTATATGCTCAACCAACTTTGACGAGGGCAAACTGCCTACGGGCGTTTCGCGCGACCATTCCAAGGATTTCGCCCAGCGTCTGCTCGACCAGTCGCTCAAGGACCTCAAGTCTCACTACGGTGCATGGAACTGGCGTCACCTCTACGACCGCAACTATAGCGAGACGCATTATCCAGCTGTTCCGTCAGCCATATTTGAGACGCTCTCTCACCAGAGTTTTCCTGATATGAAACTGGCTCACGACCCCGACTTCAAGTTTACTATCGCGCGCTCTATCTATAAGACTATCCTTCGCTTTGAGGCTGAGGCTCATGGCGAGAAGTCGGTGGTGGTACAGCCGCTGAGCCCAGAGAATTTCTCTGTTACTCTCACTCCGCAGGGCATGGCATCACTTACTTGGGTGCCACAGAAAGATTCTGACGAGTCGTCTGCCATGCCTACAGGCTATAATGTTTATATGGCAGCAGGCAACTTGGGTTATGATAATGGAATGCCAGTGCAGCAGAGCCGTTATACCCTTCAGCTCATGCCCGATGTACTCTACCGTTTCCGCATCACAGCGACTAATGCTGGTGGAGAGAGTTTTCCTACAGAGGAACTATGCGTGCTCTTCCATTCGCCTATAGCCAAGACGGTGATGATAGTCAACGGTTTTCAGAGACTCTCTTCACCAGCTGTTCACGATGGCTACGACGATAAGGGTTTCGACATCAACGAAGACCCAGGTGTAAGCTACGGTCTGACGGCAGGATGGTGCGGACAGCAGCAGGTGTTCTCTACCGCTACGGCAGGCAGCGAGGGACCAGGCACTTTCGGCTATTCCGGTCAGGAACTGCAAGGCAAGTTTGTTGCGGGCAACGATTTCAACTACGTGGCTGAACATGCCCTGGCTATCGCCTCAGCAGGTCAGTATAATATAGTAAGTGCCACGAAGTCGGTAGTGGAGTGGGGAGGAATAAACCTGTCCCAGTATGACTGCGTTGACCTTCTGCTTGGCAACGAGCGTAACGACGGTCATTCGCTCAAGGAGTATAAGACATTCTCAAAGCAGATGCAACAACAGCTCACCAACTATCTAAATACTATGGGTGGCAATCTCTCAGGCAGACATACGTTGCTCGTCAGCGGTTCTTACGTGGCTTCTGATATGATAGAGAATGATAGCGAGGCACAGTTTATGCTTAACACGCTCAAATGTAGTTTTGGCGGCACTATACGTGGACTAAACTCCATAGTGTCAGGACTGCAACAGACGCTCTCTATCACCAATACACTCAACGAAAACCACTATGCCACAACACGCAGCGATGTGCTCTATCCGCAAGGTGGCGCTTTCACCGCTATGCAGTATGCCGACGGCAAATCGGCTGCCGTGGCATCACCAGGCCGCTCATTCGTTATGGGCTTCCCGTTTGAGTGTATAGCAGATGCTACCCAGAGGGCAACCATAATGCGTGGCATCATGGCGTTCTTGGTTCAATAATTTTCAATATTCAATTTTCAATATTCAACTATAATGTACACAATCGTTTCAAATGCTTCGGGCACGCGTTCTATGCAGATTAGCGATGAGAATCTCGACACCATAGAGAAATACTCACTCTTCCGCAATCTTGTAGATAGCAACGGAATAGTAGATGATTCAGTATTAGAGAAACTGCGTCTCAACGCACGTGCGCTGGTAGAGTCAACTAATGCTTCAGATAAAGCGTTGCTCGACCTTTCTTTTGAGGTGCTCTATCACCCTAACATGAAGCCTACAGCGCTGCATAACCTCATACTGCTTTATACAGAGAAAAAAGGATAGTGCTGACCGATTTCCTGCCAACGACGAAGAAAGAGTGTGAGCTGCGAGGATGGACAGAACTCGATGTCATACTCTTTTCGGGCGACGCCTATGTTGACCACCCGTCATTCGGTGCCGCTGTAATAGGGCGTACCCTTGAGGCGGCAGGTTATCGTGTGGCTATAGTGCCACAACCAGACTGGCACGGTGACTACCGCGACTTCAAGAAACTGGGACGTCCGCGCCTCTTTTTCGGCATATCGCCAGGTGCAATGGACTCTATGGTCAACAAGTACACCGCCAACCGCCGTCTGCGCTCTGAGGATGCCTATTCACCCGATGGCAGACACGACTGTCGTCCTGAATACCCCACCATAGTCTATACCAAGATACTAAAGCAACTCTTTCCCGATGTGCCGGTAATACTGGGCGGAATAGAGGCATCGCTGCGTCGTGTGACCCACTACGACTATTGGAGCGACAGCCTGCGTCCCTGCATTCTGTGTGAATCGGGTGCCGACATGATAACCTACGGAATGGGCGAGAAGGTCACTCTTGCCATAGCCAAGGCACTATCCGAGGGCAAGCAACTCAGCGAGTTGCGCGATATACCCCAGATAGTCTATCTCGCTCCAGGCAGCGAACTCACCATCACCCCCGACGATATAGTCCTGCACTCCCATGAGCAGTGCCTGCGTGACAAGCGCGCCCAGGCAGAGAATTTTCGCCATGTGGAGGAGGAGTCTAATAAATACTACGCTCAGAGGCTCATCCAGCCCCTGGAGGGCGATAATTATCAATTGTCACTTGTCAATTGTCAACTATCAACTCCCTGCGTAGTCATCAATCCTCCTTATCCGCCTATGACTACGGCAGAGATAGATGCCTCGTTCGACCTTCCTTATCAGCGCGTGCCACACCCTAAATATAAAGGTAAGCGCATACCTGCCTACGAGATGATTAAGTTCTCTGTAAACCTACACAGAGGCTGTTTCGGCGGATGTGCCTTCTGCACCATCTCTGCTCATCAGGGTAAGTTCATAGCTTGTCGCAGCAAGGAGAGCATACTGCGCGAGGTGAAGCAGGTTGTCAAGTTGCCCGACTTCAAAGGTTATCTCAGCGATCTCGGCGGTCCGTCAGCCAATATGTACGGTATGCACGGCAAGAACCTCAAGGCGTGTGAGGCGTGTAAGAAACCTTCCTGTCTGCATCCGAGGGTATGTCCTAACCTTATGACCGACCACTCGGCCCTGCTCGACATCTACCATGCCGTAGATGCCCTGCCTGAAGTGAAGAAGAGCTTCATAGGCTCAGGCGTGCGCTATGACCTGCTCTTGCATCACAGCGACGATGAGAAGAGCAATGAATCGGCACGCCAATACACTCGCGAACTCATCACCCGTCACGTCAGCGGACGCCTGAAGGTGGCACCCGAGCATACTTCAGACACAGTGCTCAACTACATGCGCAAACCCTCCTTCCAACTTTTCTATGACTTCAAGCGCATCTTTGACCGCATAAACAAGGAAGAAGGTTTGCGTCAGCAACTCATCCCTTACTTCATCTCCTCTCACCCTGGTTGTCGTGAGAAGGACATGGCACAGCTTGCTGACCTTACCAAGAAGATGGGCTACAAACTGGAGCAGGTGCAAGACTTTACCCCTACACCGATGACAACTGCCACAGAGATGTTCTACACTGGTTACGACCCCTACACTCTCGAGCCCGTCTTTACTGCCAAAACCCAGAAAGAGAAACTCGCCCAGCGTCAGTATTTCTTCTGGTATAAAGACGCTCCCCAATCCTCTCGCAAGGAATCCCATTCGCGTAGAGAGCAGCCCTCACGCAAGGATGCCTCCTCACATAAAAAGAAATCCTATAACCCCAATTTCCAACCAAAGAAAAAGAAGAAGAGCATCTAATCCCTCTAAAAAACAATAAACGCCGGGCTGTAAGGCTCGGCGTTCTCTTGTATATATGAATAAAGTATGTGTTCTTTTACTTTTTGATAAGTGTGCCCAACTTGGTGATGGTAACTTCCTTGAGCTTGATGTCGCAATCAGGATCGATGTCGGTGTTTGCCTCACGGTAGGTGATGGTTGAGTTGTTGATATCGATGTTGTGTATGGTGCCTGGTGCGCCTTTAGCTGTGATGCCGATGCGGGCATTGTTACACAAGAGGTTTGAGATGTGTATGCCCTGGAATTCAGGTACCCACTCGGTGCCTACAGCGCCCTCGGTCTTGTAAATGGCTTCATTGATGTAGTCGGTCTCGAATCCTATTGCTTCGTCGCGCACTCTGTCGAGTATGGTGTTCCAGATGTAGATGTTGTCGGTCTTACCACCACGGCTGGTGAAGCTCTTGAAACGCAGTCCTGTTCCTGAGTTGAGTATGGTGTTGTTGTACACGCATACATCGTGTATGCCAGAGGCAAACTCAGAGCCTATGTCGAAACCTCCATGAGCGTATAGCACTACATTAGCAGAAACAATGACATCACTCATTGGCTGGTGGTCAAAGGCGCGCTTACCTGTTGCCGCCTTCAGTGATATACCGTCATTGCCGCAGTCGATGGTGTTGTTGACTATGAGCACCTTCTGGCTGGTCTTGAGCACTATGCCGTCGCCGTTCTGTGCGTTCCAGTCGCCGTTGATGGTTACTCCATCAACAATGAGGTTGGTGCAGTCTTCGAGTTCGAGGTGAAACTTAGGTGAGTCAACCACGGTGACGCCCTGTATGAGTGCCTTGTTGCAACCCTTGAAGAATACGGTTGACTGGCGCAGTGCCTCTTGCTCTGTGGCTGTAGCAGCGAAGTTAGGCATTCCGTTGAGGTTGAAGGGATACCATATCTCTTCTTTGCCCTTCATGGCGGTGGTGCCACCGAGAGCCTTAAACTGATCCCACTCGGCAGCAGAGAACTTAGAGCGCTTGGCTGCGCGCCAGTATATGCCGTTGCCGTTGATTATACCCTGACCTGTGATTGATACGTTCTGGCATCCGAGTGCCGAAACGCCATGCTTAGGCTTAGTGGCTCCTGCTACGAGGTGCTTAGTGCGATCAGGGGTGATTACGAGCATTGCACCCTTAGAGAGGTGAAGGTCTATGCCAGACTTGAGGTTGATAGGCGCTATAAGCCATGAACCTTCAGGAATATAAACCTGACCGCCGCCCTTGGCAGCGAGGTTGTCAATGGCTGTCTGTATAGCCTTGGTGCAGTCGGTGATGCCATCGCCCACAGCTCCATACTCAGCTACGTTGATGCGAGCCTCCTTGATTACGGGCTGCTCTGCCTGCTGTATATTGATAGGCAGGTCTTTGTAGAACTTGCTATAGTCGGCAGCAAACGTTGCGGCTACAGCAGCAAAGGTAATGAATGTAGTTAAAATGATTCGTTTCATAATGGAGTTAGTATTTTAGTAATTATAGTATCTTATACAGATATTATATGCTCAGCTCGTTGAGCACCTCGACAAAGCGGTGGTCGAGACCTTTGTCGGTGCGGATAGCCTCTGAGAACGGCACGAGGACAGCATCGCCCATGCGGTAGCCTATCATGGCGTTGCGCTGACCATGCTTGAGAGCCTCGATAGCGCCTGCACCCATGCAACTGGCAAGGATGCGGTCTTGAGCTGTTGGGATACCACCACGCTGCAGGTGACCGAGGATAGATACGCGCACGTCGTACTCAGGGAACTCCTTCTTTACGCGGTCGGCGTAGTACATGGCACCGCACTTGGGTGATTCAGACACGATGACGATGCATGATTTCTTACTCTTGCGTATGCCGCGCTTCATGAATTCGGCGAGCTGGTCTTCGTCGGTCTGCTCCTCTGGGATTATGGCAGCCTCTGCTCCACAGGCTATGGCGCTGCTGAGAGCCAGGAAACCAGCGTCGCGTCCCATCACCTCGACGAAGAATATGCGCTCGTGAGACTGGGCAGTGTCACGTATGCGGTCAACGCACTCCATGATGGTGTTCATAGTGGTGTCGTAACCGATGGTGGAATCAGTGCCGTAGAGGTCGTTGTCGATGGTGCCGGGGAGTCCGATACATGGTACATCAAACTCGTCAGCGAACTCACGAGCGCCGGAGAGAGTGCCGTTGCCGCCGATGGCGATAAGTGCGTCGATGCCGTGTTCCTTCATATTCTCGTATGCTTGCTGGCGTCCCTCATAGGTGCGAAAAGCCTCAGAGCGTGCGGTGCGCAGTATGGTGCCACCCCTGTTGATGATGCCCGATACATCCTCGGTGGTAAGATCCTTGATGTCGCCGTTGATGAGTCCTTCCCAACCGCGGTAGATGCCTTTGATTTTGAAACCATTGCATATGCCAGCCCTGGTGACAGCGCGGATTGCAGCGTTCATGCCCGGTGCGTCACCACCTGATGTGAGAACACCGATAGTTTGAATTTTTGCCATAGTGATAATATTTGTTTTTTAAGCGATTATACAAAGTGCTACGAATGCCAGAATACCTGACAGGAGTGTCAGTGGAGTGATGTGGCGGAAATACCACTTGAGTGATATGCTCTGCATCTGCATCATCACTATGCCGCTGATGGAACCGATGGCAAGGATGCTGCCGCCCACGGCAGTTCCAAATGAGAGAACCTTCCAGTAGGCACCTCCTACGGAATAGTAGGGCAAAGTGGATGAAACTTCATGCAAGGATATCATGGTTACGCATGATGCGAAGCTATCTAATATAGTGCTGATGAGTGCTGTTATACCACCTATAATCCAGATATTGCCTATGAGGGTGTCTATCTGTTCGGCAAACCAGTGCATGGCACCAGTCTCGGTAACTACAGCTACGGCGAGCATTACGCCGATGATGTATAGTATCTGCTGTATGGAGTTATACTGCATCTTTTGTGGTGTGTCGTCATAGCTGATGCGTCGCTTCTGGTTGTTAAAGAGTGTATGGTTAAATACTTCATTAACTATCCACAGCAGACTGAGCGTGCATAGTGCGCCAAGGAAAGGAGGCAACTGGGTGATGGCGGTAAATGTCGGGATAAACCACAATCCACCGATGCCCACAAGGAACATTATAAAGCGTTGCCATACTTTGAGATTAGTGTCATCGCCACGATAGGGCAGTGACGGGCGCTCTATGTCAACATTCTCGGGGAGCCTCATGCTTACGATGAACGTAGGCAGAGCCCATGCAATGAAACATGGCAGTGCCATAGCCAATGTGTAGTTAGAGGCTGTGATGGCTCCCTTGTTCCACAATACCAGACCTACGGGGTCGCCGATAACGGTGAGTGCACCACCAAAGATGACTGCCAGCAGTACCATAGAGCCATAAAGCTTTCGATCCTTAGTGCGCGGAAGTATGATATTGGTAACCGTGAGCATGAGTACGATTGCTGAGATGTTGTCAAGATTAGCTGATATAAGGAAAGTGAATGCCGTGAGTTTCCACAATAGCAGACGGCTATTCTTGGTGCGAATCCACAGAGCAAGGAAATCGAAGCAACCATTCGTGTGCAGAATATTGACGATGCTCATGGTGGCAAGCAGGAAGAGTGCTATAGAGGCAGCCTGTCCCAAATAGGGCAGAAAAATGTGCTTGGCAATATACTGCTTCACTACCACGCTATTAGGCTGTATGCCAGCCAAAAACGACTGATAGCCCTCCATGTGGCGGCTCTCCACGAAGTCGGCACCGAAACTGATATACAATACCCAGCCCAACGTACAAGCAAAGACCGCTACGGCAGCCTTGTTGATATGAGTCTGGCGCTCCGTGGCTATAAAGAGGAGGCTGACTATCAGTATTGCAGTGATGAGTATCGTCATATTGTCAGAAATGCTTTTATTATATAAATAAGGTGTGTGAACAAGAATATTTTGAGTACAAAAATAACACTTTTTTTGTTATCAGCAAAAAAAACAAGGAAAAATTATGCTTGTGAAGGGGTTTTTAGTAGCAAATGGACAAAAATAGAACACAAGATGAAACGAAAAGAGGTTGATACAGGACGCATCAACCTCCGTGGCGATTTCGTTGGGAAATAAAAAAATACGAAATCTTAGATGGGGGCAAAGTTATGTATAATTGTTGTAATCTGCAAGAAAAACTCGTCAAAAGTGTTTTTTTTCTCCAAAAATATTTGCAGATTCAAAAACTTTTGCTAAATTTGCGCTCAATAACTTTGTAACTAAAAGAGAACTACAATAACTTTAAACACTAAATATTATGTCGCAAATTACTGGTCATATCTCTCAGATTATTGGTCCTGTTGTGGATGTGTTCTTTGACACAAAAGGCCAAGAGGCAGAGAAAGTGTTACCTAAAATTCATGATGCTCTTGTAGTAAAGCGCCCAGACGGTCGTGACCTCATCATCGAAGTGCAGCAGCATATCGGTGAAGACACCGTGCGCACCGTGGCTATGGACAATACCGACGGACTGCAGCGCGGACTGGAGGTTACACCAACAGGAGCACCTATCACAATGCCTTCAGGTGAACAGATGAAGGGTCGTATGCTTAACGTAATAGGACAGCCTATTGATGGCATGGCTCCGCTGAAGAAGGACAATCCATACCCCATACATCGTGAGGCACCTAAGTATGAAGAACTCTCTACATCAAAGGAGATGCTCCCTACGGGTATCAAGGTTATTGACCTACTCGAACCATACCTCAAAGGTGGTAAGATTGGTTTGTTCGGTGGTGCCGGTGTAGGTAAGACAGTGCTCATTATGGAGCTTATCAACAACATTGCAAAGGGTGGCAACAACGGTTTCTCTGTATTCGCTGGTGTTGGTGAACGTACTCGTGAGGGTAACGACCTGATACGTGAGATGATTGAGTCTGGCGTTATTAAGTATGGCGACAAATTCAAAGAGGCGATGGCTCAGGGCAAGTGGGACCTCTCACTCGTTGACCCTGAAGAGTTGAAGAAATCACAGGCCACACTTGTATATGGACAGATGAACGAGCCACCAGGCGCACGTGCGTCAGTAGCGCTGTCAGGACTGACCGTGGCAGAGGAGTTCCGTGACCAAGGTGGTGATATCCTGTTCTTCATCGACAACATTTTCCGTTTTACACAGGCAGGTTCAGAGGTGTCAGCACTACTCGGACGTATGCCATCAGCCGTAGGTTACCAGCCAACACTGGCATCAGAGATGGGTACCATGCAGGAGCGCATCACATCAACCAAGACGGGGTCTATCACGTCAGTACAGGCTGTTTACGTGCCTGCCGACGACTTGACTGACCCTGCTCCAGCTACCACCTTTACTCACCTTGACGCTACTACAGAACTGTCACGTAACATCGCACAGCTTGGTATATATCCAGCCGTTGATCCATTGGGCAGTACATCACGTATTCTTGATCCGCTGGTAGTAGGCAAGGCGCACTACGAGTGTGCACAAAGGGTTAAGCAGATACTGCAGAAGTACAAGGAGTTGCAAGACATCATCGCAATCCTCGGTATGGATGAGCTCTCAGATGAGGATAAGCTCACCGTAAACCGTGCACGTAGAGTGCAGCGTTTCCTCTCACAGCCATTTGCCGTGGCAGAACAGTTCACCGGCGTAAAGGGTGAGATGGTAAGCATCGAGGATACTATCAAGGGCTTCAACATGATACTTAACGGCGAGCTCGACGACCTGCCAGAGCAGGCATTCCTCAACGTGGGTACCATAGAGCAGGCTATCGAGAAGGGTAAGAAACTCCTTGCCCAGGCTCAGGGATAGTAATAGTGGAAAAAAGACGAAAACTCTTTACATTTACTGAAAGTTTGTACTTATGCTGAAACTAAAGATAGTATCACCCGAGAAAATCCTTTACGAAGGAGACGCTACCAGCGTGAAAGTGCCTGGAGTGCTCGGTGGTATGGAGATACTGCAAAACCATGCTCCGCTCATATCAGCCCTTGCCGCAGGCAAGGTGGAATACACCAATGCCGAGGGAACGGAGCAGATACAGGTGGCAGGCGGCTTCGTAGAGGTACTGAGAAATAATGTGTCATTGTGCATTGAGCGCCAATGATGTTGCCTTGGATAGCACTGGCAATAACCATCTACACCTTATTAGTAATTATATGGGTGAAAGGATTGGGAGCAGTGCAGAAATACCAACCTGACAAGGCGGTCACCTTCTACTTCATAATGGCGGCGATACGCTTCACCGTTGCACTGACAGTAGTAGCGCTATACATGCTCTTGAGCACACACACTCGTGAGGAGGCGATGACATTCTGCCTTGCGTTCTCACTCATGTATGTGGCAATGGTCATTATCTCGATAATGTTAAAACATTAGGATTTCTAATATGAACAAATTAAAATACATACTATGTCTGACTGTGATGCTGCTATGCCTCACGTCTGCAATGGCAAACGAGGAGGGCGGCAAGGTGGATGTCAATGGTACTGTGTTGGGACATATCAAGGACTCTTACGAGTGGCACATCATAGGTAGCCACGAGAATGCAGTCGCTATACCACTACCTGTGATAGTACACAGTTCGACTGGTTGGCATACCTTCCTGAGCGATAAGATTCTCGAAGGCAAGCAGTATGAAGGACTCACCATTGCAGAGGAAGGTCCTAACGCTGGCAAGGTAGTAGAACTGAAAGACGGCGAGGAGTTAGGAGTGTTCGATATAAGCATTACGAAGACCGTCTGCGTGCTATTTTTGGACTCTTTTCTACTTGTGTTAATTGTTTTGTTCTCAGCAAGATGGTATAAGAATCGCAAAGCAAGCGATGAGGCTCCAAAAGGCTTTGTGGGCTTCATAGAGATGCTCGTGATGTACGTGGTGGACAACATGATAAAGCCAAGCATAGGCAAGGGTTACGAGAAGTACACACCCTACCTGCTCACATGCTTCTTCTTCATCTTCTTTGCCAACGTGCTGGGCATAATACCATTCCCACCATTCGGAGGTAACCTCACAGGTAACATCGCCTGCACGTTCTTTTTGGCATTCTGCACCTTCGTTGTTACGCAGTTCTCAGGCACCAAGCACTACTGGAAAGACATCTTCTGGCCTGAGGTGCCACTGGCTCTAAAGGCTATACCACTCATGCCTGTGATAGAGTTTGTAGGTATATTTACTAAGCCATTCGCACTGATGATCCGTCTCTTTGCCAACATGATGGCAGGTCACGCCATAGCACTCTCTATCACTTGCGTGATATTTGTTGCAGCGACTATGGGTTACGGCATGTTGGCAGGACTTGGCGCAGTAAGTATGCTGATGAGTGTATTCATGTTGACACTGGAGTGCTTGGTATGCTTCATTCAGGCAATGGTGTTCACACAGCTCTCAGCTACATTCATTGGTTTGGCACGAATACACCCCGAAGAGGAGTAACTACGCATAACAACGTAACGACAAAATGAAAATAACATTAACAAAAAAGTAATAAACTAATTTATAACTAAAATTTTAAGACTATGATTTCTATGATTTTGGCAGCTGAAGCAGCTGCAGGTATTGCTAAGTTGGGCGCAGGTCTTGGCGCAGGTCTCGCAGCTATCGGTGCTGGTCTCGGTATTGGTAAGATTGGTGGTAGCGCAATGGACGCTATGGCTCGTCAGCCAGAGGTGATGAACAAGCTCTTTACCAACATGATTGTTGCAGCAGCTCTTATCGAGGGTGTTGCTCTGTTTGGTGCCGTTATCGCACTTCTCTGCTCATTCTAAAGAGCCGACGGGGATGATTTCCAAGCCACAGGGCTGGCGAGACGTCCTCAGTAAAACAAGTAGTAACTAATAAAGAAAACTCTATACAGCGTATGGATTTGTTGATTCCAAGTACTGGCTTGCTCTTCTGGATGTGCATCACGTTCTTCATCGTGCTCGCACTCCTTTGGAAGTTTGGCTTCCCAGCCATAGTAGGCATGGTCAACGAACGTAAACAGTTCATTGACGACAGTCTGCGTAAGGCTCAGGAGGCTAACGAGAAGCTTGCCAATATACAGAAAGAAAGTGAGTCCATCCTGCGTGAGGCTCGCGAGAAGCAGGGACAACTACTCAAGGAAGCCACTGCAACGCGTGATGCCATAGTCGAGAAAGCCCAGGACAAGGCAAAGGAAGAGGCCGCACGCCTCATTGCCGATGCCAAGGCACAGATAGAGTCTGAGAAAGCATCTGCTTTACGTGAAATACGTGCAGAGATGGCTCAGCTCTCAGTGCTCGTGGCTGAAAAGGTGGTTCGTAAGAACCTATCTGACGACAAGGCGCAAATGGAACTTATAGACAAACTGCTGGATGAGGTTTCTGTTGATAAGTAGTAGTATATGGATTTAGGAGTTATATCAGTTAGGTATGCCCGTGCGTTGCTGAAATGCAGCGTTGAGTCGAAGGCTGAAGACCAGGTGTATCAGGAGATGCAGACTCTCGCTGAGAGCTACGTCAAAGTGCCTGAACTGCGTCGCACCCTCGACAATCCCATGATAGCTCGTGAAAAGAAAGCCGAGCTCATCAAGACTGCTGCAGGAGGTAAGGTAAGTAAAGTGACGGAAAGCCTGACAGACCTGGTGCTCAAGGAGTCAAGAGAGTCTGTTATGCAGTTCATCGCCAACTCTTACATAACCCTTTACCGTCAACAGAAGAATATCACCCGCGGAAAGCTCACTACGGCAGTTCCCGTATCTGATGCCATGGAGCAGAAGATGAGAAAGATGGTAGAGAGCCGTACCAATGGAACTGTGGAATTCTCTACAGAGGTAGATCCAGACATAATAGGAGGTTTCGTGCTAGAGTACGACACCTACCGCTTGGACACCTCAGTGAAGGCACAGCTCAATAAAATTCTCAAACAGTTAAACTAATAAACAATGTCAGATAAAATCAAACCAAGCGAAGTCTCTCAGGTTTTGCTCGACCAGCTCAAGGGAGTCTCTTCATCAACAAACTTTGATGAGGTAGGTACTGTGCTGACAGTCAGCGATGGCGTAGCACGTATTTACGGTCTGCGCAATGCGGAGGCTAACGAGCTTCTGGAGTTCGAGAATGGCACCATGGCTATCGTCATGAACCTGGAAGAGGACAATGTGGGTTGTGTGCTTCTGGGACCGACAAGCGGTATCAAGGAGGGACAAGTAGTGAAGCGTACCAAGCGTATTGCGTCAATACGAGTAAACGACAATATGCTCGGCCGTGTTATTAACCCATTAGGACAGGCTATAGACGGTGGAGGTGACATAGACCTCAGCGATGCATTCGAGATGCCACTGGACCGTAAGGCTCCTGGCGTTATATACCGTCAACCGGTAAAGGAACCTCTGCAGACAGGTATCAAGGCTGTTGACTCAATGATTCCTATAGGTCGAGGACAGCGTGAACTTATCATCGGCGACCGCCAGACAGGTAAGACGGCTATCGCCATTGATACCATTATCAACCAGAAGTCGTTCTACGAGGCAGGCAAGCCTGTATATTGTATCTATGTGGCAATAGGACAGAAGGCATCAACAGTTGCCGCTCTGGTACAGAACCTGAAGGAGCGTGGAGCGCTGCCATACACCATCATCGTGGCTGCTACAGCCAGTGACCCTGCTGCAATGCAGTATTACGCACCATTTGCTGGTGCTGCGATAGGCGAGTACTTCCGCGACCGCGGTCAGCACGCTCTCGTAGTATATGATGACCTGTCAAAGCAGGCTGTGGCTTACCGTGAGGTGTCACTGATTCTGCGCCGTCCTTCTGGACGTGAGGCATATCCTGGTGATGTGTTCTATCTCCACTCTCGTCTGTTGGAGCGCGCTGCTAAGATCAACGAGCAGCAAGAGGTAGCCGAGCAGATGAACGACTTGCCAGCATGTCTGAAGGGTAAGGTAAAGGGTGGCGGTTCACTCACAGCCCTGCCAATCATCGAGACTCAGGCAGGTGACGTATCAGCATACATCCCAACTAACGTGATTTCTATCACCGATGGACAGATATACCTTGAGTCAGACCTCTTCAACCAGGGCTTCCGTCCTGCTATCAACGTGGGTATCTCGGTATCTCGTGTGGGCGGTTCCGCTCAAATCAAGTCTATGAAGAAGGTGGCAGGTACGCTGAAGATAGACCAGGCACAGTATCGTGAGTTGGAGAGTTTCTCTAAGTTCTCAAGTGATATGGATGCCGTGACGGCTATGACGCTTGATCGTGGACGTAAGAACAACCAGTTGCTCATACAGCCTCAGTACAGCCCAATGCCAGTAGGCGAGCAGATTGCCATACTGTATTGTGGCACAAAGGGACTGATGAGTGCAGTGCCTGTTGATAAGGTGCGCGAGTGTCAGGATACCTTCCTCGAGGCTATGCGTAACCAGCATCAGGATGTCATCGACTTCCTCGGTTCAGGACAGATAGACGATGCAGCAACGGCTACCATTGCCGAGACTATGGCAAATGTAGCAGAGAGCTATAAGTAAGAATGTAATTATTCTTGATAATTTAGCATGGCAAGTTTAAAAGAAATAAAAAATCGTATAACATCTGTGCAGAGCACACGTAAGATTACGAGTGCGATGAAGATGGTGGCATCAAGTAAGTTGCACCACGCTCAACAGATGATAGAGAATATGCTTCCATACGAGGGTATGCTGGAGCACATCCTCAAGACTTTCCTTGCCAGTGATGTTGATGCAAAAGGTAGCATAACTCAGGCGCGCCCTGTAAAGACTGTAGCCCTGCTCGCCTTCTCAAGTAATTCAAGCCTTTGTGGAGGATTCAACGCTAACGTGCTGAAACTGACGCAAAAAGCCATTGACGGATATCAGAAGAAGGGCGTGAAGGTGATAGTATATCCTATAGGACGTAAGGTAGCAGAAAAGATGCAGAAGCTTGGCGTGGCAACGGCAGGCAACTTCATGCAACTTGCTGACAAACCGAACTCTATAGAGTGTGCTGAGATAGGCAGACAGTTACAGGCAGATTTTGATAACGGCATTATAGACAGAGTGGAGATGATATATCACCACTTCAAAAGTGCCGGTAGTCAGATACTGCAAAACAAGACACTACTGCCTATCGACATTGAGGAGGCGATGGACTATGACCATTTCCGTGACCTGAAGAGCACCATAGCATCAGAGGAGGCTACTAAATATTTGCAGGAGCATCAGAAAGAAAGAGAATATGAGAATAAGAAGGCTTCAGCGCTGAACGACAACTTCATCGTGGAGCCTGATATGCAGACTATCCTCTCAATACTGGTGCCTCGCTACGTCAACCTGATGGTTTACACAGCACTGCTTGACAGCAACGCCTCTGAGCACGCTGCGAGAATGGTAGCAATGCAGACGGCTACGGACAATGCAGACGAACTGTTGCGTATGCTCAACCTGCAGTACAACAAGTCACGTCAGCAGGCTATCACAAGCGAACTCCTCGATATCGTGGGTGGTTCAGTCAACAACTGATCGGGAAAGTAAAATGCATATATCATGCGCTCTGTCACACCATGACGCGTTGATATGAAAACATAGAGTAGGGGGCACGACCGTAAACACGCGTTGTGTCCCTTATTGTAGCAACTTAATGTTTAAAGAATATTAAAAGTTTGTTCGAAATGCAATCTCAGCTTTGCATTTTAAGAATTATTTCTTAACTTTGTAGCCTAAAGATATTGTGAACTGAAATGGAAGATTTCTATCGTACGCACAGATACCTTGTAGAACACTGCAATGCCCCAGTGCGTCGCGTCTTGATGGACGAGATAGACTGGAGCGCACGAATGATAGGTATCAAGGGCACACGATGCGTGGGAAAGACAACATTTTTGTTACAGTATGCCAAGGAAAGGTTCAGTTCTACAGACAGACGCTGTCTATATGTGAACATGAATAATTTCTACTTCCAAGGACGAGGCATAGCCGACTTCGCGGGAGAGTTCTACAAACAGGGTGGCAGGGTTCTGCTCATAGACCAGGTGTTCAAGCAGTTTGACTGGAGCCGGGAGTTGCGCAGGTGCTACGACCTCTATCCCAAGCTGAAGATAGTGTTCGCAGGGTCGAGTGTGATGCGCCTCAAGAGGGAAAATCCTGAACTCTGCGAGATAGTCAAGAGTTACAACCTGCGAGGATTCTCTTTTAGGGAGTATCTGAACTTGAGAACAGGACTGAGTCTGCGCTGGATATCGTTAGGTGAACTCTTAGCTAACAAGAGACAGATAGTTGCCGAGATACTGGCTAAGGTTGACCCGCAGAAGTACTTTGCGGAGTATCTGGAACACGGTTTCTATCCGTTGTTTCGTGAGCACGACGATTTCTCCGACAACCTGCTGAAGTCAATGAACATGATGACAGAGGTTGACATCCTGCTGATAAAGCAGATAGAGTTGAAATATCTGACCAAGATAAAGAAACTTTTCTACCTCCTTGCCGTAAGCGGACCGCAAGCGCCCAACGTAAGCAGTCTGGCAAAGGAAATAGAGACAAGCAGGGCTACGGTAATGAATTACATCAAGTATCTGGCTGATGCCCGCCTGATAAATATGATTTACCCTGTGGGACAACGGTTCCCCAAGAAGCCCTCTAAGGTGATGTTACATAATCCCAATCTGTATCAAGCCATCTATCCTATCACGTTTGACATACAGACGCAGATGGAGACGTTCTTTGTTAACACGATGTGGAAAGACCATAAAGTTAACCAGGCAAGTAAAGAGACCCTCTATACTATAGATGCCACAAAGAGTTTTAAAGTCTGCAGCATGGTTAACCGGAAGTCTGGCAGCAACGGTACAGTTTATTGCCAATATACCGACAATACGGTGGGAGATAACGTGATTCCACTCTGGTTGCTTGGCTTTCTCTACTGATACAAACATTATTAAATATTTTTATTTACTACATTTATCTTAATAACAAAAATGGCTAAAGAAAAAAAGTTTATCACATGTGATGGTAACGAGGCTGCAGCTCACGTGAGCTACATGTTCTCTGAGGTAGCTGCTATCTACCCAATCACACCATCATCTCCAATGGCGGAGCACACTGATGACTGGGCTGCACGTGGTCGTAAGAACATGTGGGGTCAGACAGTTCTTGTACAGGAAATGCAGTCAGAGGGCGGTGCTGCTGGTGCAGTACACGGTTCTCTGCAGGCTGGTGCACTTACCACCACCTTCACTGCATCTCAGGGTCTTCTCCTGATGATTCCTAACATGTATAAGATTGCTGGTGAGCTTCTTCCATGTGTATTCGATGTATCTGCTCGTACACTGGCTTCTCACTCTCTCTGTATCTTTGGTGACCACCAGGACGTAATGGCTTGTCGTCAGACAGGTTTCGCTATGTTCTGCTCAGGTTCAGTGCAGGAGGTTATGGACCTCACAGCAGTTCCTCACCTTGCTACTCTCGAGACTAAGGTTCCATTCATCAACTTCTTTGATGGTTTCCGTACCTCTCACGAGTATCACAAGATCGAGGTAATGGATATGGAGGACATCAAGGCTATCACTCCACAGCAGTTCGTTGAGGAGTTCCGTAACCGTGCCCTCACTCCAGAGCGCCCTGTAACACGTGGTACAGCTGAGAACCCAGAGACATTCTTCACACACCGTGAGGCTTGTAACTCTTACTACGATGCAATTCCTGACGTAGTAGAGAAGTACCTCGGCGAAATCTCTAAGATTACTGGCCGTGAGTATCATAACTTCAACTACTATGGTGCTAAGGATGCAGAAGACGTAATCATCCTCATGGGTTCTGCTACAGAGGCAGCTCGCGAGGCTATCGACTACCTCGTTGCTGAGGGTAAGAAGGTAGGTATGATTGCAGTTCACCTCTATCGTCCATTCTCTGTTGACTACCTCATGAAGGCAGTACCTTCTACATGTAAGAAGATTGCTGTTCTTGACCGTACTAAGGAGCCAGGTGCTGAGGGTGAGCCTCTCTACCTCGACGTTAAGTCTGCATTCTACGAGTGCGACAAGCGTCCTCTCATCGTTGGCGGTCGTTATGGTCTTGGTTCATCTGACGTTACACCAGCCATGATCATCTCTGTATTCAACAACCTCGCACTTCCACAGCCAAAGAATCACTTCACTGTTGGTATCGTTGACGACGTTACACACCTCTCTCTTGAGAAGGTTGAGGAAATCGCTCTCGGCGGCAAGTCAACTCAGGAGTGTAAGTTCTTCGGTCTTGGTGCTGATGGTACTGTTGGTGCTAACAAGAACTCAGTTAAGATTATCGGTGAGAACACAGATAAGTACTGCCAGGCATACTTCTCTTACGACTCTAAGAAGTCAGGCGGCTTCACCTGTTCACACCTCCGTTTCGGTGACGAGCCAATCCGCTCTACATATCAGATTACCACACCTAACTTCGTAGCATGTCACGTACAGGCTTACCTGCACATGTACGACGTAACACGTGGTATCCGTGAGAACGGTTCATTCCTGCTCAACACTATCTTCGACGGTGAGGAACTCGTTAACTTTATTCCTAATAAGGTAAAGCGCGTATTCGCACAGAAGAACATCAAGGTTTACTACATCAACGCTACCAAGATAGCACAGGAGATTGGTCTGGGCAACCGTACCAACACCATCCTCCAGTCTGCATTCTTCCGCATCTCTGAGGTTATCCCAGTAGATCTCGCTGTAGAGCAGATGAAGGCATTCGCTAAGAAGTCTTACGGCAAGAAGGGTGACGACGTTGTAAACATGAACTATCAGGCTGTTGACCGTGGTGGCGAGTATAAGACTCTCACTGTTGATCCAGCATGGGCTAACCTTCCAGACGATGCACCAAAGGCTGACGATGCACCAGCATTCGTTAAGGAACTCGTTCGTCCTATCAACGCTCAGATGGGTATCGACCTCAAGGTATCAGACTTCGTTAAGTTCGACACCGTTGACGGTACATGGATGAACGGCACAGCTGCTTACGAGAAACGTGGTGTTGAGGCATTCGTACCAGTATGGAACGTTGAGAACTGTATCCAGTGTAACAAGTGTTCATTCGTTTGTCCTCACGCTGCTATCCGTCCATTCGTACTCACTGACGAGGAGCTCAAGGGCTTCAACGGACAGACTCAGGAGATTAAGGCTCCAGCAGCTATGAAGGGTATGCACTTCGTTATCGAGCCATCACCACTTGACTGTCTTGGTTGCGGCAACTGTGTTGACGTATGTCCAGGTAAGAAGGGTGAGAAGGCTCTCAAGATGGTTCCTTATAACCCAGACGCTCAGGAGATGATCGACCTCGCTGCAGGTTGGGACTACCTCGTAAAGAACGTTAAGACCAAGCAGGAGCTCGTTGACATCAAGGCTAATCCAAAGAACTCACAGTTCGCTACACCTCTCTTCGAGTTCTCAGGCGCTTGCTCTGGTTGTGGTGAGACACCTTATGTTAAGCTCATCTCTCAGCTCTTCGGTGACCGTGAGATAATCGCTAACGCTACAGGTTGTTCTTCAATCTACTCAGCATCTATACCTTCTACACCTTATACTACTAACGAGAAGGGTCAGGGTCCTGCATTCGACAACTCTCTGTTCGAGGACTTCTGCGAATTCGGTCTCGGTATGGTAATCGGTAACAAGAAGATGAAGGAGCGCGTTGCAATGCTTCTCCAGAAGGTTGTTGACGAGAAGATGGGCTCAGCAGAGTACCAGGCAGCAGCAGCTGAATGGATAGAGAAGAAGGAAGATGCTGACGAGACAAAGCGTCTTGCAGCTATCCTGAAGCCAGAAATCGCTAAGGGTGCAGCATCTGGTTGCCCTGTATGCTCTGAGCTGAAGACCCTCGACCACTATCTCATCAAGCGTTCACAGTGGATTATCGGTGGTGACGGTGCTTCTTACGATATCGGCTACGGCGGTCTCGACCACGTACTCGCATCAGGTGAAGACCTCAACATCTTCGTAATCGATACTGAGGTTTACTCTAACACTGGTGGTCAGGCTTCTAAGGCTACACCTCTCGGCGCTATCGCACAGTTCGCTGCTCAGGGTAAGCGCATCAAGAAGAAGGACCTCGGTATGATCGCTACTACTTACGGCTACGTTTACGTTGCTCAGGTAGCTATGGGTGCCGACAACGCACAGTGTCTGAAGGCATTCCGCGAGGCTGAGGCTTGGCACGGTCCTTCAATCATCATCGCCTACGCTCCATGTATCAACCACGGCTTGAAGGCCAAGGGCGGTATGGGTAAGAGCCAGGCCGAGGAGAAGAAGGCTGTTGAGTGCGGTTACGGGCACCTGTGGCGCTACAACCCAGCTTTGGCTGAGGAAGGCAAGAACCCATTCTCTCTCGACTCTAAGGAGCCTAACTGGGAGAACTTCCACGACTTCCTGCTTGGCGAGG
>JAEEVS010000065.1:0-6160 GCA_016290975.1 Prevotella sp. | reverse complement strand
CCCTGAATGCTTCCGCATGAGCTATGCCACAAGCGACGAAAATATCGTTGAGGCTATGCGCAGAATCAAGGAATGCTGTGCAAAACTGCACTAAAATAATCCTTCTCTTTATAATATAAAAATGGTCGCGCATGTGCGTGGCCATTTTTTGTTTATGCGAAATTACATAATAAAATGGCATATTTTAGCGTTATGAGAATATAGAGCATGCTTTAGTTTGTCTATCAAAGACAGCATTTATGCCCAAAACACTAAGTTTTCATGTTAAAAGTTCTTAATTCATGCCCAATGTCAAGAAAAATTCCTACCTTTGTCAGCGGATTTAACAATCTACACCTCGTGTAAACAGAGAGTATTAAACTTAATTTATATCTAATTTTTCAATTAATTTTTAATCTAACTAAACAAAATTATGGCAGACGTTAAAAAACCAGCCGCTCAGAAGAAAGCCTCAGCAGGTTTTCAGGGAGTTCGTAATGCAATTTGGATTATTTGCGCAATGTTCATCATTGCAGTATGTATCTACAAGTTTGTCCTCGGTGACCCAGCCAACTTCGTAGGTGGCGATCCTGATGGAGAAGTTCTTAATGGTAACATGCTCGGTACTATCTACAAAGGTGGTGTCGTTGTGCCTGTCCTGATTACCTTGATTCTCACTGTGCTTTGTCTTTCTATTGAGCGTATGCTCGCACAGCGCACAGCATTCGGTAAGATGGCTACAACAAAGTTCGTTGTTGAAATCAAGGCTGCTCTGAAGCAGAATGACTTCGCAAAGGCTCAGGATCTCTGCAAGAAGCAGAGCGGAACTATTGCAAACGTTGTTGGCGCTTCTTTGAAGATGTACGAGGAGATGGAAAAAGACACCAACCTCAAGAAGGCTCAGAAGATTTCTAAGATTCAGCAGGCTCACGAAGAGGCAGTACAGCTTGAGATGCCTACCCTGCAGATGAACATGCCTATGCTTGCTACCCTCGTTACTCTGGGTACACTTACCGCTCTGTTCGGTACTGTAACGGGTATGATCAAGTCATTCGCCGCTCTGGCATCAGGTGGTGGTGGTGACTCAGTTGCACTTTCAACCGGTATCTCTGAGGCCCTCATCAATACCGCCCTCGGTATCTTGACATCATGGCTCGCCGTGATTTCTTACAACTTCTTCTCTAACCGTATCGATAAGCTTACATACGCTCTTGATGAGGTAGGTTACACAATTGCTCAGACTTACGAGGCAAACCACGACGAAGCTTAATTTTTACTTCTAACCCTCTAAAACATTTATCGCTATGGGTAAAGTAAAACTTAAGAAACAAGACATCTGGATCGACATGACGCCTATGTCGGACGTGATGACGCTGCTTCTGTGTTTCTTCATGTTGACATCAACATTCGTGAAGCCGGAACCAGTGAAGGTGGTAACACCGTCATCAGTGTCTGAGATTAAGGTGCCTGAGAAAGATGTTCTTAACATCCTTGTCGACAAGACTGGCAAGGTGTTTATGAGCATGGATAACCAGATATACCTCGAGCAGGCAGTTCTTGAAGTGACTGGCAACTTCAATATCCAATTGACAGGTAAGCAGCTCGCTAACTTCAAGGCAGACCCAATGTTCGGTACTCCTCTGAACGTGCTTAAGCCCTATCTTGACAAAGAAGAGTCAGAGCGCGCTAAGGAACTGAAGGAACTGGGTATCCCAACTGATAGTATTGATGGCGGACTCTCTGAATTCCAGGAGTGGGTAAAGGCAGCACGCTCTGCTAACCCAGACCTCAAGGTTGCCCTCAAGGCTGACTCAGAGACCCCATATAAGACTATAAGGAATATTATGTCGGAGTTGCAGGATATTAACGAGAACCGTTACTATCTTATTACATCACTCAAAACATCGGAGGATTAAGAATGGCTAAACAGAAAAAAAGCAGACAGAAAAAGTCTCAAACCAGGGTGGACTTTACACCTATGGTGGATATGATGATGCTTCTTATCACATTCTTCATGCTCTGTACCTCTCTGGCTAAGCCACAGACAATGGAATTGAGTATGCCGACTAATGATAAGAACCTGGAGGACCAGGATAAGTCCGTTACCAAGGCTTCATATACCATTACTATATATGTAACTGCAAACAACCAGATACATTATGTAGAAGGTATGCCTAAGTATGATGACCCTACATGTCTGAAGAAGACTACATGGGGTAAAGACGGTATCCGCAAGGTCCTGATCACTCACGTGACCGAAGATGGCACCCAGCCAATACAGCAGGTTATGCTGGCAAAGGCTATGCTTGACAAGAAGAAGCACGAGAACCCGAAGTTCACACAGCAAATGTATGACGACGAGCTTCGCAAAATCAAGGCAGGTGAAATCAACGGAGATAAGATTCAGACAATGACAATCATCATCAAAGCTACTGACAACGCTTCTTACCTGAACGTTATCGACGCACTTGATGAGATGCAGATTTGTTCTGTTGGTAAGTATGTCATCGACAAGATTACTCCAGATGACCTCAAGCTCCTTGAGGAAGCTGGCGTAAAGGAATAAGTCTATGCATAACACTTTAACTTAAGAAAGGAAAAGAAAAATGGCACAAATAGATCTTATATCCAACGAATGGTCGGACATGATGTTCGAAAATCGTAACAAGGAATACGGTGCATACGTACTTCGCAGACAAACAGGACGCCGCAACGTTCTCTCTATGGTAGCTGTGCTTATACTCTTTGCTGCAGTCATGATATTCATGATAGCAAAGAATGCATACGACGCATACCAGAAGGAGCACGCTGTAATGGACCAGGTTACCGAACTCTCTGCTCTCACACAGCAGAAGAAGAAGGAAGCTAAGGTTGAACGTAAGGAGATTCCTGTAAGACAAGAGCAGCAGCAGGTCGTAGAGAAGGTTAAGAGCTCTGTGAAGTTTACTGCTCCTGTAATCAAGAAGGATGATGAAGTAAAGCCCGAAGACGAGCTGAAGTCTCAGGACGAAATCATGAACTCAAAGGTTGCTGTCGGCGCACTTAACGTTGTCGGTAACGATGAGAGTGGTGAAGTGCTGAAGGCTAAGGAAGTCATTGCAACAGAGCCTGTAAAGCCAAAGGAAGAAGAAAACAAGGTGTTCGACGTAGTAGAACAGATGCCTTCTTATCCTGGCGGTATGGGTGCCCTGATGCAGTACCTCTCTTCTCACATCAAGTATCCTGTTATTGCTGAAGAAAACGGCATTCAGGGACGTGTAATCTGTACCTTCGTCGTAGAACGCGACGGTTCTATCACAGACGTTAAGATCGCTAAGTCTGTTGACCCGTCACTCGACAAGGAAGCTATGCGCGTCGTATCCTCTATGCCTAAGTGGATTCCTGGTAAGCAGAATGGTTCCGCAGTACGTGTGAAATACACATTGCCTGTAACATTCCGCCTACAGTAGAATAACTGATAAATTCTCAAAGAGGCCAGAGGGGCATTCCTTTTGGCCTCTTTTTCAAGAACACAAGTATGAAACACATAACGTTCCTTATCGTTGCAATACTCGCATTAAGCATCAGCATCACTTCCTGCTCACGCAAGAAGAATCCTAATGCGCGTACTGACACGTACTCCAGCGGCTCCGTGACATTCGGCGCCGACGAGAGTTTCGCTCCTATTATCGAAGAAGAACTTGACGTGTTCCATTCCATCTATGTCCAGGCTCACTGTACACCGAAGTACATGACAGAGTCAGAGGGCATGAACCTGTTGCTGGCCAACAAACTGTTGATGATGTTCACCTCACGCGACTTCAAGAAGTCCGAGTATGACAACCTCATTGCCAGAGAGCGCAAGCCCTATACCGTACATGTAGGCTACGACGGCCTGGCACTGATTATCAACAGGGAGAATACTGACTCCTGCATGTCAGTGACAGATGTGAAGCGCATCCTTTCCGGCGAGGCGAAGACATGGAAAGAGGTCGGCACCAAGACCCGCTCCGGCGAGATTATCGTTTGCTTTGACAACGCCACATCCAGCGCCGTACACTATGTAGAGGACTCTATCCTTAACGGAAAGCCCATAACGGCCGAGAATGCCTTTGCCACAAAGAAGACGGCAGAAGTCATTGACTACGTCGAGAAAACGCCTAATGCCATCGGCATTATCGGCAGCAACTGGCTCAACGACAAGCGCGACAGCACCAACCTCACATGGAAGAAGAATATCCGTGTGCTGGCCATCTCACGTAGCGAAAATGCCACACCCGACAATTCCTACAAGCCCTACCAAGGATACATCTATAACGATTACTATCCCTTCATACGCAAGATATACGCCCTCCTCAACGACGAACGCGGAAAGTATGGTCTGCCGTGGGGATTCGCACAGTTCGTAGCAGCCCCAAAGGGACAGATGATAATCTTCAAGGCAGGACTGCTCCCGGCCTATGGAAATATTTCAATACGAGAAGTTAAGATAACCGATTAAACATACAAAAGAACAATATGAAACTAAGAAATCTTATTATCGGAGCCCTGATGACATTCATCGCAGCTCCAGTACTGGCTCAGGACAATCAGTCTGACCAGATTATGAAGCAAGTAGTAGATATCCTCAAGAGCGGCTCAGGTGATGCACAGAAGCAGATCGCTGACATCGCAAAGACCTATAAGAAGGATGTCAATGGCCTCGTAAGTATCGGCCGTGCATACCTTTCTGTCAAGGACTATACCAAAGCTAAGGAATACGGCCAGAAGGCTATCGACCTCCTGAAAGGAAAGACAGGCAACGCTACTCCATACCTCCTCATGGGTAATATCGCCGTTGGTGAGGATAATGGTGGTGAGGCTGCATCTCAGTTCCAGCAGGCTATGTATGCCGACCCAAAGAACCCTGACGGATACCGCCGCTATGCTCGCATCATGAGTAAGACATCTCCCCAGGATGCAGTGAACACCCTTGAGGCACTGAAGAGGGAACTGCCTAACTATCCTGTTGACCTTATCGCAGCAGAGATATATTCTGACGCCGGAAACATGAAGAAGGCTATAGAATATTATAATAAGGTGAGCGTTAACGATATGAAGGACTATCAGCTCTCTGACTATGCTACCAACGTATTCCTCTCTCAGGATTACCAGAAGTCACTGTCACTGGCTAAGCAGGGACACGCTAAGTTCCCACGCAATGCTTCCTTCAACCGTCTTATCATGTTCAACAACACCGAGCTGAAGAACTATGATGACGCCCTCGCTGGTGCCAACGACCTCTTCAACAACTCTGACTCTCTCAAGGCTTCTGCATTCGACTATGGTTACTATGCACGTGCTCTGAAGGGTGCCGATAAATATACAGAGGCTATCGAGCAGTATAAGAAGCTCCAGACACTCGACAATGTTGACGCTCCTACCAAGGCACAGGCTAACAAGGACATCTCTGACTGCTATAAGAAGCTGTCTGACTATGTCAAGGCTGGCGAATACCTCGACAAGTATGTCAAGGCACAGCCTCAGCAGTCTTTCACACTCCAGGAGACTGTAGCATCACTCTATGCTGATCAGCTTGCTGACGAGAAAACACCAGCTGCTGACAAGCAGAAAGCTTACGAGATGGCTGACAAGATTTATGCTGAACTGGCAGAGAAATATCCTACCAATGCCGCTTACGTAGCAAACAAGCGCGCCACCCTCCCCTTCTCACTGCCTATTGACCAGAAGGAACAGGTTAAGCTCGCAGGTCCTCACTATGCTACATTCACAGACATCCTCGGCGCAAAGACCGACCGTTCTGCAGGTGAGAACAAGATGCTTGCCGCAGCCTATTCCACACTGCTGTTCTACTATGTCAACTGTATCGATGACATGGAGAAGGGTAAGGAAGTAGCTGCCAAGCTGCTCGAGCTCGATCCAGAGAACGAAGGAGCAAAGGCTGTGATGGGCTTGTAATAAAGATAAAAGAATTCTCCAACCAATAAAAAAGAAAATGAGTTACGTGATTTGCGTAACTCATTTCTTTTCTTAAAGTAGCGGGAGGGGGCCACGATCCCTCGACCTCCGGATTATGAATCCGACGCTCTAACCAGCTGAGCTATCCCGCCATTAAGAGGTGAATTTTTAAATTCACGGCTGCAAAGGTAGTAAGAAAAAATGAGATGTGCAAATTTTTAGCCACAAAAATTGATTTTTTTAT
>JAEEVS010000064.1:0-22413 GCA_016290975.1 Prevotella sp. | reverse complement strand
GCGGTGTCAATCAGGGGCTCTAAGACCTTCTTATCCTCATCGCTAAACTTGCTGAGCACCCAGTCCACTTGTCCACCTCGCTGAAACTCGCTACCAATGCCTATGCGCAGTCGGGCATACTTCTCTCCTATCAGCTGTTGTATGTGTCCCAGTCCGTTATGCCCGCCGTTCGAACCATTACCCCTCAATCGCATCTTGCCAAGGGGGAAAGCTAGGTCGTCAACTATCACCAGCAGGTGTTCTGTGGGTATATTCTCCTTCTCCAGCCAGTAGCGCACGGCATTGCCTGACAGGTTCATATATGTGGTAGGCTTCAGTATGAACAGCTTTCTGCCCTTCACGCTTGTCTCAGCCAAGTATCCGTAACGCTTGTCCTCAAACGTCACCTTCTGCTGGGCAGCAAAGGCATCAGCCACCATCCACCCTACATTATGTCTGGTCTCGTGATACTCCGCTCCAGGGTTGCCAAGACCTACTATAAGGAACTTTTCCAACTTTCAACTATCAATTTTCAATCTTCAACTAAAAAAAGACACCCTTGTTGCCAAGGATGCCTTATGTGTTATTACGTGGAGTGAGGTATTAAGCCTCAGCAGCAGCTGCTGCTGCAGCCTGTGCAGCACGTGTCATCTTAACAGAACATACGATAACCTCAGCAGGTGTAGCAAACTCTAGTCCTTCGTATGAGAGTGAACCGACCTTGATAGACTTACCAATCTCGAGTGCGGTAACGTCAACGTCAAGCTTCTCAGGTATGCGAGTGTAAGGAGCAGTAACCTTAATCTGACGGATAGAGAGTGACATACGACCACCAAGGCGCACACCAGCAGCCAGACCCACGAGGTTAACTGGGATACCTACAGTGATTGGCTTCTCAGGAGTGATTTCAAAGAAATCAACGTGCAGAGGAGCGTCTGTCACTGGGTGGAACTGTATCTCCTTCATGATAGCGAGTTTCTTCTCACCGTCGAGCTCCAGGTTGATAACATACACGTTAGGAGTGTAGATAGCCTTACGCAACTCGGTGAATGGAATAACGAATGAAACTGCTACTGGCAGACCATTCTCGTCCTTCTTCTCACCATAGATGTTACAAGGGATAAGACCCTGCTTACGAGCTTCCTTAGAAGCCTTCTTACCGAGGTCAGCACGCTTCTGACCCTTAAGTGAAATTTCTAACATAATTGTGTTACTCTAAATTAAGTTTTTTGATTGATTTTATGCTTAATCTGCCATCACACAAGGGGACCGACTTTATTTCATCACTGAAAGCGTCGCCCCAAACGCGCTTTGCGATTTTGCGGGTGCAAAGGTACTAATTATTTTTGACGTAGGCAAATAAAACTGTAAAAAAAACATAAAATCCATAGGCATTTTTTGTCATTATATATAAATGTATTAACTTTGTGGCGATATTGCATCAACTACAAACATACTATAACACAGCGATCTTAAGGAGAGACATTTTATGATTAACAGAGAACTTATACGAATCAAGGCAGTTCAGTTAACCTATGCCTACTTCCAGAACGGAAACCATAACTTAGATAATGCTGAGAAGGAACTGATGTTCTCTCTCACCAAGGCTTATCATCTATACAACACCCTCCTGTTGCTCATCGTCGCCGTTACACGTATGGCGCGCAAGCACTACGACATCGCCTCGGCTAAAGCTGAGCGCGAGGGCTTCACAGGTCCGTCGGCACGCTTCGCCTTCAACAAGTTTGCAGTGCAGCTTGAGGAAAACAAGCAACTCAAGGAGTTTGTTGAGGACCAGAAGAACTTGTGGGACGACAAGGCTGAGTTTGTTAAGAATCTCTACCTGCAGATGGAGCAGAGCGAGACCTATCAGGAGTTTATCGCTTCCTCAGACGATGACTACGAAACCCATCGCGAGGTGTGGCGCAAACTTTACAAACTGTTCATACAGAACAATGACGACCTCTCTCTCACCCTTGAAGAGGATTCCATCTACTGGAACGACGACAAGGAGGTGGTTGACACATTCGTCTTGAAAACCATCAAGCGCTTCGACCCTGCCAATGGCGACAGCCAGGAGCTGTTGCCTGAATATACCGATGACGAGGACAAGGAGTATGCCCAGAAGCTGTTCCATGCCACCATAGTCAATGCCGACCAGTATCAGCGTTATATGACAGAGGCAAGCCGCAACTGGGATTTCTCACGTCTTGCCTACATGGATGTAGTGATTATGCAGCTCGCCATAGCCGAGATGATGACCTTCCCCAACATCCCCGTCAACGTTACCATTAACGAGTATGTAAGCCTTGCCAAACTCTACTCCACCTCACGCTCAGGTGGATATATCAATGGCATGCTCGACGCCATAGCGCGTCACCTCATTGACAAGGGCATCCTGCTCAAGACTATGCCCGAGAAGAAAGTGAAAAATAAAAAGTAATACTAAAAAAATAACAAGCAAAAACAATGACAAACATTATTCTTGCCGCACAAGGCGCTGCTGGTGGCGGTTATTCTATGATTATTATGATGGTGGCTATCTTTGCCATCATGTATTTCTTCATGATTCGTCCTCAGCAGAAGAAGCAGAAGGAAATCAAGAACTTCCAGAACTCCATCACCGAGGGCACTAAGGTGGTTACAGCCAGTGGTGTATATGGCACCGTGAAGCATATCAACCTGGAGCAGAACTCCCTCGATGTTGAGATAGCCAAAGGTGTTACCATCACCATCGACCGCGGCTACGTATTTGCCGATGCTGCCAGTCAACAGATGAAATAACCCTCTCATCGTGGACACTTTGCAGATAAGCAAGACATATAAGGACATGAGAAATTCCTTGCCCGAGTTTTCGAGTAAGGAGTTTCTCATATTTCTATCCTTCCTCGCTGTCAGTGCCACCTTTTGGTTTCTCTCCACGCTCAACGACACCTATGAGAGGGAATACCCCATAAAGATTGAAATAACCGACATCCCACACAACATAGTGATTACCGAACCCCTGCCTGACACCATCAAGGTCACCTTTCGCGATAAGGGATTCAACCTCATGGAGTTTGCCATCAACGACGTGCTGCGCCCCATACACCTGCGCTTCGCACAATATGCCAAGGCAGGTGGCAAGGGAAGCATATCAGCTGCTGACATACAGAAGATAATGAAGTCGCGCACCATGCAGACCACCTCTATCACCTCAGTCAAGTCTGACCGCTGGGACTTCTACTACAACTATGGTGCCATGAAGAAGGTGCCCATAGCCATCTACGGACAGGTGATGCCAGCCACCAACTACTTCATCACGCGTACAGTATTCACCCCCGATAGCGTCACGGTATATGCCTCTACTGATGCTCTCGACACCATCAACGTGGTTTACACCACACCACTCAACCTCACTGGCATCAAGGAATCATCCACACACAGCGTGGGAACACAGAAGATCACAGGTGCCAGGATTGAGCCCTCAACCGTCTCTATGAGTCTCATAGCCGAACAGCTCACCGAGGTAATCATCAACGCCCCCATCCGTCCCGTCAACGTGCCTGAAGGAATAGCACTCAAGACCTTCCCTGCGCGCGTTGATATTAAGGTGACTGCAGCAGTGGCTCGCATATCACAGGTTAAGCCCGAGCTCTTCAGCGTGGTGGCTGACTATAACGACATCTCAGCCAATCCCAACGAGAAACTCAAGGTGAAAATCATGGTGCAGCCTCGTGGCATAGTGCGCGCCACCATAAAAGATAATAAGGTGGACTATATACTCGAAACCCCCTGAGCCATGAACAGATATTGCATCACAGGAGGCATAGGAGCAGGTAAGTCATACGTCTGTCGACTGCTCAACGAGCGTGGCATCGCCATCTACGACACTGACAAGCAGGCACGCCACATCATCAACACCTCACAAGCTATCCACGACCAGCTCGTCAGTCTGATAGGACCTGACACCTACATCGATGGGGTGTATAACACAGCAGCCGTCACCAAGTTTCTCTTGGCATCAGAGGCTAACAAGCAGGCTATCAACAGCATCGTGCACCCAACCGTGATGGACGACTTCCTTCGTTCGGGCATGCAGTGGATGGAGTGCGCCATCATCTACGAGGCACACCTCGAACACTTCGTCGATAAGGTGATAGCCGTCACAGCACCACGCGAGGTGCGTATACAGCGCATCATGCAGCGCGACAGCATATCTTACGACCGAGCCGCTCAGTGGGTTGACGGACAGACCAACCAGCAGGAGGTGGCACAGCGAGCCGACTACGTGATTGTCAACGACGGCAAGACCGACCTCAACAAGCAAGTGGACGAAATACTTAAAATAATTGAAAATTGAAGATTGAAAGTTGAACTCTTTAACCGTTAAACTTTAAACCATAAACTTTAAATATGAGCAAGACAATTCTCGCCATTTCAGGCAAACCTGGACTCTATGAACTCGTATCACGTGGCAAGGGTTCATTGATAGTAGAAAACCTACTCGACCACAAGCGTATGCCAGCCTTCGCAAGCGACAGAGTGACCTCACTCGCTGACATCGCCATGTACACCGACGACGAAGACATGCCTTTAGGCAATATCCTCATAGCACAGCGCGAACTGGAGGGAGGCAAAAAGGCAAGCATCGACTACAAGAAGGCAAGCGGCAAAGAACTCAACGATTACTTCGCCAAGTTCGTGCCAACCTTCGACCGTGACCGCGTGCATACCTCCGACATCAAGAAACTCATCCAGTGGTATAACATCCTCATCGAGGCAGGCATCAACTTCGAAGAAGACCTCAAACCTACCAACGGCGACAACGTTGAGGACAGGGAGGAGAATGAAGAGTGAAGAATGAAGAATAACAATAGAGAGCAAGAGGGGCTGCAGCTCCTTGGCAAGAAGACCGAGTACAGGAGCGACTACGCTCCTGAGGTACTTGAAACCTTCCATAATAAGCATCCTGAGAACGACTACTGGGTACAGTTCAACTGCCCAGAGTTCACCTCCCTGTGCCCCATCACAGGGCAGCCCGACTTTGCGGAAATCAAGATTATGTACATCCCTGACCAAAAGATGGTGGAGAGCAAGAGTCTCAAGCTCTACCTCTTCTCCTTCCGCAATCACGGTGACTTCCATGAGGACTGCGTCAACATCATCATGAAAGACCTCATCCGTCTCATGGACCCTAAGTACATCGAGGTCACGGGCTTGTTCCTGCCCCGTGGCGGCATCTCCATCTATCCCTATGCCAATTACGGCAGACCAGGCACCAAGTATGAGCAGATGGCGCTCCACCGTCTTGAAACCAAGCAAACCATGTAGCTTCTCTGAAGACTTATACCCAGTGCGCTATATTAAAAAAGGATGGTAACGATTTGTTACCATCCTTTGCTTTTCTTAGAAACGGGGACCTCCACCCATGCCTCTGCTGCCTCCACCGAAGCCGCCCCTGTTTCCTCGTTCGCCTCCACCGAAGCCACCTTCACCACGAGGGGGACGGTCGCCAAACTCTCCGTCAGGACGGTTGCCTCGCCTTGACTGTTTGCCACCGAAGGCGTTGAAACGATAGATGACGTGAAGCATACAGTAGGAGTTGATGCTGTTATACCATGTGTCACTGCGCTGTGAGGCTGAGACGGCACGGCTGAAGGAGCTCTTCTCGTGGAGTATGTCATAGAACTGCAGAGAGAAGGTGAGTGCCTTGCTCTTGAGACAGCTTTGGGCTATCTGGGCGTTCCACACAAACTCGTTGGTGTTCATGGCTGCATCGGCAAAGCCTCGACGGCTCTGCATGTGTGCGCCTGTGGAGAAACTGGTGCCCCAGGGAGCAGTGAGGGTGATATCAGTGCCATACTGAAACTGCCATGAGTTGAGGTTGGCATTGGGTTGCAGCTTGTTACTTGAGATGGTGTATTGCACCTGTCCGTTGAGCTCCACCTCTATCCAGTCGAGACGGTAGCCTATGCCGAGGCGCTCGCTGAGGTTGGTGGTGCGAGTGTAGTTTTTCTCGGTCTGCTTAGTGTCTGTGAGATAGGTGTAGTTGGCATCATTCTTATAGCTGACGTTGGCGAAGGAGTTGAAGTTCCACTTGCCCACGCTATCGACAGCGGCATTATACATCATAGCTGCATCGATGCTCCAGTCACCGTTGATGTTCATGGGTTTGGTGGTTCTTCCACCCGTTTGGTCATCATACTCTACGCTGTTAGAAACACTGTTGCGTATCATCTGGTAGTTGAGAAATGCCATGACTGTCTGCATGTGGCTTGACACATAGTTGTTATACTGCACGCGCATGGTGTTGGTGAAGGAGGGCTTCAACTCTGGGTTGCCCACCTTAATGTTGAGCGGGTCGGTATCGTCGGTTATGGGCAGCATATCGGTCATGGTGGGCTGGGCTGACCTGCCTCGGTAGTTGACTCGGAGGGTCTTCTTCTTGTTCCACTTATAGCGGAAGTCGAGAGTTGGCGTGAAGTCGGTGACTGTACGGCGCACATCGAAATCGTTGCCAAGGTATTTATAGGTAAGGTGTGACACCTGTGGCTGGAGCATGACGCCCACATTGAGGTTATACTTGGGACGGGTGCGCTTGAGTGTGAGTTCGAGCTGGTGAACGTAGTTGTCGTACTCGGAATAACGGCTGAGAGGACTGCTGTAATAGGGTGACGACTCAGTGAGCGGACGGTAAGGGGCGAGATAGAAATCGAAGTCGCGGTATTCAGGCGTTACGCCACGATAGAAATCGGGCTCGTCGCTGAAGTCGTAGGTGCTACGGTCACTGGTCTTGTTGCTGTACTGGTACTGGTATTTAAACTGTATGAATGTAGCCTTGGCTATGGGTTCGCTATAGGTGGCATTGAGCTGCAGCCCCCAGTTCTTGGTGGGTGTGAGGTTATAGCGGTTTTTGTAATACTGTTCGCTAAGCTGGTAGAGTTTGACAAACTGGGTGGAGAGGTCTTCAGTGTCAGCATTACCCACGTTGTAGCGCACTTGGGTGGTTATATTTCTTCCGTTGGCAGCCAGTTTGCGTGAGAGGGTAGCCTGAATATTGAAGGCGTTGGAAGTGCCGTAGGACAGGGAGTTGTTCTTCTTGCTGTTAACCCACAGGTCAGCGCCTCCTGTGCTCTCGTCCATGTTCCACGGGTCGTCGGAATACTGGAAGGGGTCGCGACTGAAGGTGGAGCTGCGGCTGTCGCCCCTGGAGTCGGTGGAGCTGCCAGTGAATGTGGGTCGCACGATGAGTGTGGTGAGTGTGTCAATCTTCCACTCCACCTTGCCTCGTATGTCCCATTTGTTGCTTCTTCCATACTGCTGCGAAATGCTGTTGGTGAATGAGCCTTTGGTCGATACGAAGTTCTCTGTGGCACTCTTCTGCCAGTTGTCAGTATCGCTGTGGTTCCACCTGATGGAGAAGTTAGCTTTGAGTTTGTCTTTCAGTTCGTAGTTGTAATCGATGCCCAGCATCTTGTTTGCCATCAGTCCGTTGCCACCGCCAGCACCGCCACGACCTCCGCTTGAGAATCCGCGGTCGCCAGTGTTGTTGGCATTACCAAAGAGCATGAGTCGCGAGTTATCTTTCATATATGCGCCCATAACCCTTTCAGCATAGCGTTTGTGGGTGCCTATGGCGAGGTCGATGTTTGCCATAAAGCCCTTGTTCATGCCCTGTCTGATGTTGAAATCGAGCACCGTTTCTTCCTCGCCGTCGTCAACGCCCGTGAGGCGAGCCTGATCGGACTTCTCGTCGTAAGCCTTCACCTTATCTATTATGGCAGTGGGCAGATTCTTGAGCGCTGTCTGTGTGTCACCCGTCATAAACTCCTTGCCATCGACCTTGATTTTCTTTACCTCCTTGCCGTTGATGGTCACCTTGCCGTCGTCGCTCACCTGAGCGCCAGGCAGTTTGCGCACCAGTTCCTCAATGGTGGAGCCCTCTGGAGTTTTGTAGGCATCGGCATTATAGATGAAGGTATCTTCCCTCACCACCAGTTTCTTAGCCACACCCTTGACCACAACCTCGTCGAGTTTGTGCAGTTCCTGTTCCATCTTAGACTGTGCGAAGACACTTGTGGCAAATGCCATAAAAGTGAGAAATAATGCTGATAACCTGTTCATTGGACGAATAAAGAAATTTGTGATTGCGACTGCAAAGGTAGTAATTTTTTCTAAAAATTTTTGAAGTTGGAGGTTTGATGTTTGAGGTTTAAAGGTTAAAAAATAATAAAAGGCTGACAAACTATGAACTGTGAATTGTGAACTGTGAACTATTTTGGTTACCTTTGTAGATTGAAATCACTTTTTATGCAAAGCATAACATTTTAATACAGAAAATGAAGATACATTTCTCAATAGTATGCCTCTGCCTCTCAGCTATGATAGCACTGGGAGGATGCAAAAAGAGCACAGAGAAGATAGACGACCAGACGGACGTGATGATGACTGACGACGCACCAGTGGTGAAGGGCGACTCGATGCTCTATGGACTATCATGCGACGGCACATCAGACTCGGTGGTGGTCATCTGGCCTTTCTATGGCGACCCCATAACGCTGAACTGCATAGACGCTAAGGAGAACGGCAGGGTGATAGGCAAACCAGAAATAGGCGACTGGATAGGCGTGATGCGCGACCAGCAAGATACGCTGACAGCCACCATGGTGGTGAACCTGGACGCGCTGAAGGGCACGTGGACATATCCCGTGATGCCAGTGATGAAGGAGTTTCAGAATATGTCACGTCGTGCGCAGCGACGCATGATGGCACATGTGGACGACTCGATAAAGAGCAATTTCCTCATTCCTCGCGAATATGGTTTCACGCTCAAGCGTAGCCACAACGCACAGGCTGTGGGCAGGGTGATGCGCTCAAACACGCTGGAGGATGACTCACCAGTGATATACCCCCCTGTGAAGAACTACATAAAATGGTATATGCTCAACGGCAACCTTGTGCTGATATCACGCGAGGGAGGATTCCCTGGCGCCAAGGACGGCAAGAAGGCAACCTACTCGCTGGACACCCTGCAGTTGGAGAGCCTCAGTGGCGATTCGCTCATACTGACACAGAATGGCATCCGCTATAACTTCCACCGCAAGCTGAACGCCATGGAGGCAAATAAAGTAGCGCAGGAGAAGGAAATGAAGAAGTAGGGTTGAGGTTAGAGGTTAGAGAAAAATTATCAATTGTCAATTGTCAATTATCAATTAAAAATAAAATGTCAAGAGTAATAATGATTGGTGCTGGCGGTGTAGCCACCGTAGCGGCACACAAGATAGCACAGAACAGCGACGTGTTTACCGACTTCATGATAGCAAGTCGCAGAAAGGAAAAATGTGATGCCCTGGTAGAGGCATTAAGGAAAAAGGAGTACGGCAAGAACATCAACCTGAGCACGGCACAGGTGGATGCTGACGATGTGGAACAGCTGAAGGCGCTGTTTAACGAGTTTAAGCCTGAGCTGTGCGTGAACCTCGCCCTGCCTTATCAGGACCTCACGATAATGGATGCCTGTCTGGCATGTGGGGTGAACTATCTGGACACAGCCAACTACGAGCCCAAGGACGAGGCACACTTTGAATACTCATGGCAGTGGGCTTACAAACAGCGTTTTGAGGATGCAGGACTGACAGCAATCCTCGGCTGTGGTTTCGACCCAGGAGTGTCAGGCGTTTATACGGCTTACGCTGCAAAGCACCACTTTGACGAGATACACTATCTGGACATCGTCGATTGCAACGCAGGCAACCACCACAAGGCGTTTGCCACAAACTTCAACCCTGAGATTAACATACGCGAGATAACCCAGAAGGGACTGTATTACAAAGATGGCGAATGGATAGAGACTGAGCCACTGGAGATACACAAGGCTCTCACCTACCCTAACATAGGTCCGCGTGAGTCGTACCTTATGCACCACGAGGAACTGGAGTCGCTGGTGAAGAACTATCCCACCATAAAGCAGGCTCGCTTCTGGATGACCTTCGGACAGCAATACCTCACCTATCTGGACTGCATACAGAATCTGGGCATGAGCCGCATAGACGAGATGGAGTATGAGGCACCGCTGGCTGACAACCCCGACAAGAAGGTGAAGGTGAAGATAGTGCCACTGCAGTTCCTGAAAGCTGTGTTGCCTAACCCACAGGACCTTGGCGAGAACTACGACGGCGAGACATCTATAGGCTGTCGCATCAGAGGCATAAAGGACGGCAAGGAACAGACCTACTACGTATATAACAACTGCAAGCACCAGGAGGCTTACGAAGAGACAGGCATGCAGGGTGTGAGCTACACCACTGGCGTTCCTGCCATGATAGGCGCAATGATGTTCCTCAAGGGTATATGGAAGAAGCCTGGCGTGTGGAACGTGGAGGATTTTGACCCAGACCCATTCATGGAACAGCTCAACAAGCAGGGACTGCCCTGGCATGAGGTGTTTAACGGGGATCTGGAATTATAAATAGTTCAATTTTCAATTTTTAATTTTCAATTTTCAATTTTCAATTCGAAAAATGGCTGACGCAAACAAAGAAGCAAAACTCAAGGCGTTGCAGGCTGCAATGGCTAAGATAGAGAAGGATTTCGGCAAGGGTTCAATCATGAAACTTGGCGAGAATAACGTAGAGAAAGTAGAGGTAATACCAACAGGTTCGTTGGGACTCGACATGGCACTCGGTGTGGGTGGTTACCCTAAGGGACGAATCATAGAGATATTCGGTCCTGAGTCATCTGGTAAGACCACACTGGCTCTCCATGCCATAGCCGAGGCACAGAAGCAGGGTGGCATAGCAGCATTCATAGATGCTGAGCACGCCTTCGACCGCTTCTATGCAGCTAACCTGGGTGTGGATGTGGACCAGTTGCTGATATCACAGCCTGACAATGGCGAGCAGGCTCTGCAGATAGCCGACCAGCTCATATCAAGTGCCGCTGTTGACATCATAGTGATCGACTCTGTAGCTGCGCTCACCCCTAAGGCTGAGATAGAGGGCGATATGGGCGACAACAAGGTGGGACTGCAGGCACGACTGATGTCACAGGCTCTGCGCAAACTCACTTCTACCATATCAAAGACCAACACCACCTGCATATTCATCAACCAGTTGCGTGAGAAGATTGGCGTGATGTTTGGCAATCCTGAGACCACTACTGGCGGTAATGCCCTGAAGTTCTATGCCTCAGTGCGCATCGATGTGCGTCCTTCTACCCCTATCAAGGATGGCGACGAGGTGATAGGCAAACTGACCAAGATAAAGATTGTGAAGAACAAGGTGGCACCTCCATTCCGCAAGTGCGAGTTTGACATCATGTTTGGCACTGGCATCTCTAAGTATGGCGAGATTCTCGACATAGCCGTTGACAAGAATATAGTGAAGAAGGCTGGTGCATGGTTCTCATACGGCGACTCAAAACTGGCACAGGGTCGCGATGCCTGCCTCGCCCTACTCAAGGACAACCCCGAGTTGTGTGAGGAGATAGAGGCTAAGGTGAGAGAGGCTATTAAGCAGGAATAGGTTAAAGGTTAGAGGTTAGAGGTTAAAGGTTAGAGGTTTGAGTAATGAATATCGTTGAGCGTTTCATACGTTATGTTAAGTTCGACACCCAGTCTTCAGAAAACTCTACGACGGTGCCGAGCACTCCCAAGCAGATGGTCTTTGCACGCTACCTGCGTGATGAGATGATAGCTGAGGGACTGCACGACGTGGTGCTCGACGACAAGGGTTATCTCTATGCCACCCTGCCCTCCAACCTCGCTGAGGGCACCACTGCACCCACCATCGGCTTCATAAGCCATTACGACACCTCGCCCGACTGTTCTGGTGCAGGCGTACAACCTCGCATAGTGGAGCACTATGACGGTGGCGACATCCTGCTCTCCGAAGGCATAGTGAGCAGTCCGAAGAAGTTTCCCGAACTGCTGGAGCACGTGGGCGAAGACCTCATAGTGACTGACGGCACCACCCTCTTGGGAGCTGACGACAAGGCAGGCATAGCCGAGATAATGCAGGCTGTGTGTTACCTCCGCGACCATCCCGAGATAAAGCATGGCAAAATACGCATAGCCTTCAACCCCGACGAGGAGATAGGCATGGGAGCCCACCATTTCGATGTTGACCTGTTTGGGTGCCAGTGGGCTTACACCATAGACGGTGGCGACCTTGGCGAATTGGAGTATGAGAACTTCAACGCCGCTTCGGCTAAGGTAACCATCACAGGCATCAGCGTGCATCCTGGCTATGCCAAGGGCAAGATGCTCAACGCCTCGATAGTGGCTAATGAGTTCATCAGCATGTTGCCTGAGGATGAGCGCCCTGAGACCACTGACGGCTATCAGGGTTTCTACCACCTCACTGGCATGGAGGGCTGTTGCGAGAAGGCTAAGCTGTCGTTTATCATTCGCGATCACGACCACGAGCGTTTCGATGAGCGCAAGGCGACGATGCGCAAGGTGGCTGAGCGCCTCAACCAGCGTTATGGCGATGGTGTGTGTCATGTTGTGATAGCCGACCAATACTATAACATGCTTGAGAAGATACAGCCCGTGAGCCACATCATAGAGCGCGCTAAGGAGGCAATGCTCAAGGCTGGTGTTACGCCTAAGGTGCAACCCATTCGCGGTGGCACTGACGGTGCCCAGCTGTCGTTCAAGGGACTGCCCTGCCCCAACCTCTTTACTGGTGCCGTAAACTTTCACGGACCTTACGAATTTATCTCCGTTCAGGTTATGGAGAAAGCCATTAAAACCATCATAAATCTATGTCAAACATCCCCTCATTAGTACAAGACCTCGCACTCATTCTGGTTACGGCTGGAGTAGTGACGCTTGTGTTCAAGAAACTCAAGCAGCCACTCGTGTTGGGCTATATCGTGGCTGGCATCATAGTGTCGCCTAATATGCCCCTTACCGTATCAGTTCTCGATGAGGAGAATATACACACCTGGGCTGCCATCGGCGTAATGTTCCTGCTCTTTGCCTTGGGTCTCGACTTCTCGTTTAAGAAGATACTCAAGATGGGTATGGCACCCATTATAGCGGCCCTCACCATCATCTTCTCTATGATGAACATAGGTGTGATAGTAGCCGCCACGCAGGGGTGGTCAGAGATGGATGCCCTCTTCTTGGCAGGTATGCTTGCCATGTCGTCCACCACTATTATCTATAAGGCGTTCGACGACCTCGGACTCAAGCAGCAGCAGTTTGCCTCGCTGGTTATGAGTGTGCTCATACTTGAAGATATCCTCGCCATCGTGATGATGGTGGTGCTCACCACCATAGCCAAGGGTGGTAGCGAGGGAGCTGGTCACGGCATGTTCCGCTCCATCATGGATATAGTCTATTTCCTTGTGTTATGGTTTGTCGTGGGACTGTTCTTCATTCCCCTCTTCCTGCGCAAGGTGCGCAAACTGGTCAATGACGAGGTATTGCTCATCGTGTCGCTTGCCCTCTGTTGCGGTATGGCTGTCTTTGCCTCTTTCGTGGGTTTCAGCTCCGCCTTTGGCTCGTTTGTCATGGGTAGCATACTGGCTGAGACCATCGAGGCACAGAAGATAGAGCGCCTGATAGAACCAGTCAAGAATCTCTTCGGAGCCATCTTCTTCGTCTCTGTCGGCATGTTGGTTGACATCAATATCGTATTGCAGCAGTGGGTGCCCATAGTGGTTATCACACTCGCCATACTGTTAGGTCAGAGCATTCTCGGCTCCTTTGGTTTTCTGGTCTCTGGTCAGCCCCTCAAGACGGCTATGCGTTGCGGATTCTCCATGTCTCAGATAGGTGAGTTTGCCTTCATCATAGCCTCCTTAGGTCTCAGCCTCGGCATCATCAGCGATTTCCTTTATCCTGTAGTGGTTACGGTATCAGTCATCACCACCTTCACCACACCTTATATGATACGTGGCGCAGTGCCAGTATATAACCTGGTGGAGAAATCACTGCCTAAGGCGTGGATTAGTCGCATCAACAAGATTTCTGACATAGCCCCCACCAACTACGACACCTCGCAGGGCAACTGGCGTCCGCTCATCATCCAGATGGTCATCAATACGCTCATCTATTCCGTGCTCTCCAGTGCCACTATCGTCATCATGCTCACCGTGGGCGATGCCTTCCTCAATTCCATCCTGCCACATAAGTGGGCCGATATCGTGTGCACCATTCTCACCATACTCTTCATAGCCCCCTTCCTGCGTGCTATGGTTATGAAAAAGACGAGGAGCGAAGAGTTCCGTGCCCTGTGGGTGGGCAGTCGTCATAATCGTGCCCCACTCTGCTTCACGGTCATCCTGCGCGTGGCAATCGCCATGACGTTTATCTGCTATGTGTTCAGTCAGCTCACCCAGCTCTCCAATGCCCTCATGCTCTGTCTCGCCCTGTGCATAGTCTTTGCTATGGTCTATTCGCGTCGCATCAAGAGCAGCAGCATCAAGATGGAACGAATGTTCATCCAGAACCTGCACTCCAAAGACACCTACGCTCGTGCCACAGGCAAGCAGCGTCCGCTCTTCGAGGGAAGACTGCTCGATCGCGACCTCCACATAGCCACCGTCGATGTGCCACAAGACTCCATGTGGGCAGGCAAGATGCTCAAGGAACTACAGCTTGCCCAGCGTTTCGGAGTGCATATCAGCAGCATCTCGCGTGGTCATCAGAAGATTAACATCCCTTCTGGCGACAACATCATCTTCCCCTTCGACAAACTCAACGTCATAGGTTCCGATGCCCAACTTGCCAACCTCAATGCCACCCTGCAAGAGGAGCAGTTTCCTGAGCCCACCGAGTTTGCTCCTCACGAGATGCAGCTGCGACGCTTCGCCATCACGCCCTACTGCGCCCTGGCAGGCAAGTCACTCATCACCTCCCGTCTGCGCGACCATTACAACTGTATGCTCGTGGGCTTGGAGGAAGGTGAGGAGAATCTCGCCACCGTCTCTCCGCTCTATCTCTTCAAGCCTGGCGACATCCTCTGGATAGTGGGCGAAGACCAGGACATCAAACGGCTGACAGAAGAATTCTAAACAGTTCACAGTTAAGCCTATGCACTTAACTCCCATCATATTCCTACTGCTAACCATCCTCACCCTCCTGTCGTCATGCAAGAGGGTGATAGAGGCTATCGACGACTTCACCGAGCCAGCCTTTGGGGTGTATCAGGACTCCATCGACACCCTGCGCATGAGGCAACACCTCAGCGCCATCATCGCTGCCGACTCCTCTGGGTGGAATGCCGACCTCTTCGTCAGGCATCGCTATGACACCATAGCCTCCTTTGGCGATATACCTCTGTGGTTCAACCTCGACGACGGTTTGTCGCCTGATGCCGACGAACTGCTTGATTACCTTCGCACCGAACTGCCCCAGTCGGCTCTCGACACCACAGCCTTCCTCATTCCGCAGATAGCCGCAGACCTGAACATCATCCATCATCTTGCTTTCGATTCCTTAGGACAAGACATCAACGAGGTCTTGCCTCGACTCGACTACAATCTCTCCAAGGCTTACGTCAAATACGTCACTGGCACACGCTACGGATTCACGCGCCCTGCACGTCTCTATAACAGGCTCTACTATCGTGAGGACAGCACCTATGCCCACCTCTACGATTACGACCCCCCTGTCCCCAACTATCAGGAGTCACTCTCCCAACTGTCCACCAGCGAACGCATCACCCACCTCAAGGCTTCCTTCCCAGCCAATGCCCAGACCTTCGAGGCATTGCGTCAGGCATTGACATCGGCAAGCACCACTGAGGAGCGTCATCGCATAGCCGTCAATATGGAACGCTGTCGCTGGCGCATACCCCACCCCGACCTCTCTCAGCGCATGGTGGTGGTCAATCTGCCCTCCCAGCAGCTGTGGGCTGTGGGTGGCGACACCATACTCAATATGAAGGTGTGTTATGGAGCCTTGAAAACCAAGACCCCTCTGCTCAGCAGCCATATCAACTGCATGCAGATCAATCCCGAATGGAGTCTGCCCCCCAAGATAGTGGCGAGCGATTTTCCCCGTCATGCAGGCGATTCCGCATGGTTTGCCCGTCACAAATACTTCGTCATCGACCGTCGTTCAGGCGACACCCTCAACATCAACCATCTCTCAGCCGACGATATGCGTAACCGTCAGTTGCGCTTCGTGCAGCGAGGCGGACAGGGCAACTCCCTTGGCAGGATAGTGTTCCGCTTCGCCAACAGCTTCTCCGTCTATCTCCACGACACCAACTCGCCAGGCGCCTTCCATCGCGACCGTCGTGCCATCTCTCATGGCTGTGTGCGAGTGGAGCGACCCTTCGACCTCGCCCTCTTCCTCTTGCCCGACCTCGACGAATGGTCCATCGACCGTCTGCGCATCTCCATGGACCTTTCCCCACTCACCTATCGGGGCATGGAGTGGCTCAGCAACCATGCCGATGCTCCTCGTCCCTATCGTCTCTTCACCTATCACAAGGTCTCACCCCCCGTTCCTGTGCACCTTATCTATTACACCATGTACCCCAACCCCATGACAGGCATCATGGAGACACATCCTGACATCTATGGCTATGACCAGCCCCTGCTGCGCCAGTTGCGCAACATCATCAAGTAGTTTTTTTACCACGGATTTTTTAGTTTAACAAAAACATTAAAAACCCCTGTCAAGGTCATAAGTCTTTCAGACTCTCGCAGCCCTTCAAGCTATATATTCTTTATGTGCAAGCACCTAAGTCCATATCTCTTGCAGTCCTGCACCCTCCTAACGTCAGGTTATGTCCTTGCCAGGCAAAAACAAGAAAAACACCATGCGGAGTGTGTGCTTTGTTTTTTCTGTTTTTTCTTTTTGAAAGTTGTAACATCCCCTGATGTGTCATGGTGTTGGTAAGAATATGATGTAAGCTCGCTTACAATCAGATTCTTGACTACAGCAGGACAAGGCACATAGTGCCAAACTTTCAAAAAGGGTTATTCTTGTTTTTGTTTAATTTTAATGTTGTCCTAGTTGTCTTTAATAGATAGTTATCGTTTCTTGAAGACAAACCTCAGGATAGTAAACTGCAGTATCATCGCCACGCCCATTACCACAAATGGCGCAATGTAGGCATTCATGTGTATCACATTGATAAACACCGAGAAGAGCACCTGACTAAACACATAGTTCACACCATGACTGCCACAGAATCCCACAAACTTCTTCCATGTGGCATGGCTCCTGAACGTAAAATAGGTAGTGGTAAAGAAATTCACCAGAAAACTCACGAAGTAACTCGCTCCGTAAGCCACATCCACCACCATATAGGGCATCAGCGCCAGATACACCACATACTGCAGCGCAGCCGCAAAAATACCGTTCAAGACAAAGCGAACAAACTGCGCCTTGCCCTGATCACCATTCTTTATTGTCTTAGCCTTCTCCTTAATGTTCATCGTTCTGATTTGAGGTTCACCTTGTACTTTGTACCTTGTCCTTTGTCACCTTCAATTGTCAATTGTCAATTGTCAATTATCAATTCATACAGCTGGAACATCTCCTCCGTCAGCCTTTCAGGGCTGAACATCTCCATGCAGTATCGGCGTCCAGCCTCGCCCCTGCGCTTACGTTCCTCCTCGCTGCTTAGCAGCAGGCGTAGCGCCTCTGCTATCTCCTCCGTCTGGGCAGGATTCACCAGCAGGGCATCAGGACCAGCCGCCTCAGGCAGCGACGACACATTACTCGTAATCACAGGACACCCCTGCAACTGCGCCTCCACCACAGGCAGTCCGAAGCCCTCATAAAACGACGGGTACAACATACACACCGCCCCAGCATACAGTTCCTTCAGTCTCTCCGCCTCGTGAATGTTACTCTCTATCCTCACCCATTCCCTCAGATGGTGGCTGTCAATATACTCCTCCACCCTCTGGCGATACTCCCTGCCGTTGCCCACCACCACCAGTGGCAGTCGCTCATCCTCAGGAATCATCTCCAGCGCCTTCACCATCCCCATCAGGTTCTTCCTCGAATTTATCGAACCCACGGTGAGGATATACCCACCAGCGGTGGCTTGGTTCAAAGAGTTATCATTGAGGTCTAAGGTATTGTCTTTAACTCCTTTAACTCCTCTAACTCCTTTAACTCCTATAGAGGGTCCATAGAACCCCCCCTGCACAGGCTGGTAAATCACCGAAATCCTTTCCTCAGGCACCCCGTAGAAGCGCATCACGTCGCGCTTCGTCGATTCGCTTATGCACACCACGTGCGTAGCATTCCTGCATGACCATCCGTATTTCCAGTCATATATCATTCTGTCCCAGGGCTTATACATATCAGGAAACGTGCGCCAAGCCACGTCGTGCATCGTCACTATGCTCGGCACCCCAGCCTTCACTATGTCGCGAGGCAGTTCGTTGCTCAGACCGTGAAACAGCTCACAGCCCTCCCTTTTCGCCCTTCTGCCCAGTGCAAACGTACGCTCCAGCGCCTTACAGTCATAGAGCACCGCGTCAACATCCTCATGCTGACTCCTCATGGCATTCACCACCGTACGGCTGTAGTTGCCCAGTCCTGTCCTGTTATGGTAATAACGCTTCGCGTCGTATCCTATTCTCATTCTGTCTGCAAAAGTACACACTTTTTTCATAACCTCCAAATTTTAAGGGAAAATATAAGACTTAGTTGACGTAAAAAAGGCAGTGCATTTGCACCGCCTTTGTTGTTTTTAGAAGTTGGATTGAAACTATCTGATAATAACTTCTTCATCAGGTATTTCCTCATCACTGCCACCCAAATCGACGTTACTGTTGCCGTCTGTGTTGGTAACCACTGGGACGCTGCCTGCCAGGAGTGAGGTTTTCTGTCGTTTTTCCACTACGAGTAGCGTAGGGTTCATATATTCTTTTTTCATCTTTTTGTCTCAGTTCTTTGTCCTACAATATTATACTCACCGATGTACAGGCGTCCGTTCTTGATAACTTTAACTGGAACGGGAACTGAACTTTTGCGCTCTTGAATAGAAACAACTGCCGTTGCTTCATCCTCCAGATTATGCCTGAACGACTGTATGCTCTGCTGTCCCGACTGCGGTTCTCCAGCCACGATGCCGTGGAGCTGGAAGTATGCGCGGAAAGAATTGATAGTTCTTGCCTTAGATGGGTAGTACAGTTTGTTGTTTGTACCCAGATACAGCACGGTGTTGTCACCAGCGTTGAGATTCACTGGATCGTAATTGCCGAGCAGGCTGGTGGTTTCGTCATTGCTGGTGATGGTTTCAGGTGCTGTGTTGTTGATGGTCACGTTCGTGAAGACTGGACTCACGATATCATCGCCGCCTGCCCACTTCACGAGGTAAGGCTTTCCTGCCTCTATCTCTGTGGCGACCTTGAAGTAAAGGTACAGCGTGCCGTCGCTGGCATCGAAGCCTGTCTGGTGTCCCTCGTACTCTCCGTTGATATCCAGTTCCTTTACGGTAGCCTCTTCGAATATGGTGCCACTGAAGTCCTCTACATTGAACGGCAGGCACAGCGTGTTCCACTTACCGTCCTTGTACAGCGTGCGCCCTGATATAGTGACGTTTGCCACGTAGTGGTAGTTCTCATTGATAGTCTCGTTGTTCGTTGGGTCATGAGTGCCGTCATATAGTGTGAGGTCAAGGCTGATGGGCGTTGCCGTGATGGTGACATCTTCGGCAGGCATGGTCAGTGTGTAGGTGCCGTCGCTGTTATCCGTGAGTGTACCACTGCTTGCCTCGAATGTTGCGCTGCCTTCTTCCACGCTCAGCACCATGTTGACCAGCTGACTCTCGCCGGCATATACGGCTCCGTTGTATGCCACGCCTATTGAGGCGTTTTCCTCCAGTTCTATGGTCACAGTCCCTCCGCCGTCTATGGTGTAGCCCTTCATAGCCTGACCTGTGACGTCACTGCCATTGATGCCACCTGTGGTGCAGTCGCCGGCATAGTAGTTGTTGCTGATAGATGTATAATCATGTTTTCCGACGATGCCTCCGTCATATTCTTCAGCCGTCACCTGGGCAAAATTGAGACAGCCTGTCACCGAACCGAATTGTGCCAGCCCGACTATTCCTCCAGCACGGCTGCTTGCAGTGACGCTGCCATAGTTGCGACAGTCAGTGATATTTCCGCCATTCATATCTCCTGCGATGCCTCCTGCATAGCGTCCCGTGACCGTTGAGACTTTATTGGCGATGACGGTAGCATAGCTTGTGCAGCCGATGACATCAGCCGATTCCATGATACCCACGATGCCGCCCACGTTCATTCTGTCGCGGATGACGTTGCCGCTGCCCGAGATGAGGTTCCGTATGACGGCTCCGCTACCCACATGTCCGAACAGTCCGGCAAAAAGTTTCGTGTTTTCGTAAGTCACATTGTCGATGGTCTTGCCATTGCCGTCCATACGTCCCCTGAACATCTTAGTGTCGTAGTCTTCATTCTCATCCCCCACCATCTTGTATTCCACGCCAGTGAAGTCGAGATCATTCATCAGTATGAAGTATGTGTCAGCGAAGTCCTCCTTCATCGTCTCGCTTGCCAGCAGTAGCCAGTCGTCCACGCTGCGTATCTGATACGGTTTCTCCTCTGTGCCATCACCCAGCCAGCGCAGTGGTGTTATGGTGAAAGTGGCATTCGCCGTACCTGTAAAGTCGCCCATGCCGCTGATGGTGATGTCGTAGTCGCCAGCCTCTGTCATATCGTCTGAGGGAAGAGTGACGCTGTAGTCCGTTCCCTCCTGCAGTATTAACGGCGAGCCCGTCATATTGTCCGTCACGGTGATAACGGGGGTGAGGGCAGTTCCCGTGCACTTCTGCGACGGTATGTCGATGCTCACCCACGGCGAGTATGCTATGTCGCGCTTGAGCGATGAGTATGTGCACCCCACCGTCACATCCTGCATGCCAGGATAGGTGAACGAGTTGTTGCTGTCAAAGGTTACCTGCTCGCTGGTGAGCTGTGGGTCCAGGGGCACGTAGCCGCCGTTCACCCTAAGGTCCGAGCCTATCGTGCAACTGCTGCCCTGCGCGTAGTAATTCACATTATTATAACTGTAGCATACCGTGCCGCTGATGCTGCCCGTCAGTCCTTCTGCAAGCGAGATGGTACCCATCCACGACACACCCTCAGCATCAGCACCGTTAACAGCTCCTATGGCAGGACTGCTGTGGTATAGGCAGTCGTAAAACTCGTGCTCGCCATACCAGTCGCCAGCGATGCCGCCCACCTTGTCAGTGCCATTCACCGTTCCCAGGAAAGTGCACGACCACACCTTGCCGGCATTTACACCCACAATGCCGCCCAGAGTGTTCACATCCGTGATGTCGGCATTGGTTACCGTAGCCTTGCTCGTACATTGGCTGACTATACCGCCGTTCTCACCCACTATACCTCCAAAATCACGGCTGCTCTTTATCTGCTGAGCCAGGTTGTCAGGATCCACCGATACCACCACATTCTCTTTCACATGACAGTTATGTATAATGACATTGTCGTTAGTAGCACCTGCTATAGCTCCGCAGTTGCCCCATCCCATGATGGTAGATGTAATCTGCTTAGAGGCGATTGTCAGGTTCATCACCTTAGCTCCGTAGCCCAGTTCACCAAACAGTCCTATGCCGTAGAAATCCTCCGTAGGACGTATGTAGAGGTCATTGATGGTATAGCCGTTGCCGTCGAATACGCCATAAAACTTACGCGTACCAGTCGTCTCCTCCTTGCCGCTGCCCTCTTTGTAGTATTTTCCGCCGATAGGTGTAAACGGCTCAATCCAGCAGCTGAACGAGCTAATCATCTTGAAATACTTACCCTCATAGTCATTGCCGTCATTCACGTCGGCAGCCAGTTGGCGCAGGTGCTGCGGCGTCTCTATTAAGTATGGGTCCAGTGCAGTACCGCTGCCTCCGCCGAAAGCGCTGTCCGCCCATACCCCCTGCACCAGGGTGCATAGCAAGGCAATGATAGTTAGTAGATAATTACGCATTTTCCTATGTATTTTTATTACCTTTCTCATAATATGAAGGCAAATTTACATACTTTTTTCCTTTCCTCCAAATTTTAAGGGGAAAATAAGGAAGCGCCCCACTCTATTATTGAGCAGGGCGCTGGTTTTGTTAATACTTGTACCTCAAAGGTGGTTTGCGCAACTTGTGGTAGTCAGTATGGTGCAGATTGCTGTAAGGATAGCGTTGATTATAACGCTCCAATTCTTCTTTGCTTGTTCAGACATAACTGTTTAATTAGAAATTAGTAATTAGAAATTAGGATTTTTTTGATTAACAAAAACCATAAAAACCCCATTTCTGAGATAGAAACTCTATCGAGTTCTTAACGCTATGAGCAATAATCCTGCTTGTAAGCAAGCTTCCAGACAGTCTTATAACTGATATCGTTACCCTTTCAGGGATTTCTATCTCATCATGGAAAAACCCCGGCTTTTTCAAAGCCTGAAAAACAAAGATTACACACTCCGCATGGTGGTTTTTT
>JAEEVS010000063.1:0-23522 GCA_016290975.1 Prevotella sp. | reverse complement strand
ATGGTCAGCGACTCAGTGCTGACAGACGTCTTAGTGCCGTCAGTCTTCTCAAATGTGAGATATGGATAGTCAGCAGCCTCAGCCGTGAGCATCCCACCCATCATTGTCAGTAATAAAACAGTTTTCTTCATAACGATATTTATTGAATTACAAAACAACAATTTTTCTTCTCGCCTGCAAAGTTACAAGTAATTCTGCAAAGTAATCATAGCGAAAAACAATGTTTTTTTTGCAAAAAGTTATCTTTCGTGAGAATTATTGCAAAATTTTATTTATCTTTGCAAAAACTTTTCTCACATTGTTAAAGTATATGAAACAGAAGCACCCCATAACGACAGAAGTCAACATAATAAACGAACAAGACCTGATGGTATTCGACAACATACATAGTATGCCGTCATACGACGAGCCGTTCACCACCTCTTTTATGACCATCAGCCTCAACCTGAAAGGATGGGCTAAGGCAGAGTGTGACACACGCAAGGTCGTCTTCAACAAACACGACATTGCCGTTCTAGCACCCAACCACGTATTGTGCGCCCGAGAGACCTCTGCCGACTACCACGCCATACTCATCGTCATAGCCCCTACTTTTCAGCAGGAACTCAAGAGGCGCTTCCCTGCCATTTATCGTGACCTCAACCATTATCTGTATCGTCAGGACATACCTCTCACCGACGAGCAGTTCCTCCTCATACACAATATCTTCCGCGTCATCCAGGGCATAAGCACCTCTACGGCACAGCATCGCAAATTCATGCTCGGCAACATGCTTGAGGCCCTCTTCCTCATGCTGAGCGAGTATCGTCAGCAGAACGGCATAGCCGAGCACCAGCCTACGATGAACGAAGAGATGTTCAACCGTTTTCATCAGGATATAGTGGAACACTATACCGAAAGTCGCGAGGTAAAATTCTATGCCGAAAAACAGAACCTCTCTGCCAAATACTTCGCCACGGCAATAAAAAACCTTACAGGCGTAAATGCCCACGCATGGATAAACAATTACGTCATCATACAAGCCAAGAAACTGCTGCTCCACCAACGCCAACTCAACATCCTGCAGATAGCCACCCAGTTAGGATTCTCTGACCAGGCTGTATTCAGCCGTTTCTTTAGAAACGCCACAGGCATGTCGCCCAGAGAATTCAAGGCTACGCTTTAGGAAGAAAAAATAAATATTTTATTTTAACCCAACTTACTCACTTACTGGGTCTCTTTCCCAGTGTTTATGCGCCTTGGCGATAGTGGGGTATAAACGTTTTATCCCCACCTCCAACCCCACTTTTGAGCACACTTGCTGAAAAAGGGGCATGGGACAAAAAGAGAACGGAAGTGGGGTTAAAAGTGGGGTTGCGAGTGGGGTCAAGCCCATCCTACCCCACCCGCCTCAGCCCAGTATTCATACGGATTGGGAGGGCACAAGTGAGTAAGTGGGATATAAATAAAAAAAGATAAAAAAAACTGAGAATAGTATACCAAACACCTCCGTATGTAAAAGCACTGCTTTTAGCGATAGAAGTAATGCTTTTAGCGATAGAAGTAATGCTTTTAGAGGATAAAAGCCTCAAACATCTGTCTCACTTTGAAAGTCAGCGTGGTCTATTCAGTTACCCCTTAGGTAACGCAGGATACTTGCGGAACCAGCCGTCAAGACGGAGGCGCATGACACCGAAGAATGCCTCGCCGAAGATGCCACCACTCATTTTGCTCACGCCCTCTACCCTGTTGACGAAGATGACGGGCACTTCCTTGAGACGGAAGCCTATCTTATAGGCGGTGTACTTCATCTCTATCTGGAAACCATAGCCCTTGAAACGTATTTTGTCGAGTTCGATGGTCTCAAGCACTCGGCGCTTATAGCACTTGAAGCCTGCCGTGGTGTCGTGGATATTGAAGCCGGTAACGAACTTCACATACTTTGAGGCGAAATAAGACATGAGCACCCTGCCGATAGGCCAGTTGACCACGTTGACACCGCTGACATAGCGCGAACCGATTGCCACATCATAACCCTCTACTGCGCAAGCCTCATAGAGGCGGGGCAGATCCTTAGGGTCGTGAGAGAAGTCGGCATCCATCTCGAATATGTACTGGTAGTCACGCTCCAGTGCCCACTTGAAGCCCATGATATATGCTGTGCCCAAACCTAACTTGCCTGAGCGCTCAAGGAGGAAGAGCCTACCCTCGTCGCTCATCATCTTCTTCACTATATCTGCCGTGCCGTCGGGCGAGCCGTCGTCTATGACAAGTATGTCGAACGCCTTGGGCAGGGAGAAGATGGCACGGATTATTTTCTCGATGTTTTCTTTCTCGTTGTATGTGGGTATGATTACTATGCTGTCGCTCATATGATTAGTTGAGGGTTTAGAGTTAAAAGTTTAGCGCAAAGGTACTAATAAATAGTTGAAAGTTGAAAGTTGAAGGTTGAAAGTTTGCTCAATTTATACTTTTTTTGTAATTTTGCAACTTGTATATAATAATTTTCAATTTTCAACTATCAATTTTCTATTAGAATCGTGACAGCAAAAGAAATACGCGAATCGTTTAAGAGATTCTTTGAGAGCAAGGGACACCTCATAGTGCCCTCTGCACCGATGGTGGTGAAGGACGACCCTACACTGATGTTTACCAATGCAGGCATGAACCAGTTTAAGGACATTATTCTGGGCAACGCCACGCCGAAGAACCGCCGACAGGCTGACACGCAGAAGTGTCTGCGCGTGAGCGGTAAGCATAACGACCTGGAGGAGGTGGGACACGACACATACCACCACACCATGTTTGAGATGCTGGGCAACTGGTCGTTTGGCGACTACTTCAAGAAGGAGGCTATTTCATGGGCATGGGAATACATAGTGGACGTGCTGAAGATAGACCCTAACGACCTCTACGCTACGGTGTTTGAGGGCTCGCCTGAAGAGGGTCTGGCTCGCGACGACGAGGCGGCAAGTATCTGGGAGCAGTTCCTGCCTAAGGACCATATTATAAATGGTAACAAGCACGACAACTTCTGGGAGATGGGCGACACTGGTCCGTGCGGTCCCTGCTCAGAGTTGCACGTGGACTCTCGTTCGGCTGAGGAGAAGACTAAGGTGCCTGGCAAGGACTTGGTGAACAAAGACCACCCACAGGTAATCGAGATATGGAACCTGGTGTTCATGCAGTTTAACCGCAAGGCCGACGGTTCGCTCGAGGGTCTGCCTGCTAAGGTGATTGACACTGGCATGGGCTTTGAGCGACTGGTGCGCACCCTGCAGGGCAAGACATCAAACTACGACACCGACGTGTTCCAACCACTCATCAAGGCTATGGCTGACATGGCTGGATGCAAATACGGCGACGACGAGAAGAAGGACGTTGCTCTGCGCGTAATCGTTGACCACCTCAGAGCCATAGCGTTCGCTATAGCCGACGGACAACTGCCAAGCAACGCCAAGGCTGGCTACGTGATACGCAGAATATTGCGCCGTGCCGTGCGCTACGGTTACACCTTCCTCGATCAGAAGGAGGCATTCATCTACAAACTGGTGCCTACACTGGTGGCTGAGATGGGCGACGCATTCCCCGAACTGCCTGCTCAGCAGAAACTAATCATGAAGGTGATGCAGGAGGAGGAAAGTTCATTCCTCCGCACATTGGAGAAGGGCATCGTGATGCTGCAAGAGGTGATAGACGAGACAAAGGCTGCTGGCAAGACCATGATAGCTGGCGACAAGGCATTCACCCTGTTTGACACCTTCGGCTTCCCTCTCGACCTTACCGAACTCATCTGTCGCGAACAGAACATGACACTCGACGAGGATGGCTTCAACAAGTGTATGGAGGAGCAGAAGAATCGTGCACGCAATGCTGCCGAGGTAAAACTGGGCGACTGGGTGATGATTAACGGGAACGATAACGGGAACGATGACCTTTCTGACTTCGTAGGCTACGACTACACCGAATACCCTTGCCACATAGTGAAGTATCGCGAAGTGAAGCAGAAGAAGGGTACGGCATACGAGATGATACTCGACCAGACACCATTCTACGGAGAGATGGGTGGCGAGGTAGGCGACACTGGCGTGCTCGTGTCTGAAAACGAAGAGATAAAGGTGCTCGACACCAAGAAGGAAAACGGCGTGTCAATACACATCGTGAATAAGATACCTGAGAACGTGGAGGCTGAGTTCATGGCTTGTGTGGACGTGGACCGTCGTCGCGCCATAGAGAGCAACCACACCTGTACACACCTCTTGGACGAGGCACTGAAAGAGGTGCTGGGCGACCACGTGGAGCAGAAGGGCTCGCTGGTAACGGCTGAGGGTCTGCGCTTCGACTTCTCACACTTTGAGAAGGTGACACCTGAACAGATACGTGAAGTGGAGCACATAGTGAACGACCGCATACGCCAGAACATACCTCTGCAGGAGTTCCGCGACACACCTATAGAGGAGGCTAAGCAACTGGGCGCAATAGCACTGTTCGGCGAGAAATACGGCGACAAGGTGCGTGTGGTTAAGTTCGGCTCTTCGGTAGAGTTCTGTGGCGGATGTCACGCCAAGGCAACAGGACAGATAGGTATGGTGCGCATCATGTCAGAGAGTTCTGTAGCTGCTGGCGTGCGCCGTATCGAGGCTATCACGGGTGCAAAGGTTGAGGAAATGCTTGACAAACTGCAGAACTTCATGTACGACCTGAAGAATATGTTTAATAATGCACCTAACCTCATGCAGACCATAGAGAAGGCTGTTGCCGAAAACAAGGAACTGCAGGCACAGCTCAACGAGTTCCATGCCCAGAAGGCTGCACGATACAAGGAAGAACTCATCAGCAACGCTAAGGAGGTGAATGGCATCAAGATTATGTCTGGTCTTCTTGCCATCGATGCTCAGGGCGCTAAGGACATAGCATTCCAGTTGCGTGCACAATACCCTGAGAATCTGGTCATAGCACTCGGTAGTTCACGAGGCGACAAGCCTACCCTCACCGTAGCACTCTCTGACGACCTCGTAAAGAATGGCAAGAACGCTGGTCAGATAGTACGCGAGGCAAGCAAGCTGATACAAGGTGGTGGTGGCGGTCAGCCACACTTCGCCACCGCTGGCGGTAAGAACCTCGACGGACTCACCCCAGCTATCAACAAGGTGATTGAAATGGCAACAGAATAAGCCAAGCAAACAAATAACACATACGAAAATAGGGCGCTCACTCCAATGGTGAACGCCCTATTCTTTTGCTGCTACTCTGTATATCCTTACTCCACTACCCTTCTGTATCAGTCACCTCAAGGTCTTCCTGTGAATAATCAAATACAGGCTTCTTCTCGGGATTCATGCCTTCCTTCCTGCGTATGAAGTAGTTTATGGTGAAATGCATTATAACCCACGCCACGATGTTGCATACTGCCATTCTGTAGCCACCAGGCATAAAGCGTGGCAGAATTATATTGAGAAGCATGAAGCCTAACGTGAGCATGAGGAGCGTCACCATAGTCCATTGTGTTGACAAACCTGTACGTATGAGCTTGTGATGGATATGTCGGCGATCAGGCTTGAAAATGCCCACACCATCACGATAACGTGCCAGCATGACACGGATTATGTCGAGCAACGGTATAACCAATGGCGACATAACAGCATACATGGCTCCACGGAAACCAAGCACATGAGTCTTGGAGAACTCGGTACTCATATACAGCACTACGAAACTTATGAAGTAGCCAAGCGTAAGACTACCCGTATCGCCCATAAACAACTTGCGAATCATGCGGTGCGCCCCACCAAACACGTTGAAGACAAAGAACACGGCAAGAGCACCCATCAGCGCTACACTGGCACAGAGCAAGAGGTCTTCGCTAAGACGGAAGAAGAGAACAGAGTACAGGGCTACAGCCATGATGGTTATGCCCGAAGCCAAACCGTCAACACCGTCAATGAGGTTGATGGCATTAGTGATATACACCACAAGGAACACCGTGATAAAATACTGCACCCATAACGGAAGATGCAACGTATGAAGGAACATCTCATCGGTATGCAGATATATTCCAGCCAATGGCAACATGCAGGCTGCTACTATCTGGGCAAGGAATTTCTGCTTATAGCCCACCTCAACCAGGTCATCGGCTATGCCTACGAGATAAAGCATGGTGCATCCTACGCTAAACGACATGACGGGCACTACATCCTTCTCGGATATAAGTCCGAGAGGACTGTCGGTTATCTTGGCATAGACCACATTGGCAAGCATGGTGCACAGAAGCATGACTGGCATGAAGCAGATGCCGCCAAGACGAGGCACAGGCACAGCGTGGCGCTTACGAATGTCAGGAACATCCATTAGGCGTTTCTTATATGATATATTGATGATAGAAGGTAGCACTACAATAGTCACCCCCACAGACATCAATAGTGAAAATACATAAATTATCAGTTTTTCAGTCATTATAATGTGTGATTTTTATTCTAATCTAAAAGAACCTGCCCACAATAAGGTCGATTATCTTAAACGGATAGCGCATGGCAAGCAGCAGAGAGTTGCTATATACCCTATTACGCTTCAGGGCATGCAAGTGGTCATTGAATATCGCCTTATGGCTCGATATGCCTGAAGATGAGGCGCCACCGACACGCATCCTGACAAAATCCTTATTTATATATAATGTACGTATCTTGCCCACATAGATAGTACGGACGAGAAATTCAAAGTCGGACGCCACCTTATACGAGGTGTCGAAATACTTGCCCTCGGCTAACCTATGCTGCTCATAGACCTGCTTACGGCAATAGAACGAAGGATGAGCTGGCATAAAACCGAAATGCATGTTGAAACGATGAAAATAACGAGACGAATAATGACGCACCAGTTTGGAAGTGTCACTGCTCTTGACGTAGCTCACATCACCATAAACTGCATCAACATCATTGTTGCCATCCATAGCAGAAGCTATTGTGGACAATATATCACACGAGCCATAGAAATCATCGGAATTCAACAATCCCACCACATCGCCTGTTGCCATGCAGATGCCCTTGTTCATGGCATCGTATATGCCCTTGTCAGGTTCCGAAATCCACTTCAGCTGTCCCGGCTTATAGCGCGATGCATTGCGACGTATTATCTCAACCGTGTCATCCTTACTGTTGCCATCCACTATGATATGCTCAAAGAGGGGGTAGTCTTGCGAAAGCACACTATCGATAGTATCCTGCAACGTCTTGGCACTATTGTATGTAGCAGTTATTATTGATATTTTCATCAGTGCTGTGTCAATTACTTAAAAACGTTTGAGGCAACCGAGGTGAAAAACGATGAAAGCATAGAGTCGCTGTAACATATATGGTGCTTCCAACGGTGTTGCCACCAGCGCTTGGTTCTCAGCCATGCAGAGGCATCCTTCACTATGTCGGGACCGTTCAGCACCTCAGCCAATATGCGACCCTCATATTCAGGATAGCGTTCCATCTTGGGGAATATTGACGCATCAAAACCTAAAAATGAAATACAGATATAGTTTATTGCCGAGAGGAATATGTGCATGTTGTAGTCACGAGCCGTGTCAATGAGCCATTTCCAGTCAACCCTGTCACCATGCTTCTTAACAAAGAAAGCCCAGTCAAGCAATGGTCTGAGCATTATACCCTCTGAGGCAAAGTGACCTGCAGTATGGCGAAGCAGGAACAGTGCGTTAAGATTGGGCGAAGGCAGATAAACCTTAACACCGTCAAGGTCGGTAAACTCTGACTGGTCAGTGGCCAACTGCTTGAAAATCTTCTCAAGACTGCGTGACGAACGGCGAATCCTTACATTGATGAAGTCATAGTGGTTCTCTACCGAGAAACCGTTTGCTGAGAATTTAGTGTGATGTTCACAATCGTCTTTCACCTCTATGCCCTTGCCCCTTATCAGTGCATCAGCCTCTTGCCATTTACCAAACAGATAGATATCTACATCACCCATAGGACGATGTGAAGGCACAGGGTAATTAAGTGAAAGCCCGTAGCCCTTCAATAGCATCATAGGTATGTCGTGCCTGGCATAAAACTTAGCAATAGAACGTATGAAAGAACGATACTTGTCATAATCAGCCTGGGCAGAGAGGCTGTCAGACAACCATGCAGCCTTCTTGCGCCATAGATTCTTATTGTCTATACCTAACCGGGCATCGGGCTTCGCAGCCTTAACGGCACTATACCCATCTGCAGCTATCACAGACAACGAATGCATATAACTCAACTGCATAACCTGTTCCCAGTCTATGCCCTCATCCTGCAACTGTTGTATGCTATGCTCTGTCACCCCCTCATTGCCTATTCCTAAACGAATGAGAAGCAACAATGCTTTCTGTTCCTTGGTCATCTGTTATGGTTATAACTGAAATCTTTATGTGAATACAACATTATATGTTCTTCGTATTTGTTGCTTGACCCACACTTCCCTTCGATATAACAACCTACCTAAGCGTTTTTTACTCAATGTATCGACCAGGGTCAGTTTCCAAGCGACAAATCTATGATGCTTATCTGATAAATTCTTTTGGAAAACATTATATGCATATTGATAATCTGGATTAGAAGAAGAATCAATATAACATTTACTGAAGTCCGGAATCCAACGCAGAGTTTTTTCAACACGGTTCTCATCTCGAAGATATTCCGCTACCTCCTTGAAAATATATCCATGATGCAATAGATATTTCTCATATTTTGTTTGTGTCATTATTGAGCCGGGACGACAGTAATGAATGTATGTTGTGCTTGGCACAAAGACAACATGTGAGAGACTGTTGAAAAGATAATGAGTCCAAAGCAAATCTTCATATAGAAGTCCCTCTCTGAAATATAATTTATTCTCCTTGATAAAAGACAGACGTAACAACTTATTCCATCCCTGATCTGGTCTTGGTCCTTTTTTATGATAATACCAGTCTATGACTTCTTCTTTCGTCTGAAGTTCATTAGGCGAATTCTGGAAAAAATGTGATGACTTTACTAAATCTTTCTTTAAATAGCGAGACCTTATCGAGTAATACGTTTTGTAATCACCTATCACCATCTCCACCTTACTATCATCACCTATCGGAGCCACCAACTTCTCTAGGCAGTCAAGTGATATCTCGTCATCGCTGTCTAAGTAATAGATGTACTCACCTGTTGCATGCTCAGTTCCCGTATTACGGGCAGCAGAGAGTCCCCTGTTCTGTTTATGATGCAAAATGGTGAAACGTGTTTTTCCCCTGTATGCCTCAATCATTCGCTGACAACGGACAATACTGTCATCTTCCGAGCGGTCATCCACAATAATGCACTCATCGGCCTCAAGAGTTTGTTGCATAACCGACTTTATGCATCTTTCCACATAAAGTGCGACGTTATACACTGGTATTACCACCGAAATAGTTCCCCTTGCCATATAATTTATCTACTCCCTTGTCATTTCCTACGTTTATTCCATATATTAGCATCAACCATCGTGCGATACCACCAGCCTTGTATGAAAGCAAAGAGGAAGCCTTCTTTACCATCAAGGAAGCCACCTTTAACTATGTAGCGATAAAGGAAATAAGCAAACGATCGCCAAAATAATGGCAATTTATTATATTTATCCTTCTTTTGATGTTTTGCTTTAGCCTGTGCACCTAATCCTTCTTGTATATCATCACTATCACTCAGTACCTCAATAGCCTCACGTTCCGCATAGCCTATGTGTTTTCTGCAATAATCAGAAAGAGAAATCAGTGAGTGGTCACAGAAATCATTGTCAAAAACAATGCTTCGACCATTGTTGAGCACTATGTGTTCATCCATCAGCCTACCATCATATCTACCACACCCATTTCTGAACATTCTTAAGAGTATGACAGGATATATGCCATACTTCACCCATTTACCCATGAAGATATGCCTACGCTTAAACTCTAAACCCGTCACGTCAGAAGATAGTGTTGGAACTTTTTCTTCCAATTCCTCTATCAGTTCTGGCAATAAATATTCATCGGCATCAATACGCAATACCCACTCCGTCTCTATCTTTAGGTTGTCCAGAGCCCAATTAAACTGTTCTGCCTGATTGCCTGGGTATTGATGCACCACTACCTCCACATTTGAGAACTCCTTGCATATCTCAACAGTCTTGTCAGTTGAAGGGCTATCTACAACAAACACCTTTTTTGAGAACTGGCACACATTCTCCAGACAACGTCTGATATGCAGTTCCTCATTATATGTAAGGATTATAGTAGTAAGGTCAAGCATTCTTTATTTCCCTCTTCTTTATAAACTTTGCAGGATTCCCCCCCACAACAGTCCAAGGTTCAACATCTTTATACACTGATGCCGTAGCTCCCACCACGGCACCTTCGCCTATCGTTACTCCCATACCCACATAGGCACGAGCACCTATCCATGCATCTCGCTCTATAGTGATAGGAGCCGTGACAAGATGGCGCAAAGGGTCTGTAATATCATGGCTTGCCGTGCACAGATATGCCTCCTGGCTTATGGTCACCTGTTCACCAATCGTAACAGGAGCAACATTATAACAGTTCACGTCATCTGCCAAACAACTATGTGCCTCCATCGTGAGGTTGGCAGGATAATAAATACGCACACCCGTATATACACCTGCCGTAGGATGAATTTTTGCTCCAAAGAGCCTCAATAGCATTCTTTTCCATGACATACCCATGGAACGGGGCAGAAACCATGTGCCACATGGCCATACCACACCCCATACCAATCGTATAATCTGATTCGTGCGAGACAACGAATTCTTATAATGTGCTATGTCTATCCTATTTTCCGTCATTGTAACTTATATATAATTTTTTGCCAGTCATTACCTGGGATATATGTGTAAAATCTGCCAGTTTTATACCAATGATACTCAAACTATGTACCAATATTACGCTAACAAACATCCATAATATCACTGTATCATCAAATTCAAATAATGAAACATATGATTTCGTTAAAATTGTCAGTATTGGGGAGAATAATACTATTGCCAAAGAATTTTTTCCAACATAACATACAACTTTACTTACCATGTTATTAGGCATATATTTATATATCGCAAACAAAAATCCTAAAACCATAAATGTCAAGCCAATTCCTGATAAAGAAAACCTATCATACTCATCTGTAAAAAGTATTACTGCAACTATACCGAAAAAACAGTACCATGATGCAAGTATAGATTCTGGCAGTTTGATCTGAAGTCTTCTTATGCTTGCTCCCAACATAAAGTACATAACATTTTCCCAATGCAAGCCCTCAACGACCAACGATATCAAAAATAGCGTAATACTAGCTATTACCACGGCACCTATATCTGATAACTTGCGAATGCTACTTGTAAAATAATAAACCAAGCTACACAGAATTAATGTATGCAGATACCAATACGTGCCAGATGGCTTAGATAAAACATAGTATATAAGCTGAACTATGTTACCATCAAAAACATTACTTGCACCTAAATATTTGCCCAAATAACCTAATCCTACCAAATAAAGCAACTCAAACACTATATATGGCACTAACAATCCCCTTATTTGACAACAAAAAGTTCCTATTTCTTTCTTATAAGAAAATAAATAGCCACTCAACAATAAGAATCCTGACATGTGAAAAGAATACACACACGATGTTATTTCAGGATAAAGGCTATTAAATCGACCTAAATGAAACATAACCATCAAAGTGATTAATATCCCTTTAGCATAGTCTATTTCTCCGTAATATTGTTTTACGCTCATCCTTAATCCACTATACTAATGCTTCATACAGCTGTTTCGTCTTCTTTGCAACGGAACGATAGTCAAATCTCTCTGATATGAGTTTACTTGCCCTCTGTCCCATTTCGAACAGTTCTTCAGCTGGCAATGACATCGCCTCACGAAGAGTCTTTTCCAGGTTCTCTACACTCAAGTCTATGCACCAACCAGTCTTCGTTTCATTTAGGAACTCCCAAGGACAGTTAGTCGTTGTAATTACCGGCACACCACATGACATAGCCTCAGCTATTACCATACCAAAGTTCTCGCTATATGAAGGCAGGCAGAATAATGACGAGTTGTGGTATAACTGAACCTTTGCATCGCCAAACACTGGTGGCAATATCTGTATAACGCCCTGCAGTTGCTTGGAGGCAACTATTTTCTTCAGTCCTTCAATATATGCCTCTTCACCATTGCCCACAATCTTCAGTGTCCAGTCTGAGAAATCTTCACGTAACCGAGCAAATGCATCTATAAGCAGTTCTATACCCTTCTTCTCGTGAATACGACTAAGGAACAATATCTGTTTCTTGACATTCTCAGCTGACTTACGGCAAGGATAGCCATCTATCTCTATTCCGTTTGGAATAACAGCTGTTGGTGTTTTAACGCCCAAATCGCGTATATGCTGAGCCTCCATTTCAGCAGTAGTATATACACAGGCAGCTTTCTTCACGTCTTCACCTTGATATAGCCTCCATGCCAGTTTCTTCTTCCATTTCTTTTGTGTCAGGCTCCAGGGTTCAAACATTCCACGAGGTGTCACAATGTATGGAATGTTTAGCTTTAAAGCAACTTTTGCAACATAATGATATGGCAAATCCCACACACTCTGTAGATGGATAATATCAAACTTCTCAGATATGATAAATTCCCTGACATCTTTTTTGTAATTACCCTTGTCTAATATCTTAACCTTTACGTTTGCCCCGTCCAACGCATGAGTATTCATATCATCATCACGAAACGTCATAAGGGTAACATCCTCCCCGGTCTCTGCCAGACCTTTAGCCAACATAGGTACACTGCGTGACGGACCTCCTGCACGCATCGAAATACCTGTTATGAAGATTAGAACTTTCATTATTTTTTGCCTAGCAAGGAGTTATAACTTTGAAGATATTTATTAGCAACAGTTTCTACTCTATATTTCTTTACGTTCTCTAATCCCCGACTCACAAGTGAATCATAATTCTCTTTCGCTTTAACAAAGCCATCTCTGATTGAATCTGCATCATTAGGGTTAACCAATACAGCTGCTCCTCCAGCAATTTCCCTCATTGGAGAAAGGTTTGATGTTACCACTGGTCTTCCAATTGCCTGTCCTTCGATTATTGGCATACCGAAACCCTCATATAGGGAAGGGAAACTCACAATGTCACATTTCTTATATTCCTCCAATATCTCATCATCGCTTAAATTTGAGGCATTGCTATAGTTTACATTATAATTCTTTAAAAGCCCCTCTATCGTTGAGTCTATTTTTCCTATTATTCGCAAGTGGCATTCTATTCCCGATAATGCCTTTATCGTATTGGATAGATTCTTATTCGGTTTTGTTCCTAAATGTAAGATAACAGGGCACTCATCATTTAATTTCTTCGGAGCATACTGGTAATTGTCATATACTGCATTAGGAATGACGATAGTATTTTTTAGTTCTTCAAGTGCAAGTGCCTCATTACAACTTTTTTCGCTTATAAATGTAACCAAAGAGCTATATTTCAATGGTTTTATCCATATACAGCGTTGTAGACATGTGCGTAAGGTCTTTTGAGGTGCTGTAGTATAAAAACCTAAATCATGAACGGTTGTAACAACCTTGTATTTACGCAAGAAATAAGCAAGGTAATATACATCACCTGTTATGTGTATTACATCAAAATCATGCTTCTTCACATAACTCACTGCATAGCAAATATTCTTGTATAAAGCAGAGAGAGATGCATACGGCGACGGCAAATATATAGAGTCCACCTCTGCATAGTCACGCATTCTACGTTCGATGGGCTGAAAGACCCTTCTTATTGAGGGGCCTGATTCCATGCTCCTATATATGTATAGTACTCTCATGCTTTTGATTTTTTCAGGAAAAAATTTGTACAAAAGACTATTATGGCATTTATGATATAACCAATATCTCTCATGATTCCACCATCATGCACCTCTTCAAATGCCAATAAGACATTCATGGTTAACAAGAAAAAGAATAAAAGAGCAAATAAATTCGAAATGTTTTTTATTATATAATCGGAATATTTTGCAAATATAATACCATTAACAATAGCCATAAACACCGCAAATATCCAACCTCCAGCAAAAAAGGCACTGGCAAACAATCCCACAAATATATAACAATTATAGAAAGAATAATTGTTGAACGAACCTGTTAATGCATATGAATATGCCTTGAGTCCCGTATTATTATCTTCCTTATCCGGATTAAGGAATCGAGGTATCATTAGTTTCATATTTGCCTCTATTAAATCCCAGTGATATTGTTTGTTTTTATCTATATCACCATAAAAGAAACTATTTGGAGATACCACATCAAGCCTATCCATGGTATTAGAATTGTCATCCATCTGAACTTCTCCTTTTATTACATCCTCTATTATATCCTCATTTGAATAGGTCGCCATTGCACGATTAGTTTGTGTCTGGAAATCAGCTTCAACACGTTTCGTTGACATAAATGGATATACGAAAAATGAGAAAAATAATGCTATAACACCCGTTATCAGTACCAATTTGAAATTGAATATTTTTTTCTTATGCTTAGATACACGCATAAAATAATACAACACTAGTAACAATAACGGTATAGCTATTACACTCTTGTAAAAACTATAGAACAGTCCATAATAAACCAGTCCTAACACCTCTATTATCATCAATATGTATTTACTCCTTGTGTAATTATAAGCTGTATCTACCACAATCATCAACAAACTCACATTTACGAAATTCGTTAAAACATTTTGTATAATTGCAGGCAAGAAACCCATTGGTAATGTTAACGAGTAAATATTGTAAGCATAACCCGTCACGTAGATTATAAAACTAATAATATCAACCCTAAATTTTTGCAATACAGGCAGGAGAAAGCTTTCAAAGGTATATCCATTAGAGAAACGTATAAAGAAATACAGAAAAACCATATAATATAGATTTATCCACAATATCGTAGGGAACACATAACTTGTGATATCATTTCCCATAAATTGAAGTTGTGATACATCTTCTGTCAACATTGCAACTGATTTTTCTATAGACGGTACCGAAAGTCGTACTAATGCACCTATTAGGAACAAAAACCTTATAGTCAGTCCCTCATAGTACCTTATCTCTAAAAAAATCATATACATATATATGCATAAAGAGAATATGCTATAAACCAACATAAACGTAAAATAATCTGATATTGCTGTTACCTGCTCTATCAGAATTAACATAACGCTTACAAACAAGTTTAAGACTATGCAAATTTTCTCTTTACGATAAAACTTATCTGGCATTGATAAATATATCTGTTATCTCCCAATTTGATGTGAAATCTTCGCCCTTATCTCACCAATTATAGGCTTATGAAAAAATTTAACTACTAAGAGTGTATATAATGGAATTGCTACTATAAATGACAATAGTATCTGCAAATACAGATTATCTTGTATTCTTATTACCATATACCCACATATAGCCGAAACAATTGCACTAATTATATATGGTAAAGACACAACTAACTGTTGCCTACAAGAAAATGTCGTCATGTCTTTGGCATAATAGTTTGTTATAAAGAATTGCATTATAGTATAAACTCCATCAGCAATAGCCACAGCCATAAGACCATATTGCACAAAGAAAAGAATAAACGCCAATTTTACAAACATTTTGACCACTTGCTGACGAAAAAACAGATCACTTCTTCCTTTGGCATTTATTACCTGTTCCGTAATATATGCTGTGGGCACCAAGATTCTACATATACATAAAATTTGCAATACTGGCACTACATCTATCCATTTATCTGTAAGAAGTAATCTGATAATAGGTTCTGCAGACATCGCAAACCAAAGAAAAATGGGTATGCAAATAGCAGACTGGTACTCGACCACCTTTTTAAAAACATCATTTAAGCGTTTCTCATCATCTTTTATAGATGACAACGAAGGGAAAAGAGCTGAAGATATAATTCCTCCTACAGATGAAGTCGGCAAAGACGCAAATTGTATGCTTCGAGAATATATACCCAAACTGAAAGGAGTCAGTACTTTCGCAATTATAAACGAAGTTCCCTCCTCTATTATCTTGGTAAGACATGAAGCACTGAAAATATTAACTCCATACCTGTAAAGACTCTTGAAGGTATCCATATCAAATGCCAGTGTTGGCAACCAACGGCACTGAACATACAACATCAATAATAATAGAGTATTTCTTGATAGCAACTGAATGATCAGTGCCCAAATACCAAAACCGTGATAAGCATAATAAATACCAACTACGCCACTCAAGAATGTTGAAAACATATTAGAAATAGCAAGCGACTTGAAATCAAGTTTTATCTTCAATATCGCAGTTGGCACATCTACTAAGGAATTGACGAAAAGTACCAAAGCACTAACTCTTAGGTAAATCGACAGTTTAGGAAGATTATAAAACGCTTCAACTAAAGGCGAGACAAAAAATATAATGGCATATATTAACGATGATATACACAAGTTGAACGCAAACGTCGTATTCAGATTCTTAGAACACAACTTGTTTTGGTATATCAATGCACTACTCAAACCACTATCTATAAAAACATTGGAAATATTGATAAACACCATCAATATTCCCAATATACCATACTCTGCAGGAGTAACAAGTCGAGCTATTACAATACCCAACACAAACTGTATGAACAGATTAGAAAACCTATCCACTGCTGTCCATGTAAACGACTTTGTCAGACTTCCTCCTGAATTGCTCATTTTTTAAAAATATATCCTATTGATATATACCACATTTCCTCAGAGAACGCATAACTCTCTGAGGTATAAGTGGTTAAGAATTTTACCGTTTCCACTTAGGAAAATTTCGCGGTAACGTTTGGCAAATTTACGAAAAAAAAAGGAATTGATGGCTAACAATAGGAAATATTTTTATAAAATCGCCCAAAAACAGCCTTATATCACGCAACATCCCCCGACTCAGCTCACATAGAACGGAATCGGGGGATGCCTTATGCGACTTGCATCAACAGTTAGTCCCTATGGAACAGGTCTCGCGTATATACCTTTTCCTTCACATCATCCAGACTGGCATCATACCTGTTGGCGATGATAGCATTTGAGACTGACTTAAACTTCTCTATATTGTTTATTACCTCACTACCGAAGAATGTTTCGCCATCCTTCAGGGTAGGCTCATAAATAACCACTCTCGCTCCCTTTGCCTTGATGCGTTTCATTATGCCCTGTATGGCGGAATGACGGAAGTTGTCTGAGTTTGCCTTCATGGTAAGGCGATACACCCCAATGGTGGGCACCGAACCCTTGCCACCTTCATAGCAGTTGTCCTGACTATAAGCATACCAGCCTGCCTTCTGCAATACGGCATCGGCTATGTAGTCCTTGCGTGTACGGTTTGACTCTACTATCGCCGTCATCATGTTCTGTGGCACATCCTGATAGTTGGCAAGCAACTGCTTGGTGTCCTTAGGCAGACAATAGCCTCCGTAGCCGAATGAAGGGTTGTTGTAATGCGTTCCTATACGAGGGTCAAGTCCCACACCCTGTATTATAGCCTGGGTGTCAAGTCCCTTCACTTCGGCATAAGTGTCAAGTTCGTTGAAGTATGACACTCGGAGCGCCAGATAGGTATTGGCAAAGAGTTTCACAGCCTCTGCCTCCTTCAGTCCCATGAAGAGTACGTCGATGTCTTTCTTCTCGGCACCCTCCACGAGCAGTTTGGCAAATGTCTCGGCATCCTCCTTCATGTGATTGCCCTGTATCTGTATGATAGCTTCGTTCTCCTTGTCAGCCTCTCTTATCATCTTAGGATAGCCCACGATGATGCGTGAGGGATAGAGGTTGTCATAGAGTGCCTTGGATTCCCTCAAAAATTCTGGCGAGAACAACAGACGGAATTTGCGCTCTGTCCCCCACCCTTTCTCTTTGAACAGACGGGCATACTTAACGTATAGCGAACGGGTATAGCCCACAGGGATAGTAGATTTTATAACCATCACGGCCTCGGGGTTGCTCTCCAACACCAGGTCTATCACCTCCTCCACATGCGACGTGTCAAAATAGTTCTTCACAGGGTCGTAGTTGGTAGGTGCGGCTATCACTACGAAGTCCGCATCCTTATATGCCGAAGCACCGTCCAGCGTAGCATACAGAGAACCCGATGCCTCGGAATCCGGCTCACCCACACTGGGAATGATGGAAGGGTCTTGCAGATACTTCTCTATATACTCATCCTGAATAGGCGAAATCCTATTGTTTATCTTCTCCACCTTCTCAGGAATCACATCCACAGCCGTCACCTTATGGTGCTTAGCCAGCAACGTCGCTATGCTCAGTCCCACATAGCCCGTACCAGCCACCGCTATCTTTATGTCTTTGAATTCTCGCATATTCTTTAACCTTTAACCTCTAAACTCTAACCTCTCATCCACCTCATACGTTCCTCGTTGCTCATCTTCTCTATGGCATAGCGAAGCATCGTTCGAGGCATCTCATGAGCGTGCTTACTGAGGAACTCTCTCAACAGGTCCATCGAACATCGCTTGCCCATCTCTCTGAGCATCCATCCTACAGCCTTGTGCATCAGGTCGTGAGAATGATGCAGGTGAATCTCTGCATACCTCAAACACCACGACGGGTCGCCCATCTGCGATGTCTTCCATGTGCATACAATACTCATCCTTTGCTTCCACAGGCACGAACTCTGCGCCAGTTCATCGAGTATCGCCGTCTTATATTTTTTGTCGCCAAGAAGCGATGGCAACATCAGCCAGTGGCCCAGAATCTTATGTACCGACAAATCTACCAAGTCCCAGTTGTTAGCACGCTCTGCATATTGCAGATACATCTTCACAATCTCATCACGTCCTCTCTTGGCATCGTCATCATTTTCTAATCGCTTTGTCGCCAGCTTCTCAAACTTTGCCACGAGTATCAGCAAACCGCAAAGCCTCACTTCATGCCAACGGTTCATCAACAACACTGGCACCTCGTCCATAGGAAGGTCCTTAGCAACAGCCTTTACCACCTCCCTCGTCTGAGGCACCTTCAGTCCAAGGAACCCATCGCCCTCACCATACTCCCCAGGTCCCGTCTTAAAGAATCCCATGAGTACCTTACGCTGCTCATCATTTCGCAGAGCCTCAATGCGCTTTATTAATTGATAATTGATAATTGACAATTGATAATTAATTCTCTTTGAGTTTCTTAATAATAGACGTTAGCAACTTTATTAGTTCTGTACAATCCGTATTTATCGATTTATACGTTGTATCATCCAGATAATTTGTTTCATGAAGTAAATCAATCCAATATTCTGCCTCATCAGCCTCTTTTAATGCTATGTTTAACTTGTTCAGAAAGTCCATACGGGACTGGGCATTCTTGCTCTCCCGAGTGTTTGCTCCTATGCTTGTGCCACATCGAAGTAATTGCTTCGACATAACATATTCACTCTTCTGTTCTGTGAGAAATTTATAACATCCTATAATACGGATGGCAAAATCCCTACTTTTTATTTGAATAGCATTTGCCATAATTATCAATTGTCAATTATCAATTGTCAATTGTCAAAATTTGCTCAGCATGCTCCTTGGTCTTCACCTGCTTGCCAGCAAAGATTTGTTCGATGATGCCATCCTCGTTGATGATGAAGGTGGTACGGATGGTGCCCATGACCTTCTTGCCATACATAGACTTCTCGCCCCAGGCACCCATCGCCTCCAGCAATTCGTGGTTGATATCGGCAATAAGGGGAAAAGGCAACTGATGCTTCTCCTTAAACTTTACATGCGAGGTGGCGGAGTCCTTGCTCACGCCAACCACCTCATAGCCTCTACCCTGCAGTTCGCCATAGTGGTCACGCAGACTACAAGCCTCAGCCGTGCATCCGCTGGTATTATCCTTTGGATAAAAGTACAACACCAGTTTCCTACCCTTATAGTCACTCAGACGTATCTCGCGCCCCTGTTCGTCTTTGCCCAATATCTCGGGCACCTTATCACCTATATTCATTTTAATTAATTTCAATTGTCAATTGTCAATTATCCTCCGAGCTCTGCTCGCCTGGATTCCGAACTTGTTCGCCTGAGCTTGCGAAGAATCGGACGCACCTCTGGTGCTACGCTTGCCAGAGCATGTTCCGCAAAGCGCCTGAGCACCTACTGGAGCGCAAGAATTATCAATTATCAATAGTTCTCAGCCTTAATCTGGAAGTAGCTCTGTGGATGGTCACATACCGGGCACACCTCAGGAGCCTTCTTGCCGATAACGATATGGCCGCAGTTAGCACACTGCCATATCACGTCACCGTCACGAGAGAATACTATAGCATCCTGTATGTTCTTCAGCAACTTACGGTAGCGCTCCTCATGGTGCTTCTCTATCGCTCCCACCTGCTCAAACTTCTCGGCTATCTCGTCGAAACCCTCTTCACGAGCCTCCTTAGCCATACGGTCATACATATCCGTCCACTCAAAGTTCTCGCCATTGGCAGCATCAGCCAGGTTAGTAGCCGTATCGCTCACGCTACCGCCATTCAGATACTTATACCACATCTTGGCATGCTCCTTCTCATTAGCAGCCGTTTCCTCGAATATAGCAGCTATCTGCACATATCCGTCCTTCTTCGCCTTAGACGCAAAGTAGCTGTACTTGTTACGTGCCATGCTCTCACCAGCAAATGCCTCCTTGAGGTTCTGCTCGGTCTTAGTTCCTTTCAGTTCTTTCATTGTTTTAATTATTAGTGATTAATACTATTGTTCATTCACTCGATGCAAAAATAGTAATATTTCTCCTATTTCCAACATCTTTGTGCATTATTTTTGCAATTCTTAAGTAATATTCCAAAAATCATCGTCATTTAGTTCTGGTTCCCACAGATACTTCACCATATCCACATGATCATTAGCCTTAAACCTTATGCCCTCATCCTCCAACAAGTTCCGTTGCATCGCCCATCCCGGAGCCGTGCGTCCCTCCTTATTCACCACTCGGTGACAAGGCAACTCAGCCGCTCCAGGCGAATATCTCAGAGTCCTCCCCACCATCCTCGAATGACTCGGCCAGCCAGCCCATGCCGCAATATGCCCGTATGTTGTCACCCTGCCACGAGGTATCTGCGCAACGATACTCAGCACATCCTCGCCAAACCTCCTCGCCTGCTCTTGGCTCATCCTATCGGGATAGTCTTTCATCTTGTCATATAATATCTTTTTCCCATCTTGTATGTTGCGATATCATCGCGACAACTACTCATACTGATTCTTCCGCCTATGCTGCTCCATCATGGCAAGAAGTTCCTTGAACTTCTCCACCCTCTCCGGCTTCATCTTCCCAGCATTCAGAATCTTTCTGTTCGCCTTCAGCCAGTTCATCATATCATGCTCCTCAATCCGATACTTCGACGGATTCCGATGGTTAATCTCTATAAAACTAACCACTTCCTTATACCTCACCATCCAACGTTCTTCCTGTGTCATTTTCAATTATCACTACAACAACTTTATATCCAAGACTTCAATTCCATCAGGCATAACTTCTTTAATTTTGTCAATAAACATCTGCTTAATGTCGATGTCACGGCTCTCGTCCTCATGTGTCTCGAAATCAGTTACGCCAAATAAATGTTCTTGGTAATAGCAACGCAGTGCATATGTAGTCCATTCCTGAATGTTCTGAAGACCGGCGCCCATCAATTCACCATTAACTCTACATGTTATAAAACCATAGTCGCTTAAACCTGACCCAGTAGATGGATCTATGAACGGTCTAGATGTTATTTGATAACTCTCAGATGAGAGTTTGCCTGAATGAAGGAACTGAGACCTCATGGCATAGAAACTCTTAAAGAGACTTCCGAGTTCTTTATTTAAGTACTTGGCCATAAAGTTCATAACCCTATTACTTATCTTATAGGTGACATTGCCACAAGTTGGACAAGTTTCAGGGCTTCCTTCTGGTATTGATGCGGTCTCAATAGCTGATAAGTAACTCATAGCAGACATGGTAATTATGATTTGCTGACCAGGCGTATCTTTGGGAGCTAAACTAACGTTCTGCATTCTTGACGAGAACTTAAATTTCTCTCCTCGTTCTATATGCTTTTTCAAGCCCTCGTAAACATGAATACATCCTCGAGAAAAATACTTCTGTCTTTCATTTTCATGCATAATGTCTCTATCCACAAAAATATATCGTTCTAAATAACTTATTGCGGATTTGGATAACATGATAATATCATTTCTAATAGCAGAGCCGTCAATAAACGGCAATATATATTGCATTTCCGATAAAACCGGCAATTGTTCATGCTCATCTGTCAATTCTAGTGGTGCAATTACTTCAAAGAGAAGGTTTGTTTCCACAGCTAAGAATGAACACAAAGCATCAAGTCTCGCCATCAATTGCTGTCTAGCTTCTATTATATCAATAGCATTTAGGCGAATATCAACATACGCTCCATTTTCATCACAACTAAGAAAGAAATTAGTTCCACTATACGAGGAAAACGCAATACCCTCAACATTGCTTTTCAAATATACCTTACAAGCGTATCGTTTCAGGGTGTTCTGATTGTTTTTTGCTTGTTCAACAAATGATTCAAATAGAGACTGGCAATCGTCTTTTTTCATCCTGTTATTATATACCAGTAGGCTCTTGATGTTTTGTTTACCCTCCAACGAGAGAATAATATGAATGTTTCCTATCCGCGAATCCACATCACCGAGAAGAATAAGTTTGGGCTTCTCTCGTGAAATAATTCTGGGCGAATATGCCCAGGGAACGTATGAACTCTTTGAAGGATGTAGATTAATGTTCATTTCGTTCCATAATGAAACAAGAAAATGATTTGACTCTATCAACCCTTTTGTATTTACTGGTACCTCACAGAATGCGTCCAAAGGCACATCTGCATATATATCCTGCGTAAATGGAGAATAAAGTCGAACATAATCTTTGGGTACAGGTATTCTATTCTTCATTACCATCTTTTTCTGCTCAAAGACAATATTTGCCAGACCAAACAGTTCTTTGCTATTGTCTTTTAGGGGAGATAATGTTGATTGCAATCGCAATATTTCTCCAATGACATCCGTCATGTCCTGTCCCTGCAAACTGGTATAATGATCTTCCCAAAACCAAGAAAGGCTCTTCAGTAGATTTATGCAATGCCGAATACCCTCATTCTGTTTTGGTAATCGCTGTTCCAAATTCCTGATTATGCGATACAAGTCTTGTTGAAAATCGACGAAAAGTGTAATCATTATCTTCTGCGTTCTAATATCATCTCTCACAGTTCCCCGTGTTTTTCCGCAGGGGCTTATATTTGCTTCTGAAATCGCCACGTATTTCCCGTCTTGTCAGGGTATATACACGACTCGCCCCAAGTTCCATTATAATAATAGCACAATATGGGGATGCCTCCAGTTAGTGTAATCGCAGTGGCAGGAATATACAACTGCCGCACTATATTCTTCAAATGGTCAAGAATGCCTCTGAAAATGAAATAGGAATAGCAGTAT
>JAEEVS010000062.1:0-3162 GCA_016290975.1 Prevotella sp. | reverse complement strand
TTATGCTGTACGCGAAAAGGTAGGGCTCTTTGATGTGAGTCATATGGGTGAGGTGACAGTGAAAGGTCCTGATGCAGAACGTTATGTGCAACACATCTTTACTAACGACATTACCAGTGCTCCTATTGGTAAGATTTTTTATGGCATGATGTGCTATGAGGATGGTGGAACTGTCGATGACCTATTGGTATATAAGATGGGCGAGAACGACTTCTTCCTCGTCATCAATGCTGCTAATATAGATAAGGATTGGGCCTGGATGCAACAGCATGCGGAAGGCTTCGATATTGATCTTCAGAACCGTTCTGACTTCTATGGTCAGATTGCTGTTCAGGGACCAGAGTCTGAGCATGTTGTTGAGACCGTTCTGAGATTGCCTTGTGCAGAGCTATCGTTCTATACTTGTAAAACGATAGGCGATGTGATTATCAGTCGTACAGGTTATACAGGTGAGGATGGTTTTGAAATCTATGCTTCTCATGATTATATTCGCGAGTGTTGGGATAAACTGATTGCTGCCGGTGTTCAGGCCTGTGGCTTGGGTTGTAGAGATACATTGCGCTTTGAGGTTGGTCTGCCTCTCTATGGTGATGAGCTGTCCCAAGACATTACGCCCATCATGGCTGGCTTGGGTATGTTTGTGAAATTTGATAAGGCTGAGTTTATTGGTAAGGAGGCGTTGGCTAAGCAAAAGGTCGAGGGACCTGCCAAGAAACTGGTAGGCATCGAGTTGGCCGACAAGGCTATCCCCCGTCATGGCTACCCTGTGCTGAATATGCAGGGCGAACAGATAGGCGAGGTTACAACAGGTTATCACTGTCTGTCGGTTGACAAGAGCGTGTGCATGGCATTGGTAGATGCTCAATACGCAAAACTGGATACTGAGTTGCAAATACAGATCCGCAAGAAGGTGTTTCCTGGCAAAGTTGTCAAGAAACAATTCTATAACAAGAGTTACAAGAAATAGTAAAATGGTCAAATAATATAATTGTAAAATAAATAAGATTATGGCAAAAGTAATGGAAGGACTCTACTATAGTGAGTCGCATGAGTATGTTCGCGTTGAAGGTAACACTGGTTTTATCGGTATCTCTGACTATGCTCAGCATGCCTTGGGCAATGTGGTGTATGTTGATATGCCGGAAGTTGACGACGAAGTATCTGCAGGTGAGGAGTTTGGCGCCGTAGAGAGTGTAAAGGCTGCCAGCGACCTGATAGCACCTGTTACGGGTGTTGTCGTAGAAGTCAATGAGGCATTGGAAGACCAGCCGGAGCTTATCAACTCCGATGCCTATGCCAACTGGATTATCAAGGTTGAACTGTCCGACAAGTCTGAGCTCGACAACTTGATGGACGCCAAGGCCTATGCAGCCTTCTGCGAGAAATAATGTTTAATGTTTAATTTCAATCTTTAATGTTTAAGTATTTCCCTCATACTGATGCCGATCTGCAAGCAATGCTTGAAAAGGTGGGCATCAAGTCGCTTGATGACCTATATGCTCAGATTCCTGATACCATCCGTTTCAAGGGCGATTATCAGTTACCCTCGGAAATGAGCGAGATGGAGGTGCGCGATACCTTTGCCAAACTGGGTGCGATGAATACACAACTCACCTGTTTTGCGGGCAATGGCGTCTACGACCACTATACCCCCTCTGTCATTCCTCAATTGCTGCAGCGTTCTGAGTTCCTGACGTCTTATACCCCCTATCAGGCAGAAATCTCGCAGGGTACGCTCCACTATATCTTTGAGTACCAGAGCATGATGGCCGAACTCACTGGTATGGACGTGTCTAATGCCTCCATGTATGATGGTTCTACAGCCACTGCTGAGGCTATGATGATGGCTGTTGCAGCTGGTAAGAAGCAGAATAAGGTGCTCATTTCTGATACGTTAAACACAAAGTTGTTTAATGTGGTACGCAATTATGCGTTGCATCAAGGCATCGATTGGGACTGTATCAAGTCGAAGGATGGTCAGACAGACTTAGACGACCTGAAGGCTAAGCTTGCTGAAGGTGGTGTTGCTGGAGTTATCGTGCAGTATCCTAACGCCTTTGGTATTGTAGAAGACTATACTGGATTTGCCGATGCTTGTCACGAGAATAAGGCATTGTTCATCATGAATAGTGTCGCTGCCGACCTCGCCGTGTTGAAGACGCCTGGCGAGTGGGGCGCAGACATTGCTGTGGGCGACGGTCAGTCGCTGGGCATCCCCATGCAGTGGGGTGGTCCTTATGTAGGCTATATGTGTTGCACGGAGAAATTGATTCGCAAGATGCCAGGTCGTATCGTTGGTATGACCAAGGACAACCGAGGGAGCAGCGAGAGCAATGACGAGCTTGCTCAGGCATTGCCGAGTCGTGACGGAGGTCGACCGGAGGTCAATCGCGCTCAGCGTGCCTTTGTCTTGACATTGCAGGCTCGTGAACAGCATATCCGTCGCCAGAAGGCTACGTCAAACATCTGCTCTAATCAGTCGCTGATGGCGCTCTTCGTAACCATCTATATGTCGTTGATGGGTAAGCAAGGCCTCAAGGAGGCTGCCCAACTCTCTTACGCTGGTGCCCACTATCTCTGTGACGAACTGCTGAAGACAGGACGTTTCCACTTGGCCTTTGACAAGCCTTTCTTTAATGAGTTCTTTGTTATGTACGATGGTGACGTAGATACTCTCTATCAGCGTTTTATTGAGGCAGGCATACTGGGTGGAGTCAAACTGGATGAAGGTATTCTCTTTGCCGTAACCGAGAAACGTACCAAAGAAGAAATTGATAACCTCGTAAAGATTGCTGCCTTATGAATAATAGATTATATGGAAACCTGATTTTTGAGCTCTCCAAGGAGGGACGCAAGGGCTATAGTCTGCCTAAGAATAATTATGGCAATTACGAGATACCCGAATCCATGTGTCGTGCTGAGGATGCTCAGTTGCCTGAGTGCGATGAGCTCACGGTAGTGCGCCACTATACCAACCTGTCGAACAACAACTTTGGCGTAGATACGGGCTTCTATCCTCTCGGTTCTTGTACGATGAAGTATAACCCAAAGATCAATGAGGAGATGGCTGCTTTGCCACAGTTCCAGAATCTGCATCCTGACCAGCCCGCAGAGACGGTAAAGGGTGCAGAAGCGCTGGTGACGTTGTTGGAGAAGTCGCTC
>JAEEVS010000061.1:0-9493 GCA_016290975.1 Prevotella sp. | reverse complement strand
GTGATAGTGCCCCACGAGAAATCGTCAAAGTCTGCTGAATACCACTCATCGCCTGGTGTGTCACCACTGGCGTTAGTAGCATAATAGAACTTGGCTTCCCATGGTTTTTGTTCCAATACACCAAATGGGATAATTGCCTTTGCCATAATTGTTGCACACGTTGCAAGCATCAACGCCAACGTTAGAAGGCAGCGTTTTTGGTTAGATAGGATTTTCATAAACATTAGGTTTTAATTATTAAAATGTGGTTTTTATGATTAAAGAATTAAGAATTATCAGGCCAATGTGTGTGTGCAAAGTTAGGAGGAGAATGCATATAAAAACTCGCATTTTCACAAAATAAACTCTCAAATTCACAAAAAATGCACCTTTATGTCAGTTTTGCACACTTTTTCTACCTCACTAACGAAAAGAAAAGGTTAACTTTGTGGCATGATCCGTTACATCATCACATCACTGCCTATGCTGGTATGCCTGTTCTGGTCAGTCCGATTATGGATAGACTGGAGCGAGCAACGCTCCATGGCGAAGTGGCGACTGCTCGTATTCAGTGTTGTGGCTACGGTGTTGTATGCAGGTCATTTTGCCTATTTCAACAGTATGGAGGCGATACTGCCATACACTGAGACGCTGTACAGCATGGCGAATTTAGCGGTGTTTCCGCTGTATTATCTCTACCTGCTGGAGGTGACTGAGGAGAAGTGGAACCACCACTGGCAGGTGACGCTCCTGATGCCGTCGCTCGTCATAGGAATATTGATTGGGGGATGTTACGCCTTTGTGGGCGATGGCGAGAGAGGGCACCTCCTTTTCATTGCGCGTATGGTGGCAAAATTCATTTTTGCTATACAGGTGGTTATAGTGTTGCTGAAGGGCTATAAGAAGGTCAAAAAGTTCGATGAAATCGTGGAAAATTGCTACTCAGACATCGAAAATCGTACGCTGAGAAACACCCAAATCATCATAATTTTCCTTGTTATTACGTCGATAATTAGCTTCTTGGCAAACGTTATCGGCAAGGAGGCATTCGTCGATTCGCTGGCGTTGGTGAGCATTCCTTGTGTGGTGTTCGCCATCATTCTGTTTATGCTGCTGAGGGCAGGTCACATGCAGAATTTCACCATTCACGAACTGATGGAAGAGGCTGCTGAGACGGTGGTGACTGACAATAGTAATAACACTGACATAATGCGAGAAACCACAGAATCAGTATCCGCTGAGGTGAATGCTGAGAAGATACGTCAGATATCGGCTGAGATAGAAGAGGTGATGCGCAGGGAGAAGCCTTTCTTGCAGCCTGACCTGAGAGTGAGCGACCTGGCAAGGTTGCTACATACCAACCGCGACTATATCTCGAAAGCAATACGCCTGGACAAGGGAATGTCGTTTAATGAATACGTAAACAAGCTCCGTATAGAGCACGCTATAACACTGATGAAAAACAATCCGCAGATGTCTGTTCTGGACCTGTCTGTCAGGTCAGGCTACACCTCGCAGGCATCTTTCTTCCGTAACTTCAAACAGTTTACCGGCACCTCTCCAAAACAGTTTAAGTGTAATTAGAAATCAGAAAATTTGCTGATTTCGTTTTTTATTTGTAACTTTGTCGCTTGAACAACAATAAGTGGCATGGCTAAACAGAATACAAACGAACAGTTTAAGGCAGCGATGGCGCTGTGCAGAGACATCTTCCAGAAGAAACTGTATGACTACAAACCTTCATGGAGGATGCTGAGACCGTCGTCGCTGACTGACCAACTGTTTATCAAGGCTAAGCGCATAAGAACGCTGGAGGTGAAGGGCGAGTCGCTGGTGGGCGAGGGCATACTGCCTGAGTTCATGGCGCTGATAAACTACGGCATCGTGGGACTGATACAGCTGGCGAAGGGCTATGCCGACCAGGTGGATATGACCAATGACGAGGCGATGGCACTCTATGACGAGTATGCCCAGAAGTGCATGGAACTGATGCTGAAGAAGAACCATGACTACGGCGAGGCATGGCGCGACATGAGGGTGAGCAGCTACACCGACCTGATACTGACCAAGCTGGAGCGCATCAAGGAGATAGAGGACAAGAACGGCGCCACAATAGTGAGCGAGGGTATAGACTCTAACTATATGGACATCATCAACTACTCGGTGTTTGGGGTGATACAGTTGACAAATAATTAAGAATTGAGAATGAAGAATGAAGAATCAAATCAGTGTGTGAACAAGGAAGAAAATGGCAAGTCTGCAGCAAACTTGCATTCTTCATTCTTCATTCTTAATTCTTTATTCTTAGCGAGACTGGTGCTCGCCATAACCCTCCTCTTCTCGGGCTTTGTGAAGGCGGTTGACCCTCTGGGCACGCAATATAAGCTGCAGGACTACCTGGAGACGCTGGGCATGGGCGGAATGATAGCCGACTGGGTGCTGCTGGGCTTGTCGATAGCCCTCTCGACGATGGAGTTTGTACTGGGCGTGCTGTTGCTGTTTGCCATAAGCAGACGACTGGTGACGAAGATAGTGCTGGGAGTGATGGTGGTGATGACATGCCTGACGGTGTGGATATACATAGCCAACCCAGTGGAGGACTGCGGATGCTTTGGCGACGCGATAGTGCTGACCAACGGACAGACGCTCGCGAAGAACATAGTGCTGCTGGCACTGGCTGCTCTGCTGGCATGGAAACCACTGAGGATAAAGCGCTTCATATCGCTGAGATGGCAGTGGATAACATACTACACGGCAGTGGCATTCATAATAGCAGTGTCGGCATACTCGCTGTACTACTTGCCGATAGTTGACTTCAGACCCTATCACATAGGGGCCGACATAAAGGAGAAGATGAGCATACCCGACGGGGCTCCGCAACCTGAATACAAGACCACCTTCATAATGGAGAAGAACGGCAAGAGACAGGAGTTTACGCTGGAGAACTACCCCGACTCGACATGGACGTTCATAGACTCGAAGACGGTGCAGACGAGTGAGGGCTACGTGCCAGAGATACGCGACCTGGCGATACAGGACATGCGTAGCGGCGACGACCTGACAGAACAGATACTGGGCGATGAGGGGCTGACCCTGCTGCTCATATCGCCACATCTGGAGCAGGCAAGCGACGCGCAGTTTGGCGAGATAGACCGTCTGTATGAGTGGGCTAAGGAACAGGGCATATCATTCTACTGCCTGACGGCAAGCGGCAAGCACGGCATAGAGCAGTGGATAGACATGACAGGAGCCGAATACCCCTTCTGCAACGTGGACGAGACGACGCTGAAGACGATGATACGCAGCAATCCCGGACTGATGTTGCTGAAGAACGGTAAGGTGATGGGCAAGTGGAGTCACAACAATCTGCCTAAGCCTGACGAGATACTCAAGGACGAATAAAGAATATTCAACAAAACTATTATAACAAAACCATTAACACATCAACAACTAAACTATGAGAAAGAAAATCGTAGCAGGTAACTGGAAGATGAACAAGAACCTGCAAGAGGGTGTAGCACTGGCTAAGGAACTCACAACAACCGTAAAGAACCCTAATTGTGAGGTTATCATCTGCACACCATTCATTCATCTGGCAACAGTGGCTGAGATACTGAAGGGTTCACCAATAAAGCTGGGCGCAGAGAACTGTGCCGACAAGGCAAGCGGTGCATATACGGGTGAGGTGAGCGCTGAGATGGTGAAGTCAACAGGTGCAGAATACGTGATACTGGGTCACTCTGAGCGTCGCCAGTATTACAGCGAGAACGGCGAGATACTGAAGGAGAAGGTGCAGCTGGCTCTGGCTAACGGACTGAAGGTGCTCTACTGCATAGGCGAATCACTCGAGGAGCGCGAGGCTAACAAGCAGAACGCCGTGGTGAAGAAAGAACTGGAAGAGAGTGTGTTCAACCTCGACGCTGAGCAGTTTAAGAATATAGTGATAGCCTACGAGCCAATCTGGGCTATAGGAACAGGTAAGACAGCTACAGCAGAGCAGGCTGAGGAGATACATGCCTACATCCGCTCATGTGTGGAGGAACGCTACGGCAAGGCTGTGGCTGAGGACACCACCATACTCTACGGAGGTTCATGTAAGGCAAGCAATGCGCCTGAGCTCTTCGGTAAGCCTGACATTGACGGCGGACTGATAGGCGGTGCATCGCTGAAGGCTGCCGATTTCAACGGCATTATTGAGGCGTGGAACTAACTAAGGAGAATGAAAAAACTTATAACAATAGTATGTCTGACATTGGTGGCGTGTGCTGCCAATGGTCAGACTTTTTTGAATGAACTGCGCAAGGACGTGCCTGGCGAAGGCAAGGTGACGGTGGTGCAGTCGGCTGAGATAGACCAGCTGGTGAACGGCAAACAGCAGGAACAGCCTGCCACTCAGCCACAACAGCAGCAACCAGACGAGGAGGCTCAGGAGGAGCATAAGCCCGACTCAGCACGAAGAATGCCTATCATCATAGGCGAGAATGGCGAGGAAGACCTGACCACACCGATAGACACCCGTAAGAAGGTGATGCGTCGCAGCTATAAGATGCAGGGATACAGGGTGCAGGTGTACTCTGGAGGCAACTCACGTGCCGACCGTCAGCGTGCTGAGACAGCAGGAGCAGTGATGAAGGCAAACTTCCCTGACCAGCCTATCTACACCCACTTCTATTCGCCCTCATGGAAATGCCGCATGGGCAACTACAAGAGTCAGGCTGAGGCACAGGCTTACCTCTCAAGGGTGAGAAAACTGGGTTACTCACAGGCTTGTATAGTAAAAGGCATGATACAGGTGCAGTATTAGTACAGTTCACAGTTATGAAATTTATTTCTTGGAACGTAAACGGATTGAGAGCCTGCGTGGGCAAGGGGTTTGAGGACAGATTCCTGGAACTGGATGCCGACTTCTTCTGTCTGCAAGAGACAAAGATGCAGGCTGGACAGTTGGACTTGGAGTTCTTAGGCTATGAATCGTACTGGAACTATGCTGAGAAGAAGGGCTATTCGGGTACGGCGATATACACCAAGCACCACCCCAAGAGCGTGAACTACGGAATGACATGGCTGATAGGCAATGAATATGACATTCACGAGCACGAGGGTAGGGTGATAACGTTGGAGTACGACGATTTCTATTTCATCACCGTTTACGTGCCTAATGCCCAGGACGGACTGAAGCGTCTGGACTACCGCATGGACTGGGAGGATGCGTTCCTAAGCTACATAAAACGACTGGACGCGATGAAACCAGTGATTTTCTGTGGCGACCTGAATGTGGCGCATGAGGAGATAGACCTGAAAAATCCTAAGACAAATCATAAAAACCCTGGTTTCACCGACGAAGAGAGAGGAAAATTTACCAACCTGCTGAAGGCAGGATTTAAGGACACCTTCCGTACACTGCACCCAGACGAACAGGTGTTCTCGTGGTGGTCATACCGTTTCCATGCCCGTGAAAAGAATGTGGGTTGGCGTATAGACTACTTTGTAGTATCAGAAAGACTGATGCCGAAAGTAAGTTCGGCTACAATACATACACAGATAACGGGCTCTGACCATTGTCCCGTTGAACTACTCTTGACCCCTTAACCCTCCATGCCAATTAAGACCATACAGTCAACCAACTACCGATGGGTGGTGTGTGCTATGTTATGCGTGGCAACGATGATCAACTACATGGATCGTCAGGTGCTGTCGCTGACATGGAAGGACTTCATAGCACCACAGTTTGCATGGAACGATGCTGACTACGGCGAGATTACGGCTTTCTTCTCCATCACCTATGCTGTGTGTATGCTGGTAGCAGGTAAGTTTGTTGACTGGATAGGTGTGAAGTCGGGCTACACATGGGCTATAGCAATATGGAGTTTTGGCGCCTTGATGCATGCCTTTTGCGGTATAGCAACATGCGGAATGCTGACGGACGAATGGCTGGTGAGCTTTGACGGTGCGAGGGAGACGTTGCACGATACAGCAATGACCATGCTGCCGATAACGACACTGAGCATATACCTGTTTATGGGATGCCGACTGGTGTTAGCGTTGGGACAGGCAGGAAACTTCCCTGCTGCCATCAAGGCTACGGTAGATTATTTCCCTAAGAAGGACAGAGGTTTCGCTACGGCGATATTCAATAATGGTGCATCGGCAGGAGCGCTGTTTGCTCCGCTTACCATACCTACACTGGCGAGCCACTTCGGATGGGAGATGGCATTCATAGTGGTGGGTTCGCTGGGATACTTCTGGATGATAGTGTGGTTGCTGTTGTATAAGAAACCACAGTTGAACAGAAGGGTGAATCAGACGGAGTTTGCATACATATATCAGGATGAAGAAGAGATGCTGACCAGTCAGCGTAAGGTGGACGAGGGACCAAAGATGAGCATACTGAAATGTCTGACCTACAGACAGACGTGGGCGTTTATCTTTGGCAAGTTTATGACTGACGGAGTGTGGTGGTTCTTCCTGTTCTGGACTCCAGCATACCTCTCCGACCGTTATGGCTACTCCTCAGACTCAAATATGGGTATGGCATTGATATTTGTCTTGTACCTTATTACTATGTTGAGCATCGCTGGAGGATATATGCCTACGTACTTTGTGGAGCGCTTAGGACACCAGCCGTATAATGCAAGAATGAAGGCGATGTTCCAGTTTGCCTGCATACAACTGATAGGTTTTATGGCACAGCCTCTGGGCGATATGTCGCCTTGGCTGTTGGTGTTTGTCATAGGAGTGCTGGGAGCGTCGCACCAGAGCTGGTCGGCTAACATCTTCTCGATGGTTGGCGACCTGTTTCCTCGCAGCGTAGTGGCTACGGTGACGGGTATCGGCGGTTGTGCTGGCGGTATAGGTTCTTACCTCATACTTATGGGGTCGGGAGTGCTGCTGTCTTATGCCGAGGATATGGGTGATATGTTTACTTTCATGTCTTATTCTGGTAAGCAGGCTGCATACATGATAATCTTTAGTATATGCTCTGTGGCATACCTCGTAGGATGGATTGTGATGAAGTTACTTGTTCCAAAAGAGTTAAAAGTAAAAGTGTAGAGAGTTAAAAAAGTTAAAAAGGAGCAAACTTTCAACTTTCAACCCTTGAACTTTTTGGACTATTGAACTTTTTTCGTACCTTTGCACAACTGCCTATAGGCAGAAGAAATGTATAGAAAATAAATCTAAACAAAACATAATTAAAATCTAAAAAATGAGTTCTGTAACAACTAACAAAATGACCAACTGGCGTTGGGTCATGTGTGCGATGCTTTTCTTCGCAACTACAGTGAACTACATGGACCGTCAGGTTCTGTCACTGACTTGGAAGGAGTTTATTGCTCCTGAGTTCCATTGGACTGATAGTGATTACGGTACAATCACTGGTGCGTTCTCTGTATTCTATGCTATCTTCTGCCTTTTCGCAGGAAAGTTCGTTGACTGGATGGGTACCAAGAAGGGTTACCTTATCGCTATCGTGGTATGGTCTCTGGGTGCTGTGCTCCACGCTGGATGCGGATGGGCTACGATGGCAGCATTCGGACTGGAGAACCTCGAGCAGTTGCGTGCTGTGGAGGCTGGTTCTGCTCTTGCAAGTAATGTGGCTATGCTTAGCGTGTACCTCTTCCTTGCTTGCCGTATGATTCTCGGACTGGGTGAGGCTGGTAACTTCCCTGCTGCCATCAAGGTGACTGCAGAGTATTTCCCAAAGAAGGACCGTGCGTTCGCTACATCTATATTCAACTCTGGTGCCTCAGTAGGCGCGCTTGCTGCTCCTGCTACTATTCCTCTGCTTGCTAAGGCTCTCGGATGGGAGATGGCATTCATCATCATCGGTCTCTTGGGCTTCGTTTGGGCTGGCATCTGGATTTTCGTATATGACAAACCATCTGAGTCTAAGTTTGTGAACGAGGCTGAGCTTCGCTACATGAACCAGGATGACGAGAATGAGAAGGCTGAGTCTGTAGAGGTTGAGGAGAAGCAGTTGAGCTTCGCTAAGGCATTTGCTTACAAGCAGACATGGTCTTTCGCTTTCGGTAAGTTTATGACTGACGGCGTATGGTGGTTCTTCCTCTTCTGGGCTCCTGCTTACTTCCAGGATCAGTATGGCTACGAAGCATCTTCTAATATGGGTATAGCACTTATCTTCACCCTCTATGCTATCGTTACCATCCTGTCTATGTTTGGTGGCTACCTGCCAAAGCTCTTTGTGGAGAAGAAGGGTATGAACCCATATCAGGGACGTATGCTTGCTATGCTTATCTTCGCTTTCTTCCCAGTGCTCGCACTCTTTGCTCAGCCTATGGGACAGTACAGCGCATGGTGGCCAGCAGTCATCATCGGTCTTGTAGGTGCAGGACACCAGGCTTGGTCTGCAAACATCTTCTCTACCACAGGTGATATGTTCCCTAAGAGTGCTGTCGCTACCATCACTGGTATCGGTGCTATGGCTGGCGGTTGTGGCTCATTCCTTATCAACAAGGGCTCAGGTATGCTCTTCACTTATGCAGAGGGTCAGGGCTCAGCATTCCAGTTCATGGGATTTGAGGGTAAGCCTGCTGGCTACATGATAGTATTCTGCATCTGTGCTGTTGCTTACCTCATCGGTTGGAGCGTTATGAAACTCCTCGTACCAAAGTACAAGCCTGTAGTTATCGACTAAGAAGATTCTGGGATAGGCTAGAATCCCTAGAGCTTATAGTATTCTCTGGAAAATCCAGCCTCTTAGCAACAACAATAGCAAAGCCTTGCAAGTTTTTCTTGCAAGGCTTTTTCTTTGCTCTAATCCCTAACCTTTAACCTCTAACCTTTAACCTCTAACCTTTAACCTCTAACCTTTAACCCTTAACCCCTAATCTACTCTTTGCTCTTTTGATAGTCTGTGCATGGTCTGCTGCGCTCCTGTTGGTATTATATCCTCCCTGTAGCATCTAATGCCTCTCTATGGTATCTAATACCATCAATAGCATCTATCGTTCCTAAGGTAGCTTTGGATTCTGTGGTTTCTATGGTCTCTATGACGTTGTGCCTACAGAGTCTATGTCCCTGTGGAAAGGCAACTAAAAAACCCCTTGGAGAATCCTCCAAGGGGCTTTGTTATTTTGTTTTAAGTTATTCTCTAAGAGTTGAATTACTTAGTTGTGTCGTTGAAGAGAGCAACACGGTTGAACTCAACCTCGTCGAAGAGCTTGTCTGTAGCGCCAAGACCCTCAGTTGTGAGGCGGTCAGCTTCGACCTTATACTTCTTAACGAGCATGTTCTTAACAGCTTCAGCACGCTGCTCAGAGAGCTTCTGGTTGAGTTCTGCAGGACCTTCTGGTGAAGCGTAGCCTGAGATCTTAATCTTAGCGTCCTTGTTGTTCTTCATATACTTAGCGATCATCTCAACGTTAGCCTCCTGAGCCTTGTCGATAACTGACTTACCCTGACGGAAGATAACAGATGGCTGGAGGTTAGCAGCCTTAGCCTCAACTACTGGCTTGTTCTCGCAGTCAGCAAGAGCCTTCTTCAGCTGAGCAATCTG
>JAEEVS010000005.1:0-22475 GCA_016290975.1 Prevotella sp. | reverse complement strand
GGCAGTATTGCTTCGTATGTTTCCACGTAAGTTTTCTTGTCGCCGTCAAGAAAAGCCATATCAAACTTCACCCCAAGCTCCTTCGCCTTCTCTGCCACATCACCTATGATAAAGGTTACATACTCTGCCCATGGCGATTCCTCTATCCATTTCCTTGTGAAGGGCTCCTGCTCGTCGTTTATCTCGAAGGTATAGAGCCTACCCCCATTCCCGTTCCAGTCCCCGTTCCCGTTAACGTTCCCGTTCCAGTTCCCGTTAACGTTCTTCAACCCTTCTGCCATACAGAGGGCGGAATAGCCTGAGAAAGTACCCACCTCCAGAATGTTCTTCGGACGAATCATCTCCACAAACATCTTGAGCAACCTACCCTGCAACCTGCCTGATGCCATACGACCGTGAAGCAGGTGCACATTAGTGGCTCGCCACAGTCGGTAAAGGTACTCTGGCTCATCATCGCTGTGCTCCAACACATACTCATCCAGCAGTCTCTCGCCAGCCAGTGTGGTGTGGTTAGGGTCTTGGGTCTTACTCTTCACTTTTTAATTTTTCAATTCTCAATTCTCAATTGTCCTCCGAGCTTGCTCGCCTGAGCACCTACGGAGCGCAAGAATTGTCAATTAACAAAACTCTCCACAGCCAGTCTGTAGCTATCCAGTCCGAATCCACAGATTACTCCCTTGCAGGCTGGTGAGAGGAATGAGTGATGACGGAAATCCTCTCTTGTGAACACATTGCTGATGTGCACCTCCACCACTGGGGTCTTCAGCGAACGAATGCAGTCATGCAGTGCCACACTGGTGTGGGTGTAGGCACCAGCATTGAGCACTATACCGTCATAGCTGAATCCTACCTCCTGCAGTTTGTTTATCATCTCGCCCTCCACATTGCTCTGGTAGTATTCTATCTCCACCTCTGGAAAGCGTTCCTTCAACTTGGGCAAGTAGCTCTCAAACGAGCTGTCGCCATATATCCCTGGCTCTCTCACCCCAAGCAGATTGAGGTTCGGACCGTTCATTATAAGTATCTTCATTCTTATAGTATAAAGTGTAATGTATAATGTATAATGTTATTACAGTTTTCTGTTTATAGAGGCTCTAAGCCCTGATAGCATTTTAGCGATGTCGGTTACTTGGTTTTCTGCATCTTCATATTGTTCTTTGTTGATGTATTCTAAATCGAAAGCTACCTCTATTTGTGACATTGTTTCGTATAAAGAGCCGAAGGCAAACTCTATGAAATGAAGCTTATCCTTTTCAGAGTAACGTCCCATTGACTCTGCTATGTTGGATGTCACGGAAATAGCAGCCCTTCTCAGTTGGTTTGTTAAAGCAAAAAGTTCTTCCTTCGGAAAAGTTTTGGTTAAAGCATAAATTGTTTTTACATATTTACGGCTATGTTGATACACAACCAGCCTGCGGTATGAGAATATTTCTTCGGTCATATTCATACAACATTATACTTTACCCTTTATACTTTATACTCTTTTGCGAGCCTTTCTCGCAAAAGTCGCATTCCCTCGCTGGCTCCACACATCAGGTGTGTCACATCCTGCTTTGCCGTCACTGGCTTAGGGTCTATGAGGTATATCGGGGTGCCTGCCTTCACATATTGCACCAGTCCTGCGGCTGGATACACATTGAGCGATGTACCTATTATAATAAATATGTCGGCTGTCTGTGCCTCCTGCACTGCATCATACATGTTTGGCACTCCCTCACCAAAGAACACTATATATGGGCGCAATAGCGAACCGTCTTCTGCCTTGGCATCATGGGGCACCTCCAGCCCTGTCTCGCCAAATCCCTCATGGGGCAGTGACACCCAATAGCGGGGATTGTCCACATCCCTGCTCGAACACATCTTCATCATCTCGCCATGCAGGTGTATCACCTTGCTCGAACCTGCTGCCTCGTGCAGGGCATCCACATTCTGGGTCACCACCACCACATCATAGTCCTTCTCCAGTTCCTTCAGCAGCAGGTGTCCCTCGTTAGGCTGCACATCCTTATACTTCACACGAAGCATGTTATAGAAATCGTTCACATAGTTAGGGTTTGCCTCCCATCCCTCGTGGGTGGCAACTCTCTCCACTGGGTAGTTGTCCCACAATCCTCCAGCATCCCTGAAGGTGGTGAGTCCACTCTCAACAGACATTCCCGCGCCTGTCAGTACCACAATTTTCCGTCTCTCTGCCATAATTTCTATTGTTTAGGGGTAATAGTTTTCGTCTTCGTTCCAGTTCCCGTTCCCGTTATCGTTCCCGTTCCCGTTATCGTTCCCGTTAACGTTCCCGTTTCAAAGCATAATGCACTGGATACAGCACCGACAGGAATCCCACCACTATCACGGTCACAAACACCAGTGCCACATCGGTATAGTACACACTCACTGGGTAGGCATCTATTATGAAGGCTCCTGCACTCTGTCCTAACGACACTATGCCATACTGCTGTTGCAACCAGCACAAGAGCAAGCCCAGTCCTACTCCCACCACAGCACCTATTACGCTTATCATCCAGCCCTCCAGTATGAAGATACGCTTTATCAGTCCTTCTCTTGCTCCCAGACTGCGCAGGGTCTCCACATCTTTCTTCTTGTCTATTATGAGCATCGACAGCGAACCGATGATGTTGAAACATGCCACTATCAGTATGAAGGTGAGGAACACATAAGCCATCAGCTTCTCTATCTTCATTATGTTGAAGGTCTCCTCCTGCTGTTCGTAGCGGTCTTTCACCTTGTATCTCTCTCCTGCCGCCTTCTGCATCTTCTCTTTCACCCTGGCTATGTCGCTGCCTCCTTTCAGTTTTATCTCAAGGGCTGAAATCTCGCCGTCACATTGGAAGAGCATTCTGGCAAACGACAAACTGGTGAGTATATAGTTGCTGTCATATCGGCTTTGCTGCACACTGAACACCACCCCTGACGAGAGCAGTGAGTCCACCACAAATCCGCTCATGGGGTTCATCACATCCAGCTGTCCCTCTCTCTGTGGGGCATACACATGCATATAGCCTGGGTAGTAGGTGCCTGTGCCTAATGCCGAAGCGAGTCTTATGCCCATCACCCCATATTGCAGGTCGGCAGCATGCAACGCGAATGTTCCCTCGCCATAGCAGATATTGCTGATGTTGGTCAGTCTGCTGAAGTTATCATCCACACCTTTCACCACCACCATCGCCTGACGGTCGCCATACACTGCCAGTGCCTGGTCTTCCACCGTTTCCGATACCACTGCCACCTCGTCCATCTTCTTTATCTCCACCAGCACTGGGTCGTCGGCAGCACATGTCTTGCCTTCCACTGGCACCACCTTCAGCTGTGGGTCAAACGATGTGAAGAAGGTTGCCACCAGGTCGCTGAAACCGTTAAACACACTCATCACCACCACCATCGCCATTGTGGCAATCATCACCCCTACGACACTAATGCCTGATATGACATTGATGACGTTTGTACCTTTCTTTGAGAATAGGTATCGTTTGGCGATAAACAGTTCAGTGTTCACAGTTCCCGTTCCCGTTAACGTTAACGTTCCCGTTCGAATTATTGCTTCAATAATTCGTCTATCTTCTCGATGTAATCGAGCGAATCGTCGATGAAGAATCGCAGTTCGGGTATCACTCTCAACTGGTTTCTCACTCTCTGTCCCAGGTCATACCTCACCGTCGAAGCGTTCTGCCTTATGTTTTGCAACAGCTCCTCCCCTTTCTCTGAGGGGAATATGCTGAGATAGGCAGTACAAATGCTGAGGTCTGGCGACACCTTCACTCTTGTCACACTCACCATCACTCCGTGCATCGCACGTGTCTGGCTCTGGAATATCAGGCTCAACTCCTTCTGCAGCAGTCGGCTTATTCTGTTTTGTCTTGTCTCTTGCATATTATTTAGTTCAATAGGTTCCAGTTCCCGTTCCAATTCCCGTTCCCGTTATCGTTCCCGTTCCCGTTATCGTTCCCGTTAACGTTCCCGTGGCAAAGCCATTATACACATTTATGTCCACTGGTCCGTGTATTCCTGCCACCTTGCCGTCTTGGCACAGTTGCCAGTACACCAGGTTCACATCGGGTTTATATTCTCCGTATCGTGCTATCCACACATCGTAGTTGCGCTTCAGGTCGGGTGCCTCTGAGAGGTGTCGGTTCACGAATCCCTGACTTATGTAGAGTATCGGCTTCACCTTCCATTTCCTCTCCACGGCTGATATCATCGCCCTGATGTTCTTAAACACCACATCCAGTCCGCCTGCCTCTCTTATCTGCCTGTCGGTCGGCTCTATGTCTATCACTGGTGCCAGGTCACCCTCCTGATACATGGCATACTGCAGAAAGTTATGTGCCTGCTCCGTGCCTGTTGTCTTGAGCGAGAAGAAGTGATACACTCCAGTTCTGTATCCGTGTTTCTTTGAGGCGAGGTAGTCCTCCTTGAAGAACTCATTTCTTATCGTCACTCCCTCCGTCGCCTTTATATATATAAATTGTACGGGATAGTCCACCTTGCCTTTGATGGTCTTCTTCGAGAATGTTCCTAAGCTGGTAATCCTCAGTTTCTTCCATTCTATCGGGTATTTCGTCTTGCCTTTTCCGTGCTGATAGCGTGATATGTCTATGCCGTAAATACGATCGGGGTAGTGGGTCATGCGCTCGCCAAGGAATTTGTCGTCTTTCCACTCGCCTAACCTCAGTCGCTTGCCAGGACTCATCGCGAATCCCACTCCGCTGCGCTTGCCGTGCTCCCACTGTCCTTCGTAGAAGTCGCCTTTGTTACCTAAGAATCTGCCATAGCCGTTAGGCATAGCCACCGAGTCGCGCTCGCCCACATACATTCCCACACTGTCTATGCCGCTCTTGGTTATCTGCATCTGGTATGGCTTGCGCTGCTTCAGTCGCTTGAGGGCTTCGTCCTTCCCCACCCTCACAAACACACTGTGCCTCACACTGTCCACCGCCTTGTAGTGACATTCCATCTTCACGCCCAGCGTCTTCGCCTGTATGGCTATCTTCACTAATGAGTCGGCACGGTTTATCGAGTCGGTGAATGCCACCAATGCCTTGCTGTATCGTGCCACCACGTCAAAACCGCCATCTGTCACGGCATGGGTCTTCAGGTAATAGTCCAGATCTTTCCTCTGTGCCCTGAGCACTCTCTTCACGGTGTTCAGGTGTATCGCCTCACGCTTCAGCAGGGTTCTGAGGTCTTCTTCCGACATCTTCACCACTCCTAACGTGTCCGTCTCGTCTGTCACGAAGGCGTTTCTTGAGTATGGCAGCCACTCCCAGCGCTTTATCCACTGCGCATTCACCGTGTCCTTGGCATATTCCATCTCCTTGGGTGTTATGCCTGTCAGCAGGGTGTCGCCTCTCATGTCACCAAACGAGAACAGCGTCTTGTCGTCTGCCATCAGCATATACCTCGTGCTCACCACCACTCTGGTGTCCGAGCCTCTCAACTCCCTCTCCGTCAGGGGATAGAAAAACCACAACATCCAAGCAGCCACCAGCATCAGCACCGTTACGGCTGACACCACTCCTATCATCTTCATCTGCTTCGATGTCATGGTAATCATATCTTAACTTCGTACGATACGCTTCGCTACGATACGCAATCAGAGATTGCTACGATACGGAGCAGAGCTCCTACGATACGCTTCGCTACTTTTGAACTATGAACTGTGCTCCGAGCTTGCTCGCCTGAGCACCTACTGGAGCGCAAGAACTGTGAACTGCTCATAAATGAGCCTTGCAATCTCTTTCATTTCCTCTGCTGACAGCTGCAGCTTCTCCTTACGGAAATCCACATCTGCCTCGCTCTGCATAGGTATCAGGTGTATGTGTGCATGAGGCACTTCCAGTCCCAACACCACCTGTGCCACCTTCTTACATGGGAAAGCAGCCTTCACCGCCTTTGCCACTTTCTTGGCAAACAGCTGGTAACGCTGTATCTCGTCATCCTCCATATCGAAGATGTAGTCCACCTCCCTACGGGGAATCACCAATGTATGTCCCTTCACCAGCGGGTTAATATCGAGAAAAGCATAAAACTCCTCGTTCTCCGCACACTTATAGCTGGGTATCTCGCCAGCCGCAATCTTGCTGAATATATCCATTATACTCTATACTTTATACTTTATACTCTATACTAATCGAAAGAAATACTCTCAATCCTCAGCTTCAGCACACCTCGTGGTATCTTAGCCTCCACCTCGTCGCCCACCTTATGGTTGAGCAGAGCCTGGGCTATAGGGGTCTCGATAGATATCTTACCCTCACGCAGGTTTGCCTCGTTGGCACTCACTATGGTGTAGGTCATCCTCGCCTTGTTGGCAAGGTTGGTCATCTCCACCTTCGAGAGCAACTGCACTGCATCGGTGCTCAGACGGCTTTTATCCACTATCTTAGCATCGGCAATGGTAGTCTTCAGTATGTTTATCTTGTCAGCCAGGTGTGCCTGAGCCTCCTTGGCTGCATCATACTCTGAGTTCTCCGACAGGTCTCCCTTGTCGCGCGCCTCTGCTATTGCGGCGCTTGCCTTAGGCATCTCTATTGCCTCCAGGCGATGTAGTTCCGCTACGAGCTTCTCGTAGCCTTCTTTTGACATGTAAGCCATTTCTTTATACTTTTTACTTATTACTTTTTACTTTTTACTTTTTTTTGACAAAAAAAACAAGAACCCCGACTATTTACCCCTCCTTAGGCATATTGTCGGAATCCTGAGCTTCTTTAGCTATAAACATCTTTTCAGTCCTCGTGACTGATTTTCCTGCCTGCAAAGTTACAAAGTTTCTTTGAATCTGCAAAGAAAATAGCCGAAAAAGTTCTTCATCAGACTTTTTCGGCTACCTTATAACTAAGTTTCCCTTTTACCTTAAATATTTCTTTCCGCCGATGATTACTATGCCCTTGGCACCCTCACCCACTGGCTGACCTGCAAGGTTATAGGCTGCATCGCTCTTCTTTTCGCTAACGTTCTCGCTAACACCTTCTATGCCTGTTTCCTTCTGGTAGTCGCCCTCTATCTCGTAATGTATAGGGAAAGGCATCGCACCATATTTGAACTCAGCCGTTACCTTCAGTTTCTTTGAGCTATGACCATAGTTGGCACTTATCTTGCCTGTAACGGTCTTCGTCTGACCGTCAGCTCCTGTAGTCGTGGTGGTGAAATCACCTTCCGCCCAGTCGAAAGCCATATCGCCTGTCTTGAAAGAGCCTGTCATAGTATATTCTACACCGCTATTAGCCGTAAACGACTTTAGCTCCATGATGTTTCCCTGCATGTTGTAGTTCATGTCTGGAATTTTGATGTCGGCAAGTTTGCTGCCCTCGCCAGTGAGAGTAAGCACCACCCTGTCATTCTCCACCTGTGTTGTAGTAGTTTCCTGCATACCAACCACATAGAATGTACTCGTACCAACGAAGTTCATTGCACCGTGGTTCTGCGCCATAGCGCTTACCGTTATCCCTAAAATCACAATCAGTGTAAAAAATTTCTTCATACCTTGTTATTTATGTTGTTGTTAATACCAATCTTTTTTTTCAACTGCAAAGGTAATCATATTTTTTCACCTACACAATACTTTCTTATAGGTATTTCCCACTTCATATTTCAATTTATTGTAATATATCAATAACATGCATACATTGTATCATTGTATATAAGAGCATCATCACCAAAATTGTTGAACAACGAAATATTTAAGTTTTCTACCTCCTAACCTCCCTTACTACCCTCTCAGCCCAGTGTTTATGAGCCTTGACGATAGGGAGGTTAACTTTTCACACCTCCCTAAGAGGTCCCTTAGACCTCCCTTGAGGACCCTCTAAATCCCCCTTAGATGGGGACTTTATTCCAAATTGAATAGGGAGGTCTAAGGGAGGTGTTAGGGAGGTCTCAGGCTCCTACCTCCCTACGCTCAGCCCAGTATTCATGCGGGAAGAGGAAAAATTAGGGAGGTGTCTCACGAAAATTTTTCGTGAAAGTAAAAAAGACTCCGAGCTTGCTCGCCTGAGCACCTGCGGAGCGCAAGAAAAAGTAAAAAGTACCAATTTTATCACGAAAAGGTAAAAGTAATGCTTTTAGCGCTAAAAGCAATGCTTTTAGATGCAGAAGTAATGCTTCTGCATGCAGAGGTAATGCCTCTGCAAATGGGGACTTAGTTATAGTCGGGACCATGCAGACGAAACCTTATGCCGTGCTTAACGTGACAGGCTATAAGGATAGCACACACTATGAGGACATAGACGAGGATGACCTGAGCAAAAGAGATACGCACTCCGCTGACGGAGGAACCTGGAAGCGAGGCGATGGAGTGTATGGCACCATTCATAAAGCCAACTATAAACTTCAAGGCGACTGACAGGGCATGGGTGACTACAGACAGAAAAGCCAGGTAGGGTTGCAAAGTAGCCGATAGCAACATAAGGAATGCACAGAAAAGTAGCAGGGCGATGCAGGGTGAAGCGATAAGATTGGTCAAAAGACCATAGCATGACACCCTGCCGAAATAATGGGCTATGAGGGGAAAGGTGCCAAGGCTGGCAGCAAAGGAAACAACGAAGATGCCATAGACATAAGACAAAACGGGAGTTTTCACCCATTTCATCATGGGAGGGGTGAGGAGGAAGATGCCCACCATAGCCATGAAGGACATCTGGAAACCTACATCGAAAAGCCACTGAGGATTGAAGACGAGCAGGATGAAGGCTGTGAGTATCAGCACATCGATGTTATGCGACTCTCGAGAGACAAGTCGGCACAGACAATAGCAGGTGAACATAACAGCGGCTCTGAGCAAAGAGGGATAGATGCCTACAAGCAGAACATAGGTCCAAAGCAACAATATCTGAACCACTGCACCACCTTTAGGAAACATCTTCGTGGGCAAAAACACCGATAAAAGCGCAAAAATAATACTGAGGTGAAGACCTGAAAGGGCAAAGAGATGAGAGGCTCCGCTAACTCGATAAGACTCCTTGAGCTCACGACTGACTGCATTACGTTCGCCAAGTGTGACAGCTGCAATTATGCCGTATTCATCGGCTGACAGTCCTGCATTGGAATATACCTTCAAAAGGCTTTCTCGCTCGTCTGCCATATACTCCTCTACCCTATCTATGGCAGAAAAGGATATGGTGGACTGGAAACCTCTATCCACACTGTTAGAGATGAGCATTACCCCGAGTGCAAATGAAGAAAGGAGTAGTAAAAGTGTCGATATGACTGCCTTATTACGAAAGACCAAAGCAACGGTCAGCAGAGCAAACAATACCACAAACGCTGTTCTCGTGCTTACCATTGGTACGAAAAACACCATTCCACCGAATATCCCTGCCATCATAAACAGCAGGACAAACAAAAGGGGTCTATCGGTCAGTTCATAGTTCATAGTTATTTCCCCTCACTTCCAGCAATACTCTCCGCCACTACATATCCCATGCTCCATGCTGCCTGTAGGTTGAAGCCGCCAGTGATGCCATCGACATCGAGGACTTCGCCAGCGAAGTATAAGCCTGGGTGGGATTTGCTCTCAAGGGTCTTGGGGGAGAGATTGCTCAGGGCTACTCCGCCACAGGTGACGAACTCTTCTTTATAGGCTCCCCTGCCAGTGACGGGATAATGGTCGGAGGTGAGGACTGTTGACAGCCTGCGAAGGAGGGTGGGATTGATGGCATCACAACGCTGGGTGGCTGGCACGGAGGCACGGCGAAGCAACTCATGCCAATGCCTCTGAGTGAGCCACGGAAGCCAGACATTGGCGACGGTTTTATGCGGATTAATCGAGAAAAGTTGCTCTAAATGCTCCCTGACTGCCTGCTCGCCCTGCTCACCACACCAGTTGACGACGACGACGGCACGATACGTTGCCTCGGCAAGATGACGGGCGGCATAGGACGAGAGCCTGAGGATGGCTGGTCCGCTCATGCCCCAATGGGTGAGCAACAGTGGACCGTTGGCACGGTACTTGGTGCCTGCGAGGGTGACGGTGACATCAGTGACGACGGTGCCCATCAACGATTTGTTGACGGTGGGAACGGTGAAGGTAAAGAGCGATGGAACGGGCGTTTTTATCTCTAAGCCATAGGGCTGGAGGAACTCTGGTACGCCACTCTTGGGGAAGCTGCCTGTGCAGACGACGACCTTGTCGAAGCCCCTGAGGAGCTCGGAGGTGACATGGGCGCCGAGGTGGAGCACTACCCCACTCTGCTGCATGAGCCTCAGGAGGGTGTGGACTATCTCCATGGCATCCTGCGACTGGGGGAAGACACACTGGTCGGGCTGCACGGTGAGGCGCACGCCAGCCTGCTCGAACCACTGCATGGCATCATGCTGGGAGAAGCGGCTGAGCATACGGCGCATGAGCTTGTCGCCACGCGGATAAACCTGCTGCAGGTTGGTGACCCCAGCAAAGGTGTTGGTGAGGTTGCACCTGCCACCGCCAGTGACGGCGACTTTGGCGAGTGCCTTGGTGCCTCGCTCAAAGACATGCACCTCAGCATGAGGGTGGAACCTCTTTATGTTAATGGCGCAGAAGCAACCAGATGCTCCTGCGCCAATTATTGCAATCTTCAATTTTTTACGATTGAATGGATGAAAACTGATTAGTTGCGATACTCGAAGACGTTCTGACGGCTGAGCTGGCGGCGGTCCATGTCTTCGCGTGAGCCGACGATAATCTTGTCGAACTCGCGCTGACCTGTACCTGCTGGTATGAGGTGACCGCAGATAACGTTCTCCTTCATGCCCTGCAGGTAATCGACCTTGCGACGGATGGCTGCCTCGTTGAGCACCTTGGTGGTCTCCTGGAAGGAAGCAGCTGACATGAAGCTCTTGGTGTGGAGTGCCGCACGGGTGATACCCTGAAGTATCTGGGTAGAGGTGGCTGGCACTGCATCACGAACCTCGACAGGCTTGAGGTCACGACGCTTGAGCTGTGAGTTCTCATCACGCAGCTTGCGAACGGTGACTATCTGACCCTTGTGGAGATTCTCGGAGTCGCCTGCATCAACGACTACCTTCTTACCCCAGATGCGGTCGTTCTCTTCAGAGAAGTCGAGCTTATCGACGATGTCGCTCTCGAGGAAGCAGGTGTCGCCTGGGTCGTTAATCTGTACCTTGCGCATCATCTGACGAACGATAATCTCGAAGTGCTTATCGTTAATCTTCACACCCTGCAGACGATAGACATCCTGCACCTCGTTGACGATATATTCCTGAACAGCGGTGAGACCCTTGATCTGGAGGATATCGTTAGGAGTGATGACACCTGCTGAGAGTGGTGTGCCTGCACGTACTGCATCGTGCTCCTGAACGAGGAGCTGCTTAGACAGTGGTACGAGGTACTTGCGCTGCTCGCCAGTCTTAGAGGTGATGGTAATCTCGCGGTTGCCACGCTTGAGTGGTCCCATGGTTACCTCACCGTCGATTTCAGAAACGACAGCAGGGTTAGATGGATTACGAGCCTCGAAGAGCTCGGTGACACGTGGCAGACCACCAGTGATATCGCCTGCACGACCTACGGTACGAGGAATCTTGACGAGGGTGGCACCTGTAGATACCTCAACGCCGTCTTCTACCACTACGTGACCGTCAACAGGGAGGTTGTAGGTGGCAACGACATTGCCCTTGGCATCGAGGATGTCGCAAGAAGGTATCATAGAACGGTCCTTAGACTCGATGATGATGTGCTCGGTCATGCCCGTAGAGTCGTCGGTCTCAGCCTTATAGGTAGAGCCCTCGACGAAGTCGTTGAGACGAACCTTACCAGCGAACTCAGAAACGATGACAGCATTGAATGGGTCCCACTTAGCTATCATATCGCCACGATTAACGGTATCGCCACTCTTGAAGAAGAGTGAAGAACCATAAGGCAGTGGCACGGTAGAGAGCACGATGCCAGTGTTAGGATCGACGAAGCGAACCTCGGCAAGACGGCTGACAACCATCTCGCACTCGCGCTTGTCGCCCTCGCTGTCGTCAACGAACGGAACGGTGCGGAGCTCGTCGAGCTCAATCTTAGCCTGCTCACTCTTGCAGGTGATGCTGGCATTGGCTGCTGCACCACCAGCGATACCACCAGCGTGGAAGGTACGGAGAGTAAGCTGGGTACCTGGCTCACCGATAGCCTGAGCAGCGATGACACCGACTGCCTCACCCTTCTGCACCATGCGCTGGGTAGCGAGGTTACGGCCATAACACTTCATGCAGACACCCTGACGTGACTCACAGGTGAGCACTGAACGAATCTCGACAGACTCGATGCCTGCATCCTCGATAGCCTTGGCGCGAGCCTCGGTAATCTCCTCGCCAGCAGGACAGATGACCTGATTGGTGTGAGGATTGATGATATCGTGAACGCTGACACGACCAAGGATGCGGTCGTAGAGGCTGGAGATGACATCGTCGCCATTCTTGAGGGCTGTGCAGACAAGTCCGCGGAGGGTGCCACAGTCTTCCTCGGTGATGATGACATCATGAGAAACATCGACGAGACGACGTGTGAGGTAACCTGCATCGGCAGTCTTCATGGCAGTGTCGGCAAGACCCTTACGGGCACCGTGAGAAGCGATGAAGTATTCGAGCACTGACATACCCTCCTTGAAGTTAGAGAGGATAGGGTTCTCAATGGTAGGACGCTCGTCGGCACCAGCCTTCTGTGGCTTAGACATCAGACCACGGATACCTGAGAGCTGCTTAATCTGGTCCTTAGAACCACGGGCACCAGAGTCGAGCATCATAAACACGGCATTGAAGCCCTGGTCGGCCTCGGTCATCTCCTTGAGGAGGATATTACCTATATCGTTGTTGACATGAGTCCATGTGTCGATAACCTGGTTATAACGCTCGGTATCGGTGATGAAGCCCATGTTATAGTTGTCGGTAATCTGGCGCACCTCTTCGTTACCACGAGCGATGAGTCCCTCCTTCTCTGGTGGGATGATGATATCGTCGAGGTTGAATGACAGACCTGCGAGGTAAGCCATGCGGTAGCCGAGGTTCTTGATGCCGTCGAGGAACTCACATGCACGGGCAAAGCCTACGAGGTTGATGACATTCTGGATGATGTCGCGCAGAGACTTCTTAGAGATGATGGTATTGACGAAGCCCATCTCCTTAGGCACGAGACCGTTGACGATGACACGACCAACAGAGGTCTCGACCATGTGGCGAACCTTCTCGCCATCGACCACATCATCGACCATCACCTTGACAGGGGCATGGAGAGAGCAGCGCTTCTCGTTGTAAGCGATGATAGCCTCTTCAGGACCGTAGAAGGTGAGTCCCTCGCCCTTAGCGCCTGGGCGCATCTTGGTGATATAGTAAAGACCAAGCACCATATCCTGAGAAGGAACGGTGATAGGTGCACCATTGGCAGGGTTGAGGATATTGTGGCTCTGAAGCATGAGAATCTGAGCCTCGAGGATAGCCTCGTTAGAGAGTGGGAGGTGAACAGCCATCTGGTCGCCGTCGAAGTCGGCATTGAACGCAGTACAAGCCAGTGGGTGGAGCTGGATAGCCTTACCCTCGATGAGCTTAGGCTGGAATGCCTGGATGCCCAGACGGTGAAGTGTAGGAGCACGGTTGAGGAGCACTGGGTGACCCTTCATGACGTTCTCGAGAATATCCCAGATAACTGGTTCGCGACGGTCAACGATGCGCTTAGCCGACTTGACAGTCTTCACTATGCCGCGCTCGATGAGCTTGCGGATGATGAACGGCTTGTAGAGTTCGGCAGCCATGAGCTTAGGAAGACCGCACTCGCCCATATTGAGCTCAGGACCAACGACGATAACGGAACGTGCAGAATAGTCAACACGCTTACCGAGGAGGTTCTGACGGAAGCGACCTGCCTTACCCTTGAGCGAATCAGAGAGTGACTTGAGAGGACGGTTGCTCTCGCTCTTGACAGCACTTGACTTGCGGCTGTTGTCGAAGAGAGAGTCAACAGCCTCCTGAAGCATACGCTTCTCATTACGCAGGATAACCTCAGGAGCATGAATCTCCATAAGGCGCTTGAGGCGGTTGTTACGGATGATAACACGACGATAGAGGTCGTTGAGGTCGGAAGTGGCGAAACGTCCGCCGTCCAACGGAACGAGAGGACGGAGCTCAGGAGGGGTGACAGGAAGAATCTTCATAATCATCCACTCAGGACGGTTCTGGTCGCCATTCTCGCCACGAGAGTTGCGGAATGCCTCGACTACCTGCAGACGCTTGAGCGCCTCAGACTTACGCTGAACAGAGCCCTCGTTAGAAGCCTGGTCGCGCAACTCGTAAGAGAGAGTGTCGAGGTCGAGCTGCTGAAGGAGGATATAGATAGCCTCAGCACCCATCTTGGCAATGAACTTCTTAGGATCGGTGTCCTCGAGCATGTCATTGTTAGGGTCGATGCGATTGTCGATGATGTCGATATACTCCTCCTCAGTGATGAAGTCGAGCTTGTGAGAGCCATTGAGTTCGTCGCCGTTCTCGTCCTTGGCACCTGCCAGCTTACCTGGCTGGATGATGACATACTTCTCATAATAGATGACAGACTCGAGCTTCTTGGTAGGGATGCCGAGCAGATAGCCAATCTTGTTAGGAAGTGAACGGAAATACCAGATGTGAGCCACTGGCACGACGAGTTCGATGTGACCAGCACGCTCGCGGCGCACTTTCTTCTCAGTTACCTCTACACCACAACGGTCGCAGACGATGCCCTTATAGCGGATGCGCTTATACTTGCCGCAGGCACACTCGAAATCCTTGGTAGGACCGAAGATGCGCTCGCAGAAGAGACCGTCACGCTCAGGCTTGTAGGTGCGGTAGTTGATGGTCTCAGGCTTGGTAACCTCGCCGTATGAGTTTTCGAGAATATCTTCAGGAGAGGCAAGACCAATGGTGATCTTGGTGAAGTTATTCTTTATTTTATTATCTTTCTTGAAAGCCATAGTTTACTTGTCTAAAATAAAATAAGGTGGATAATATTAATCAAGCGTAACGCTGAGACCGAGACCGCGGAGCTCGTGGAGCAGCACGTTGAGTGACTCAGGAATGCCTGGTGTAGGCATGTTGTCGCCCTTAACGATAGCCTCGTAGCTCTTAGAACGGCCTACTACATCGTCAGACTTAACGGTGAGAATCTCCTGAAGCACATGGCTGGCACCGAATGCCTCGATAGCCCATACCTCCATCTCACCGAAACGCTGACCACCAAACTGTGCTTTACCACCGAGAGGCTGCTGAGTGATGAGACTGTAAGGACCGATAGAACGGGCGTGCATCTTGTCCTCAACCATGTGACCGAGCTTGAGGAAGTAGGTGACACCAACGGTGGCTGGCTGGTCGAAGCGCTCGCCTGTTTCACCATCGTAGAGGTGGGTAGAGCAGTAACGTGGCAAGCCTGCCTTGTCGGTCCACTCGTTGAGGTCTTCGAGCTTGGCACCATCGAAGATAGGTGTAGCAAACTTAACACCTAGCTTGCGACCGGCTTCTCCGAGCACTGCCTCGAATACCTTACCGTTGTTCATACGATTAGGCACAGCCAGACTATTGAGTACCAAATCGACTGGACGACCATCCTCGAGGAATGGCATATCCTCCTGACGAACCACCTTAGAAACGATACCCTTGTTACCGTGACGACCAGCGAGCTTATCACCTACGCCGATCTTACGCTTCTTGGCAATGTAAACCTTAGCCATCTGGAGCACTCCTGATGGGAGTTCGTCGCCGATGGTGATAGCAAACTTGCGACGCTTGAGTTCGGCATCGAGCAGCTTATACTTGCGCAGATAGTTGCGGATGAGTTCCTTAATCATACCATCGGTATGCTCGTCGCCAGTCCAAGCGGCTGTCTGTATGCCGTCATACTCAAGGTTAGAGAGGATGGCTGCGGTGAACTTGCTGCCCTTAGTGATAATCTCAGCACCAGTAGAATCGCTAATGCCCTGAGAGGTCTTGCCCTTGGTGAGGGTGAGGAGTTTGTCAACGAGTATCTCCTTGAGGTCGTTGCCCTTTGCCTCGTATTCCTGGTCAATCTTAGCGAGGGTAATCTTATCCTGCTTCTTAGACTCACGGGTCTTAACGGCACGAGAGAAGAGCTTCTTATCGATTACCACACCAGAGAGTGATGGGTTAGCCTTGAGTGAAGAATCCTTAACATCGCCTGCCTTATCGCCGAAGATGGCGCGGAGGAGCTTCTCCTCAGGTGATGGGTCGCTCTCACCCTTAGGTGAAATCTTACCAATCATGATGTCGCCTGGCTCAACACGGGCACCGATGCGGATGATACCATTCTCGTCGAGGTCCTTAGTGGCATCCTCAGAAACGTTAGGGATGTCGGCTGTGAGTTCCTCCATGCCTCGCTTGGTCTCACGAACCTCGAGTGAATACTCATCGACGTGAACAGAGGTGAGGACATCGTCGCGAACAACGCGCTCAGAGAGCACGATAGCATCCTCGTAGTTGTAACCCTTCCAAGGCATGTAGGCAACGAGGAGGTTACGACCCAGAGCGAGCTCACCATTCTCGGTGGCATAGCCCTCGGTGAGGATGTCGCCAGCCTTAACGCGCTGACCCTTCTCACAGATAGGACGAAGGTCGATGGTCATGTTCTGGTTGGTGCGACGGAACTTAGGAATGCGGTATTCCTTGATGGCTGGCTCGAAGCTTACGAACTCCTCGTCAGCAGTGCGATCATAAAGAATGCGGATGGTTGTAGCATCAACATACTCGATGACGCCATCGCCCTCAGCAGTAATCATGGTGCGAGAATCCTCACACACCTGCTTCTCAAGACCTGTGCCCACGATAGGAGCATCATTGTGAAGCAATGGCACTGCCTGACGCATCATGTTACAGCCCATCAAAGCACGGTGACCGTCATCATGCTCAAGGAATGGGATAAGACCTGCTGAAACAGAGGCTATCTGCTGTGGAGAAACGTCCATGAGGTCAACATCAGATGGTGGAACGACTGGGAAGTCAGCATTCTCACGACACTTGACAACCTCGCGGATGAATGAACCGTCGTCATTGAGAGGTGCATTACCCTGACCGATTACATGGTCTTCCTCCTCCTCAGCGGTGAGATAGACAACATTATCGTTGTTGAGGTCGGCGATGCCATTGTTAACCTTACGGTAAGGTGTCTCGATGAAACCGAGGTCGTTAATCTGTGCATACATACAGAGTGAAGAGATAAGACCGATGTTAGGTCCTTCAGGTGACTCGATAGGACAGAGACGACCATAGTGGGTATAGTGTACGTCACGAACCTCGAAACCAGCACGCTCACGTGACAGACCGCCAGGACCGAGAGCCGAGAGACGACGCTTGTGAGTAACCTCAGCAAGTGGGTTGGTCTGGTCCATGAACTGTGACAGTGGGTTGGTGCCGAAGAATGAGTTGATGACGCTCGAAATAGTCTTGGCATTGATAAGGTCGGTAGGAGTGAACACCTCATTATCGCGAACATTCATGCGCTCGCGGATGGTGCGGCTCATACGTGACAGACCGATAGAGAACTGATTGGCAAGCTGCTCGCCAACGGTGCGAACACGACGGTTAGAAAGGTGGTCGATGTCGTCAACGGTAGCGTTGGAGTTGATGAGCTGGATAAGGTGCTTGATAATCTCGATGATATCCTCCTTGGTGAGCACACGAACACTCTGGTCGGTGTCGAGACCGAGCTTCTTATTGATACGGTAACGACCTACCTCGCCGAGGTCATAACGCTTGTCGGAGAAGAAGAGGTTCTGGATTACCTCGCGTGCACTTGCCTCATCGGCTGGGTCAGCATTACGCAACTGACGGTAGATGTAATAGACAGCCTCCTTCTCAGAGTTAGAGGTGTCCTTGGCAAGAGTGTTGAAGATAATGCTGAACCTGGCAGCACTCTCCTCATCCTTATGCACAAGGATGGTGGACTGCTCGCTGTCGAGTATGTCCTGTATATTGTCGGCGGTAATCTCGGTCTCGCGCTGCATGAGAATCTCATTACGCTCAAGAGATACTACCTCGCCAGTATCTTCATCGACGAAGTCCTCTGACCATGTGCGCATGATGTGAGCAGCCAGACGACGACCGATAAACTCCTTGAGGTTCTTCTTAGTAACCTTTACCTCCTCGGCAAGGTCGAAGATAGAGAGAATGTCCTTATCCTTCTCGAAACCGATGGCACGAAGCAGGGTGGTAACAGGCAACTTCTTCTTACGGTCGATGTAAGCATACATCACATTGTTGATGTCAGTGGCAAACTCAATCCATGAACCCTTGAACGGGATGATGCGGGCTGAGTAAAGCACTGAACCATTGGCATGGATGCCCTGACCAAAGAATACACCTGGTGAACGGTGAAGCTGAGACACAACAACACGCTCGGCACCATTGATGATGAAGGTGCCATTGTCGGTCATGTAAGGAATAGTACCGAGGAAGACATCAGAGATAATGGTCTCGAAGTCGGTGTGGTCCTCGTCTGTACAATACAACTTCATCTTAGCCTTCATAGGCACACTATAGGTGAGGCCGCGCTCAAGGCACTCCTCAATGGTATAGCGTGGTGGGTCGATGAAGTAGTCGAGGAACTCGAGTACAAAGTTATTACGGGTGTCTGTGATAGGGAAGTTCTCTGAGAACACCTTGTACAGACCGTCCTTCTTACGCTCCTCAGGTGGGGTGTCCAACTGAAGGAAGTCACGGAAAGACTTCAGCTGCACGTCGAGGAAATCCGGATATGGCATCGGACTCTTCACGCGTGCGAAGTTAATTCTTTTTTCTGTAACTTTCTTTGACATTCTTTTTTATATATATAATGTGTAAATTATTTTCTAAACCAAATGACCTCTCTAAACTCTAAACTCTCAACTCTCTAAAAGTGACATAAAATGGTCAGGACCCACCTACTTGGAAGATCCCAACCATTTCTATAATTTGTTGTAAAAAACTCTTGTTAAGAGTAAAAGCAAAGTAATATTACTTCAGCTCATCAGCTTCGATTAGAAACTGAGGTTGAGCTTCAGTTATTACTTCAGCTCTACCTTAGCGCCAGCCTCTTCGATAGCCTTCTTAAGGTTCTCTGCCTCTGACTTAGCCATGCCTTCCTTGATGGTAGCAGGAGCACCGTCAACGAGGTCCTTTGCGTCCTTAAGACCAAGACCACAAGCCTCCTTAACTGCCTTTACAACAGCAAGCTTGTTAGCGCCTACCTCTGCGAGAACTACATCGAATGAGTCCTTCTCAGCAGCAGCCTCACCAGCTGCAGCGCCAGCACCAGGAGCAGCAGCAACAGCAACAGCTGCAGCAGCAGGCTCAATACCATACTCGTCCTTCAGGACCTGTGCGAGTTCATTTACTTCCTTTACTGTGAGGTTTACGAGTTCCTCAGCAATAGCTTTAATATCTGCCATTTTATTTAAAATTTTAAATTGTTTTGACTAAAAATTGTTAATTGTTTGTTTTTTTACTCTGGACGCTCGCCCAATGTCTTGAGCAGACCGTGGATAGTACCAGCACTTGACTGAAGGCCTGAAACGACATTCTTCGCTGGAGACTGAAGCAGTGCAACAACCTCGGCGATGAGTTCGTTCTTGCTCTTGAGAGCAGCAAGCTCACCAAGCTTGTCGGCACCTACGAAGAAACTTTCCTCTGCGTATGCAGCCTTGAGAGTAGGATTAACGTCCTTGAACTCCTTGAGGAGCTTAGCAGGAACGTTGGCAGTCTCACAGAACATGAGAGCAGTGTTGCCCTTCAATGTGCCATAGAGCTCTGAGTAATCCACCTCTGCAGCATCAAAAGCCTTGATAAGAAGCTTGTTCTTAACAACAACTGTCTTGATGTTGTTCTGGAAAGCCTTGCGACGCAGGCTGGTAGTAGCCTCTGCGTTGAGACCTGTTACGTCAACAACGTAGAAATGAGGATACTGCTTCAGCAGCTCGCCAAGTTCAGAGATAACGGTATCTTTTACTTCTTTTTTCATTGTACAAAACTTTTAGAGTTTTAATCGGCTGATTTAGGATCAATCTTGATACCCTTACTCATAGTGCTTGAAATAAAGATACTCTTGATGTATGTACCCTTTGCAGCAGCTGGCTTCAGCTTAACGACTGTGTTGATAAATTCCTTTACGTTGCCTGCAATAGCATCAGCACTCATAGAAACCTTACCAATAGAAGTGTGAATGATACCGGTCTTATCAACCTTGAAGTCGATCTTACCAGACTTAACTTCCTTAACAGCCTTAGCAACGTCCATGGTCACTGTACCGCTCTTTGGGTTTGGCATGAGTCCGCGAGGACCGAGAATACGGCCGATAGGACCAATCTTACCCATGCAAGAAGGCATTGTGATGATGACATCAACGTCTGTCCAACCACCCTTGATCTTCTCGATGTACTCGTCAAGACCTACATGGTCAGCGCCAGCCTCTTTTGCAGCAGCTTCCTGATCAGGTGTTACGAGTGCGAGCACACGAGTTACCTTACCAGTACCGTTAGGAAGAGATACAACACCACGAACCATCTGGTTAGCCTTACGAGGGTCAACACCCAGACGAACGTCAACGTCAACAGACGCATCAAACTTCGTTGTGGTGATTTCCTTCACAAGAGCTGCAGCCTCGTCGATGGTGTAAAGCTTGTTAGCCTCTACCTTACCTGCTACTGCTTTTTGATTTTTTGTCAGTTTACTCATTGTTTTTGAAGTTTTTTCGGTGCAAGCGGTAAATGTTTCATTACCTCCCGGAAATGTTAAATAAATCAGCGGATCTCTTTGCTACGAGATTTGCCACTACTTATGCAGGGAAATCACCCTTAACAGTGATACCCATGCTGCGTGCTGTACCTGCGATCTGCTTCATAGCAGACTCAACGGTAAAGCAGTTGAGGTCCTTGAGCTTGTCCTCTGCAATGGTCTTAATCTGGTCCCATGTAACCTCAGCAACCTTGTTACGGTTAGGTGAAGCAGAACCTGACTTAACCTTTGCAATCTCCTTCAGCTGTACAGCAGCAGGAGAAGTCTTGATAACAAAATCAAAAGACTTGTCAGCGTAATAAGTAATAACAACAGGGAGTACCTTACCAGCCTTGTCCTGGGTACGAGCATTGAACTCCTTGCAGAAGCCCATGATGTTGATACCCTTAGAACCCAAAGCAGGTCCTACTGGAGGAGATGGATTGGCAGCACCACCCTTAATCTGTAACTTGAGTTGTCCAGCAACTTCTTTAGCCATCTTTGTTGTTAATAATTAAATTGTGAATTTATATAGAAAGGGAGTTGACTGGAAGCATTATTTTGGGTCAACCCGCGATTCTTCTTTCTTAATAGTTTCTTAACCTTCCTTCTCAACCTGCATGAAGTTCAACTCCAAAGGAGTGTTTCTGCCGAAGATCTTTACTATCACCTTGAGAGAACGCTTCTCATTGTTCACCTCTTCAATGACACCAGTAAAACCACTGAATGGACCGTCTGTAACCTTTACAGTCTCGTTAACCATGTATGGTATTTCCATCTCCTCAACGAGTTCGGTCTCTTCTGCAGCACCAACCATGCGATTGATGTCCGACTGACGGACAGGGGTAGGATTATCAAGTCCTCCAAGGAATCCGAGGCAGTTAGGCATAAAGCGCAGGGTGTGTGCTGTGTCGCCTATCAGCTCTGCTTCAATAAACAGGTATCCTGGGAGAGCTGTCTTCTCTTTTACCACACGCTTGCCATTCTTCATAGCGGCATGCTTCTCCATAGGCAACAGCACCTGTGAAACGTGCTTCGCCAACTCTGGATTGTGAGAGCATTCCTTCTCAATATATTCCTTGAGCTTTGCCTCCTTACCGCTTACGGAACGCATAGCGTACCATTTCATACCTTTCTCTTGCATAGACGTGATTACCTTAAAATAATTAGTTTGGGTATATGGCACTCATCACGAACCTGAATACTGAGTCCATGCAGAATACTACTATAGCTATAACGAGAGAAGCCGACAGCACTACCATAGCGGAGTGTGTCAGTTGCTGACGTGTAGGCCAAGTTGTCTTATGTGCAAGCTCCTCGTAGCAAGCCTTGCAATAATTAATAACCTTTTTCATAAAATATTTTATTTTGGCACGGGAGGAAGGAATCGAACCCTCATTGACGGTTTTGGAGACCGCTTTCCTACCATTGAAAGACTCCCGTAAAAAGTTCCTGTAGCCCTGAGACTACAGGAACGTGAGTTATCTTGAAACTGTTTTTTTCAGTTTGCCTAGGCTGCGAGAAGATTAATCCTCGTAAACCTCTGTGATCTGACCAGAACCAACGGTACGACCACCCTCACGGATAGCGAAACGAAGACCTGCGTTCAGAGCTACAGCGTAGATGAGCTCTACAGTGATCTCTACGTTATCACCAGGCATTACCATCTCAACTCCTTCTGGAAGAGTGATCTCACCTGTGCAGTCCATTGTACGGAGGTAGAACTGTGGACGATACTTGTTTCCGAATGGAGTATGACGACCACCCTC
>JAEEVS010000060.1:0-21857 GCA_016290975.1 Prevotella sp. | reverse complement strand
CACTATCAAGCAGTTTGATGCCTCACGCTACAAAACTACCTTCGCTTGCGAGCTGAAGGACTTTGACCCTTCTGTATGGATTGACAAGAAGGAAGCACGTAAGATGGACAAGTTCTGTCAGATGGCTATAGCAGGTGCCGACATGGCTATTAAGGATTCAGGTATGGATCTTGAGACAATCGATAAGAACCGTGTAGGTGTTATCTACGGTGTAGGTATCGGTGGTCTGAAGACTATGCAAGACGAGCTTGAGTATTACTCAGAGCATAAGGATCAGCCTAAGTTCGGTCCGTTCTTCATTCCTAAGATGATTGGCGACATCGCACCAGGACACATCTCTATCCGTTACGGTTTCCACGGTCCTAACTATGCTACCACCAGTGCCTGTGCTTCATCCACCAACGCACTGGCTGATGCTTTCAACCTCATTCGCTTGGGTAAGGCAAACATCATCGTTTCTGGTGGTGCTGAGGCTGTAATCACCGACCCGGGTTTGGGCGGATTCTGTTCTATGCACGCACTGTCAACACGTAACGACGAGCCACAGAAGGCAAGCCGTCCGTTCTCTGGCAGCCGTGATGGTTTCGTAATGGGCGAGGGTTCAGCATGTCTCATCCTCGAGGAACTGGAGCACGCCAAGGCTCGTGGTGCTAAGATTTACTGTGAGATGGTAGGTGCTGGCATGTCAGCTGATGCTCACCACATCACCGCTTCTCACCCTGAAGGTCTGGGCGCTAAGATTGTGATGGAAGAGGCACTCAAGGATGCAGAGATGAAGCCAGAAGATATCGACTACATCAATGTTCACGGCACTTCTACACCAGTTGGCGACCGTTCTGAGGCTAAGGCTATCAAGGACCTCTTTGGCGACTGGGCTTACAAGCTCAACATCTCATCTACCAAGTCTATGACTGGTCACCTGCTCGGAGCAGCAGGTGCTGTTGAGGCTATGGCATGTGTGAAGGCTGTGCAGGAGGACATCGTGCCACCAACCATCAACCACGAGGAAGGCGACAACGACGAAGAGATAGACTACAACATGAACTTCACCTTCAACAAGGCGCAGAAGCGCGAGGTGCGTGCAGCACTTAGCAATACCTTCGGCTTTGGTGGACACAACGCATGTGTAATATTCAAGAAGTATGCTGAGTAATCTTATAGACAGAATAAGGCTCCCTTTCCGCAAGGAGAAGGAGCTTTATTTGGCTTTATATAACATTCTCGGTTTTTTTCCACGCAATATTACCTTCTATAAGGTGGCTCTCATGCACAAAAGCTTAGGTCACCGTGCTACAGAGAAAGAACTCAAGGCTCTCGAGGGCAAGGGCAAAAAGGGTAAGGCTAAGGCACAGCCTGCCGGCAAGAAAGGCAAGCGTCTTGGTCGTCCGCTCAACAATGAGAGACTGGAGTATCTGGGCGATGCCATACTCGATGCCGTTGTGGGTCATGTGGCTTATCAGTATTTCCCTGGCAAGGCAGAGGGTTTCCTCACCAACGCACGTTCTAAGATGGTGCAGAGAGAGACACTCGGCAAACTGGCTCAGCAGATGGGACTCTCTAAGCTTATCATGTCGAGTGGATGCAACATCACTCACAATAGTTACATGGGTGGCAACGCCTTTGAGGCACTCGTTGGTGCTGTGTATCTGGATCGAGGCTATGAGGCTTGTCAGGAATTCTGGACTAAGCGCGTTATGGGCAAGTATCTCAATGTTAACAAGATAGCCTATACCGAGGTCAACTTCAAGTCTAAGATTTTGGAATGGTCACAGAAGAACCGTGTGAAGATAGAGTTCCGTTTGGAAGACCAGTCGCAAGACGAGAACGGTTCACCAACATTCGAATATACCGTGGTGTTAGAGGGTATTGACGGATGTCGTTCACGAGGTTTCTCTAAAAAGGAGAGCCAGCAGCATGCTTGTGAACTGACACTCAAGAAGTTGCGTTCTGACAGCCAGTTCCTCGATTCCATCTTTGCTGCCAAGACAGCACGCACACAGATGGAGGAGATGCCTGTTAGCGTAGTGCCTGTAGTGGAAAATATTGACGAACCCCTGATTACGCTCAACTCTCAGACTGAGGATGAGCCAGAAGCAATGGAGAAAACCCGTGAACAGATAATAGCTGAGGCTGAGGCGCAAGCGTATTCAGTTCACAGTGCATAGTTAAGCCACCATTCGCCTCGCGTTAGCGAGGGGGCTTTAATTTCTAATTTCTAATTAAAATTATGAAGATAGCATTAATAGGATACGGCAAGATGGGCAAGATGATAGAGCAGATTGCCCTCTCACGCGGACACGAGATAGTAAGCATCATCGACATCGACAATCAGCAGGACTTTGAGTCTGCTGCCTTTGCCTCTGCCGATGTGGCAATTGAGTTTACTAACCCTAAGGTGGCTTACGACAACTACCTCAAGGCTTGGAAGGCTGGGGTGAAGATTGTCAGCGGCACCACCGCATGGCTCAAGGACCACGGCGACGAGGTGCGTAATGCCTGTGCCAACGAGGGCAAAACCCTCTTCTGGGCATCCAACTTCTCTGTTGGTGTGGCAATATTCTCTGCCGTCAACAAGTATCTTGCCAAGATAATGAACCAATTCCCACAGTATGATGTCAATATGGTGGAGACCCACCACGTTCATAAGCTCGATGCACCGTCAGGCACGGCAATCACCCTTGCTGAGCAGATAGTAGAGCGTCTGGACCGTAAGAACAAGTGGGGACTGCATGAGACAGCCTCTGATGTGCTTCGTATTGACGATGTTCGTCGTGGCGAGGTGCCAGGCATCCATAGCATCAGCTATGACTCCCCTGCCGACATGATAACCATCACCCACGATGCCCACTCACGTCAGGGATTTGCCCTCGGCGCTGTGCTCGCAGCCGAGTACACAGCCCAGCATGAGGGACTGCTGACCATTGACGATATGTTTAAGTTCTAAAATGAAAAAGAAGAATCAACCCAATATGAAAGTGCAGTGGACGAAGTTCATCGTCGTCCTTGTGCTCTACCTCGCATTCCTCTGGTGGCTCAAGAGCTGGCTGGGACTCATCGTGGTTCCGTTCATCTATGATGCCTATATATCAAGAAAGATAAGGTGGGACTGGTGGAAAGACCTCGACAGTTTTCCACGCATGCTGATGTCGTGGGTCGATGCTCTCGTCTTTGCCCTTGTAGCGGTATATTTCATCAACCTGTTCTTCTTCCAGAACTACGTCATTCCGTCAAGTTCGCTGGAGAAATCACTGCTCACAGGCGATTACCTCTTCGTTTCTAAGGTGAGCTACGGTCCTCGCATTCCGCAGACTCCGCTCACTATGCCCCTCACCCAGCATACGCTGCCAGTGGGCAATATCAAGTCTTACATCGAGTGGCCTCAGTGGGACTACCGTCGTGCGCCTGGACTGGGCAAGATACAGCTCAACGACATCGTGGTGTTCAACTACCCTGCAGGCGATACCGTAGTGTCTGAGCCTCGCTGGCAACCACAGGACTACTACCAGATGTGCTACGGCTTTGGTCAGCAGATACTCCATCAGCAAGGCATCAACGTACAGCTCGACAGCCTCAAGCCTATGGACCTGCGCCATTTCTATGAGCTCGCCTATCAGGCAGGCAGACAGTACATCCTCTCTGACCCTCAGGAGTATGGCAAACTTATCTCCCGTCCTGTTGACCGTCGCGAGAACTACGTAAAGCGTTGTCTCGGACTGCCAGGTCAGACCCTGCAGATCAAGAACCACATAGTGTATATCGACGGCAAGGCAAACAAAGAGCCCGACAACGTGCAATATACCTATTTCGTAAAGCTCAAGGAGATGCTTCCTGACGAGCTGATGAAGGATTTAGGAATATCCCAGGAAGACCTCACCCAACTCAATCAGTTTGGCTATATGCCGCTCACCAAGCGTGCCGTTGCCGAACTCTCCAAACGTAAGGACCTCGTAGCATCTATCTCGCCCAATACCGAGCAGACCGTTGGCGACATCTATCCGCTCAATGCACGGTATGGCTGGACTCGCGACAACTACGGTCCAGTGTGGATTCCCCAGAAGGGCAAGAGCGTTAAGCTGACCCTTGAGAATCTGCCCATATATGAGCGTCCTATCCGTGTGTATGAGGGCAACGACCTTCAGGTTACGCGCGACGGCAAGATACTCATCAACGGCAAGGAGGCCAAGGAATACACCTTCAAGATGGACTATTACTGGATGATGGGTGACAACCGTCACAACAGTGCCGACTCACGCTACTGGGGATTCGTGCCCGAAGACCATATCGTGGGCAAGCCTATCTTCATTTGGTGGTCAAGCGACCCTGACCGTCACGGACTCAATGGAGTGCGATGGAATCGACTGTTTCGTATGGTTGACAACATAAAGTAAGGTTTAGCAATAGTGCATATTTTTTTATCATAACGGGAACATCGTTTGCATGTTCCCGCTTTTTTTATTTACTTTGCACTCGTATTTATCTCAACACTAGCACAGATAATGAACAAAACCATTCTCACCATAACAGGTAGCGACGGCACGGGCGGCTCAGGCGTTCAGGCAGACATGCGATGCATCAGCCAGTTGGGTGGTGTGGCAGCCTCTGCCGTCACTTCTATTACTGTGCAGAATACCCTCGGTATTCAGGAGTTCTATGACCTGCCTGCCTCAGTGGTTCGCCAGCAGGTTGAGGCTATTGTCAACGACCTTCAGCCTCAGGTGGTCAAGATTGGTTTGTTGCGAAGGATAGACGTTGTTGAGGCTCTTGCCGATGTGCTGCAACGCTACAGACCGCGCCATGTGATCTATGCCCCAGTGCTCAAATCCACTCGTGGCGACCAGCTCGTTTCGCCCAGTGTGTATGAGGCCGTCAAGCGTCTGCTCATCCCTCTCTGCACAGTGGTGCTCGAGCCCTCCGACCTGCCAGCAGGTCCTCGCCGTCATGGCAATGCCAACCAGTTGTCCTCAGCCCTTGCCTTCTACCTCAGTCAGGGTGAGGAGATAGACGATGCCATGCTTCACGCACGTACATATTTAGGACAGTTGCCTGCCGACTATGCTGAGGGCAGTAGCAGGAGCGAGGAACTCTACAACCAGTTTCTCTCTGCCGTAGAGAAATACTACAACCGCTATGCCGATGTGTCGTTCTATGCCGAAGAGCTCAACGTCAGTGCTCGCTATCTGGGTCAGGTCACGCGCAACATAGCAAGTCGTTCGCCCAAGTCCGTCATCGACGAGCGCATCATCAGCGAGATATCCACCCTGCTCTCGTCCACCAATCGTCCGCTGAAGGATATAGCCCAGACCTTGGGCTTCTCGTCTCAGGCTCACCTGTCCCGTTTCTTCAAGAAGCGTAAGGGCATCTCGCCTTCTGTGTATAAAGTACAACACAAACACAAATAATCCCAAACAACAATGAACAACGAAAGACAGATTCTTAACCGCCAGTTGGCTCAGATGCTGAAGGGCGGTGTTATTATGGATGTTACCACCCCTGAGCAGGCTCGCATAGCCGAAGAGGCTGGAGCTTGTGCCGTAATGGCTCTGGAGCGCATACCAGCCGACATACGAGCAGCAGGTGGTGTGTCGAGAATGAGCGACCCTAAGATGATTCGTGGCATTCAGGAGGCTGTGAGCATCCCCGTTATGGCAAAATGCCGTATAGGTCATATAGCCGAGGCACAGATACTGCAGGCTATAGAGATAGACTACATAGACGAGAGCGAGGTGCTGTCGCCAGCCGATAACATCTACCATATCGACAAGACACAGTTTGATGTGCCCTTTGTCTGTGGAGCCAAGAACCTGGGCGAGGCACTCAGGCGCATAGCCGAGGGAGCCACCATGATAAGAACCAAGGGCGAGCCAGGCACAGGCGATGTGGTGCAGGCTGTCAGCCACATGCGCATGATGCAGAGCGAGATTCGTCGCCTGGTCTCTGTGAGCGACGATGAACTCTTCGAGGCAGCCAAGCAGTTGCAGGCACCTTACGACCTTGTGCGCTTTGTGCATGAAAACGGCAAACTGCCAGTAGTAAACTTCGCCGCTGGAGGTGTTGCCACCCCTGCCGATGCAGCCCTTATGATGCAGTTGGGTGCTGAGGGTGTGTTCGTAGGCAGCGGAATATTCAAGAGCGGCAATCCTGCCAAGCGCGCTTCAGCCATAGTTCAGGCAGTAACCAACTATACCGATGCCAAACTCATAGCCACCCTCTCAGAAGACTTAGGCGAGGCTATGGTGGGCATCAACGAACAGGAGATACAGCTGCTGATGGCAGAGAGAGGAAAGTAATGAGAATAGCCATCCTCGCCCTTCAGGGCGCATTCATAGAACATGAGCAGATGCTCCACAGTCTGGGGGTTGAGACCTTTCAGGTCAGACAGCTCAGCGATTGGCAGCAGCCCAAAGACGGACTGATACTGCCAGGCGGCGAGAGCACCGTGCAGGCTCGTCTGCTCACCCAGTTGGGGCTGATGCAGCCCATCCGTCGCGCCATCCTCGATGGACTTCCCGTCTTTGCCACCTGTGCAGGACTCATACTCCTTGCCAGTCATGAAGACGACACTCCCCGTCAGGCACTCAGCACTATGGATATCGACGTCAGGCGCAATGCCTATGGCAGGCAGCTCGGCAGTTTCCGTGCCCATGAGGCTGTCAGTGGACTTACCGATTCCTTCCCCATGACCTTCATCCGTGCCCCATACATTCGCAAGGTGCTCTCCCCAGACGTTGAGGTGCTCTCACAGGTCGATGACCACATCGTCGCCGTAAGGCAGGGCAATCAGATAGCCACCGCCTTTCACCCTGAGCTTGACGACCCTCGTCTTCACCAGCTCTGGCTGCAGATGGTACGTTCTGGTTGTGAACTTAGGTAAGCCACAAGATTGCTTTGACACTGAAATTCGGCACATGTAGACACGTAGACATGGAGACAATAGACAATAAGGTGGTTGCAACATACCGAAGGCAAGAAACTGATGACACATTGTAAAATATAAAGGGTAAATATAGTCAAAGTGTAAGTAATATAATTTAATATCATATTATTATATATATATAATAATATGATATTAACCATAGTCGGCACCCTCCTCTCTGCAACTCGCCACGTGCTTATTGTCTATTGTCTACGTGTCTCCGTCTCCAAAGGCTGGGGCAAAGAGCCTTAAAATGTTAAAAACCCCGTCGCTTTTTCCCCTCATTTCGCCCCAAAACATAAAAGCTGCACTTTTAGGTGGTAAAAGCATTACTTTTAGCGCTAAAAGCATTACTTCTACAGCTAAAAGCATTGCTTTTACATCACCCCCTCGCAAGCCCCGAAAACACTGGCTTCACGCATGTGTTAAATACCCCGTTCGATAACGTTAACGCGCCCCTCTGTTTGGAGAAATAAAATATTTTTGTGTAACTTTAGATAAGTTAACCACACTCGAAAATATACAAATAAATTTGCTATTTTGCTCGTTTATTCGTAACTTTGCAGACAATATGGACTGGCAGGCAGAAACAGAACGGAGAGTGGCGAAAGGTGTGGCACTGTTTAAGCAGGGCTACAACTGCTCGCAGTCTGTGACGTTGGCTTTTGCCGACTGGTATGATGTGCCTGAGGGACTGATGGCGAGGATGTCAGCATCGTTTGGAGGAGGCATAGGCAGAATGCGCGAGACATGCGGCACGGCATCGGGCATGTTTATGCTGGCAGGTCTGGAGATAGCCTCCGAGGAAGCCAATCAAGAGGTGAAGGCAAAGAACTACAGGGCGGTGCAGAAGCTTGCCGCGATGTTTAAGGAACAGACAGGCTCGCTCATCTGTCGCGAATTGCTGACGGGATATGTTGTTAACGTTAACGTTCCCGTTAAAGTTAGCACTGACCCTACGCCTGAGGCTCGTACTGACGAATACTATAAGAAACGCCCGTGTGTGAAGATGGTGGAGCTTGCCATTCGCACATATATGAACTTTTTGGAACATGATAAAGAAGATTGACATATTCTGGCCATGCGAAGACGCAGGACAGTTGCAGGGAGTGATTGACGCCCTGCAGAGAGAGAATGCCGTGAAGAACATCACGATGCTGGAAAGACAGCCTGTGCAGCAGATGGCTACCCTCAGAAGAATAGCTGAGGAGGCTACGGCTGACTATGTGCTGATATCGCAGAAGACGACACCAGCGGTGTTAGGACAGCAGGCACTCGACCGCATGCTGAGGGTGGCTGTAGAAACGGCTGCTGTGATGCTGTATGCCGACCACTACGACGAGAAGACTGCCGAGGACGGCACAAGGGTGGTGGAGAAGCATCCGCTGATAGACTGCCAGGAGGGTGCCATTCGCGATGACTTCGATTTCGGACAGCTGCTGCTGATTCGCACCAGTTACCTGAAGGAGTTCGTAAAACAGCAGAAGAACGACTATGCCTATGCGGCTCTATATGCGTTGAGGCTCTACCTGCAGAGGTATGGCGAGCTGTTTCACCTGAACGAGTACCTATACACAGAGGTGGAACTGGACAACAGAAAGAGCGGCGAGAAGCAGTTTGACTACGTGAACCCCCGCAACCGCAGTGTGCAGATAGAGATGGAGCATGCGGCTACAGAGCATCTGGAACAGGTGGGTGCGAAGGTGGATACATCGGTAAGGCTGGAGCCAGACTTCAACGAGCAGGTGTTCAGCGTGGAGGCATCAGTGGTGATACCTGTGTATAACAGGGCAAAGACCATAGCCGATGCCGTGAAAAGTGCGCTGGAGCAGACACCAACGTTTAAGTTTAACGTGATAGTGGTAGATAACCATTCTACCGATGGAACCACGAAAATACTGCAGAAGATAGCTGAGAAGAATCCTGCCAAACTGGTGCACATAATACCAGAGCGAACAGACCTGGGCATAGGCGGATGCTGGAACGAGGCGATAAACAGCGACCACTGCGGAAGGTTTGCTGTGCAGCTGGATTCTGACGACCTCTACAGCAGTCCCCACACCCTGCAGAAGATAGTGGATTGCTTCTACAGACAGAAGGCGGCGATGGTGATAGGCTCATACAGAATGTGCGACTTTGAGCTGAATACCCTGCCTCCAGGCATCATAGACCATAAGGAATGGACTGACGAAAACGGACCTAACAACGCCCTGCGCATAAACGGACTGGGAGCACCACGAGCATTCTTCACTCCGCTGGTGAGGGAGATAGGATTTCCTAATACCAGCTATGGCGAGGACTATGCCTTAGGACTTGCCTTCAGCCGTAACTTCCGCATAGGCAGGATATACGAGGAGTTGTACCTGTGTCGCCGTTGGGGTGGCAACAGCGATGCAGCCCTGAGCATAGACAAAGTGAACGCCAACAACTTGTATAAGGACCGCCTGCGCACGATGGAGTTGAAGGCTCGCCAGCAGACCATAGCAGGACTGCTGAAGACGCAATCGACAGACTCGCTGCAGAGATTCTTCAACCGCCAGATGGAGCGCTGGGAGGATGCACGTCAGCGATACAACGACTTGCAGTTTGTGCAGACCCGCCAGCTGGGCAGTCTTGCCGTGCAGTTCAACCCCTCACGCATAGTATCGACTGGGGCAAAGATAGACAAGGCATCGATAACCAAGCGCCCATGCTTCTTGTGCAGTCAGAACCGTCCTGCCGAGCAGTTGACTAAGCCACTGTATAATAAAGGTGGAGAGCAGACACACGAGATACTTGTAAACCCGTTCCCAATACTGCCACAACACTACACCATACCGAGCCTGGAACATGTGCCACAGAATATCTACGAACACTTCTCGGAGATTCGCCGACTGCTGAAGCAACACCCAAGATTGTTTGTATTCTATAACGGTCCGAAGTGCGGAGCATCAGCTCCTGACCACATGCACCTTCAGGCTGGCACCTCAGGCGTGGTGCCTATACAATCGGACTGGCAGAGACTGGTGCGCACAGCACAGCCTATAACAGAAAATGCTGACGGCGAGAGCATGAGTCTGCTGACAGAATATGTGGTGCCTGTGTTCGCCATCCGTTCGCGTCACAGCGAGGTGGAGCGCAAGATGTTCCGTCGCCTGTATCGTGCCATGAAGCAGATAACACCTGCTGGTGGTGAGTTGCATGATGCGAGCAGTCAGACAGCCGAAGAGCCAATGATGAACATCGTGGCTTGGAAGCAGGATGATGAGTATGTAACCCTGGTGTTCCCAAGAAAGAAGCACCGTCCTGACTGCTACCCCGACAAGTTTATGGTAAGTCCAGGAGCGATAGACATGGCAGGACTCATCATAACCCCTCGTCAGGAGGACTTTGAGAAGATGGATACTGATACCGCCGCGGCAATATTGCAGGAGGTGAGCATAAGCAATACCGAGGCTCAGGAGCTGGTGGAGATAATCAAGGCGATAGACAAGGGGCAGAGCACTACCGACAAGCACCTGAAGAAGCTATCGAACCAGCCAGACGTGAAGGTAGGCATAGTGAGCGCCGACGAGCTGCGCTTCAGCCTGAACGGTATCTATACTGCCAAGGGCGAGGACATCACAGGCGAACAGGTTGTGACGATATCAGAAGGCACCATCATGTGGCAGGGTGTGCAATACAGAGAACTGATATTCACGCCGAAGACCAGTGACACATCGTTTACCATAGAGGATGTGATAATAGGTGTGAACTTCCACTGGGAAAGGAAGCAGACACAGACATTCCTGGGCACGCTGAGGCTGGTGGTAGAGGAGGACAAGATATGCGCCATCAACGAACTGCCAGTGGAGAAATACTTAGAGAGTGTGATATCAAGCGAGATGTCGGCAACGGCAAGTCTGGAACTGCTCAAGGCACACTCAGTGATAAGTCGTTCATGGCTCTTGGCACAGATGGAGCGCCGTCAGCAGATGAAGGGCAAAGAAGATGGTTTCTTCTCTTTTATAAAGAAAGAGGATATGCTCATACGCTGGTATGACCGCGAAGACCACACCATATTCGACGTATGTGCCGATGACCACTGCCAGCGCTATCAGGGTATAACCAACGCTGTGAATCCTCATGTGATGGAGGCTGTAAAGGCTACGAGAGGTCAGGTGCTTGCTTACGAAGGCGAGATATGCGATGCCCGATTCTCAAAGTGTTGCGGCGGTGTGACCGAGGAATACAAATACTGTTGGGAGAATATCAACAAGCCATATCTGGCAAGTGTGCAAGACCCTTACTGCAACACTCGCGACAAGCAGATACTATCGGAGGTGCTGAACGATTACGACCAGGAAACCGTAGATTTCCACGACTGGCTGATAACCTACACACAGAAGGAACTCTCAGAACTGATAAGCGAGAACCTGAAGATGGATTTCGGCAGGATTAAGAACCTTGAGATAGTTGAGAAAGGCAAAAGCGGACGTATATCTATGCTGAAGATAGTAGGCGAGAACAAGACCTTCACCATAGGCAAGGAATTGGAGATACGTAAGGCACTGAGCAAGACCCACCTGTACAGTTCGGCGTTCACCGTGCGCACCAAGGGCAAGGATGCTGACGGCTATCCACAGAGCTTCATTCTCAACGGCAAGGGATGGGGTCACGGCGTAGGACTGTGCCAGATAGGAGCCGCTGTAATGGGTGCTAAAGGTATAGCCTATACGGACATACTGAAGTATTACTATACAGGAGCTGTGGTAGAAAAGGCATACTAAAATGTATAAAAGTGCTTAAAAAATTGCACACTTTGAGGAAAAATGTGTACCTTTGCACTCAATTCACAAACAGAACAGGATATTTTAGGGTATTAAAACTTTAAGGTAAAAGAATATATGTACACAACAATCACTGCTGCTGAAGCAGCGTCAATGATTAAAAACGGCGATTCCATCGGTCTTAGTGGCTTTACTCCATCAGGTGCAGCGAAGGCTACTACGAAGGAACTGGCTGAGATAGCTAAGGCTGAGCACGAGAAGGGAAACGAGTTTAAGGTAAGCGTATTCACAGGTGCCTCTACAGGACAGAGCACCGACGGAGTGCTTGCGAATGCTGGTGCGCTGAAGTTTCGTGCGCCTTACACCACCAATGCTGACTTCCGCTCACATGTAAACAAGAACGAGATAGCATACAACGACCTGCACCTCTCACACATGGCGCAGGAGTTGCGCTACGGCTTCTTCGGCAAACTCAACTGGGGCATAATAGAGGTATGTAAGATAGAAGAGGCAGGCGATAAGTACCGAGTATATCTTACGTCAGCAGGCGGCATCTCTCCTACTGTGGCAAAGATGGCTGAGAAGATAATCATAGAGCTGAACCACTTCCACAGCGAGGGTGTAGCACAGCTTCACGACGTATATCAGCCTCTCGACGCACCTTTCCGTCAGCCAATCATGATAACCAAGGTGAGCGACCGTATAGGTACACCATACCTGGAGATAGAGAAGAAGAAGGTGGTGGGCGTAGTGGAGTGTAACATTCCTGACGAGGCACGTTCATTTAAGGGCACCGATGAGGTGACAGACCAGATAGGTGCTAACGTGGCACACTTCCTGCTGCAGGACATGAAGCGTGGCATCATCCCTTCTACCTTCCTGCCTATGCAGAGCGGTGTGGGCACGACGGCTAATGCTATTCTTGCTGCTCTGGGTAAGGATAAGGATATTCCAGACTTCAACATATATACAGAGGTGTTGCAAAATGCCATCGTGGACATGATGCTCGAGGGCAGAGTGAAGGAGGCTTCTACCTGTTCGCTGACTGTGGACAACGAGTGTCTGAGCAGAGTGTATGATAACATCGATGTGTTTGCAAAACGTCTCACCATACGTCCATCTGAAATTTCAAATTCTCCAGAGGTTATACGCCGACTGGGCGTGATAGCTATCAACACTGCTATCGAGGTGGACATATACGGCAATGCCAACTCTACCCACATCTCAGGCACAAAGATGATGAATGGTATCGGCGGCTCAGGCGACTTCGAGCGCAATGCCTATATCTCAATCTTCACCTGTGCGTCAGTGGCAAAGGGCGGACTGATTTCGGCTATCGTACCATTCGTAAGCCATCAGGACCACTCAGAGCATGACGTAAACGTGATAATAACGGAGCAGGGCATAGCAGACCTGCGCGGAAAGAGTCCACTGGAGCGTGCTCACGCTATAATAGAGAACTGTGCACACCCAGACTATCGCCCACTGCTGCGTGAATATCTGAAGATATCAACAGGTGGACATACTCACCACAACCTGCCTTGCGCATTCGCTATGCACGACACTCTGCGCCGCAAGGGTGATATGCACCTCACAGACTTCTCGGAGTATATTAAGGATTGAGAATTACGAATATTTCGGCATAACGATATTTCGACATACCGTCATAAAAAAAACAAAGAAAGAAAATGGATAAAGTAAGTTACGCCCTTGGATTGGGCATAGGCAGCCAGTTGAAGGGCATGGGTGCAGAGAAACTCAACATAGACGATTTTGCTCAGGCAATTAAAGACAGCATTGCTGGCAAGGAGCAGATAAATGCCTCTGAGGCACAGAAGATAGTACAGGAATTCTTCGTGGAGCAGGAGAAAGTGCAGCGTGCTGCTGCTGCCGAGAAGGGTAAGCAGATGAAGGCTGAAGGCGAGAAGTTCCTTGCTGAGAACGCCAAGAAGGAAGGTGTTATCACTACTGCTTCAGGTTTGCAGTATATGGTGCTGAAGGAAGGTACAGGTAAGTCACCTAAGGCTACTGACAGCGTGATGTGTCATTATGAGGGTTTTCTGACCAACGGCACTGTGTTTGACTCAAGCATTCAGCGTGGTACTCCAGCCACATTCCCATTGGGAGGTGTGATAAAAGGCTGGACTGAGGGTCTGCAGCTGATGAAAGAAGGTGGTAAGACGCGTTTCTTCATTCCTTACGATCTGGCATACGGCGAGGCAGGAGCATCAGGTGCCATTCCTCCTTACGCAGCACTTATCTTTGATGTAGAACTCATCGAGGTAAAGTAAGAAAAGAGTATAAAGTATAAAAGTATATAGTATAAAGTATAAAGAAAAATGAAAAAGTTTGCTTTTGCAGCTTGCTTCGCTATTGCAGCGGCTGCATTCACATCATGTGGAAACGGTACGCCAAAGGCAGACCTCAACAACGACGTAGATACCCTTAGCTATGCTATAGGTATGGCACAGTCTGACGGTCTGAAGCAGTACCTCACAGAGCGTATGGGTGTTGACACAGCCTACATCGACGAGTTTATCAAGGGACTGAACGATGGCGCTATGGCTGGCGACGACAAGAAGAAGGCTGCATACTATGCTGGCATACAGATAGGACAGCAGTTGGGTGGACAGATGCTTCAGGGCATTAACTACGAGGTGTTCGGCAATGACTCTACACAGTCTATCTCACTCAAGAACCTCCTTGCAGGTTTCGTGGCTGGTGTAACATCTAAGGATCAGAAGATGTCTCTCATCCAGGCTCGTATGACCACTGACCAGAAGATACAGACCATCAAGGCTAAGGCTATGGAGAAGCAGTGGGGTGCATACAAGAAGCAGAACGAAGAGTGGCTGGCAAAGAACAGCAAGGCTGAGGGCGTGGTAACCCTGCCTTCTGGTTTGCAGTATAAGGTGATTACTGAGGGTAAGGGCGAGATTCCTGCAGACACCTCACTTGTATCAGTAAACTACGAGGGTAAGACAATAGACGGCAAGGTGTTTGACTCTAACATCGGTAAGGATGGTGAGGTTAGACAGTTCCGCTGCAATCAGGTGATTAAGGGATGGACAGAGGCTCTCACCAGAATGCCTAAGGGTTCAAAGTGGGAACTCTACATACCTGCTTCTCTGGCATACGGAGAGCGTCAGCAGGGTGATGTCATCAAGCCTTTCTCAACACTTATCTTCACCGTTGAGCTCGTTGATGTCAAGTAATGAAGACTAACACAGAAGTTTTTTTGCGAAGACAATGAAAACAACAAGAACTATAATTGCTGCACTTGCCTTCATGGCAGGTGCAGTTTTTGCTACTACAGCAGTGGCAAAGAAGAAGACTACGACAGAGGTTGCACCACAGCAGCCTGTAGTAAAAATCGTTACGGGCATTGACTCGTTGAGTTATGCATCTGGTCAGGCTCTTACTGACGGACTGATTCCATTTATTCAGCAGCAGCACCATGTGGATACTGCCTATATGGAGGATTTCGTACAGGGTATGCGTGATGCTATCAATGGCCAGAACGACCCGCGCTATAAGGCTCGCACCGCTGGTGTGCAGATTGCCCAGATGGTAAAGGACAGGATGATACCTGGTATAAACAACGACTTGAAAGATACCCCTGACTCTGTTAATGCTGCAATATTCTATGAAGGATTCATCGCTGCAATAAAGAAAGACTCCACCATAATGTCGATGAAGACTGCTGAGGCATTCTTTAAGGCACGCATGGAGGCTGATAACAAGATAAAGGAGCAGAAACTCTCTGAGGCTGGCAAGGCTTGGCTCGCAGAGAATGCCAAGAAGCCTGGCGTTGTTTCTTTGCCTTCAGGTTTGCAGTATAAGGTGATAACAGAAGGTAAGGGTGCTAAGCCAAGAGCTGATCAGGAGGTTACCGTAAAGTATGAGGGACACCTTATTGATGGTACAGAATTCGATTCAAGCTACAAGCGCAACCCTCAGACTACAAAGTTCCGTTGCGATCAGGTGATAAAGGGATGGACAGAGGCTCTCACCCTTATGCCTGTAGGCTCTAAGTGGGAGGTTTACGTTCCTCAGGAGTTGGGCTACGGCAGTCGAGCAGCAGGTAAGATTCCTGCATACTCTACCTTGATATTTACGGTAGAACTTATAGAAATCACTCCTGACAAGAAGAAGTAATACAAAATATTAAGGCAATAAAAATCTCTCATTCACCATGCGGCGAGTGAGAGATTTCTTATTGTGCGAATGTCAGCTTGTTCTAAAACGTGACAGACCTCTGTTATTCTTCCTTTTGCTTTTTACCAAACTCAGGGTCAATCTTCAACAATGATGCGGTGATGAAGGTAACAGAGCAAAATGCCATCACGATGATGAAGAATGTGCGGTAGCCCACCATCTCTTGTAGTGCACCAGCAAAGAGTCCTGGTATCATCATTGACAGTGCCATGAAAGCTGTACACAGGGCATAGTGGCTGGTTTTGTATTCGCCGCGGCTATAATATATAAGGTATAGCATGTAAGCTGTGAAACCAAAGCCGTAACCGAACTGTTCAAAGAATATGCAGACGTTGATGGTAAGCAGGTCTGAAGGCATCGCGTATGCAAGATATACATAAACAATGTCAGGCAAGGTTATGGCACACACCATAGGCCACAGCCACTTTTTCAGTCCGTCCTTGCTGGCTACCATACCACCGAGGATGCCACCAAGTGTAAGTCCGATAACACCTACCGTACCCTGTACGAAGCCATACTCCTGTGGAGAGAGTCCCAGACCGCCTTTGTGGGCTGCATCAATGAGGAAGAGTGATGAAACCTTAGCAAGCAGTCCTTCAGGCATACGATAAAGTAGCATGAAGAGTAAGCCAACGAGAACCTGTTCCTTTTGGAAGAAGGTCTTTAAAGTAGCGATGAAATCGTTGAAAATGGTGCTTGCTGTTATGCCTTTACGTGGAGCATCCTCAGCTGGGCGTGGCAAAACATAAGAGTGCCATAGCCATAGGGCGAGGAACATTCCAGTCATGCCGTAGAAAAGCAGACTCCATGAGTATGCTATATTATTGCGGAATATCACCTGCAGGTTACCAGCAATCATTACCAGTACACCCTGACCGAAAATCATGGCAAAGCGATAGAAGGTGGAACGGATGCCGACGAACCATGTCTGATCATGTTGTGACAGACCGAGCATATAGAAACCGTCAGCTGAAATGTCGTGTGTGGCACTTGAGAATGCCATGAGCCAGAAGAAGCACAGTGTGCCTTGCAACCAGAAAGAGGTAGGAATGGTGAAAGCTACTCCGCCGAGGGCTGCTCCAATGAGCAGCTGCATGGATGTTATCCACCATCGCTTAGTCTTTATAAGATCGATAAAAGGACTCCACAAGGGTTTGATTACCCAAGGCAGGTAGAGCCAAGAGGTGTAGAAGGTGATTTCAGCATTTGAGAGTCCAAGTTGCTTATAGAGTACCAAGGCGATTGTCATCACCGCAACGTATGGTATTCCTTCAGCGAAATAAAGGGTAGGGACCCATGACCATGGATTTTTCATAATAGTTGTTTGTAATGATTTAATAATAAATGTACATTCGTTTTGTTTGATGTTACGCGAGATTATTCCTATGTGGCGTAGTCGGATGGCGCCACACCATACTTCTGCTTGAAACAGCGTGAGAAGTATTTAGGATCGGTGTAACCACACCTGAATGCAATGTCAGCAACGCTGATATTGTTTTTCTCCTTGCGCTCATCGGTAATAAGTCTTACGGCATACTGCATTCGTGCATCTATAAGCAGTTGGGCAGCGGTAATACCGATGATGGAGTTAAGACGTCGATTGAGAGTAGAGCGACTTGTGGCTGCTTCGGCTGCCATCTCGTCAATATTGGCAGCATTATTGCTGATATTTTCCTCGATGTAATGGCGTATTTTGTCAAGAAACCATTGATCTTCGGGCTTGATATTGCCTGAAGGAGCCACTATATTCTCCGTTGATTGTTGAGGAATATTCTTCTGGTCAAGGAGGGCCAAGTAGTTTTCGAGTGCTTCATGCCGTTGACGCTTGAGTTCTCTGATGTACCACAGGGTATGACCTGCTATTACGAAGAATCCTATTACCAGCAGTATGCCTATAAGCATTGCCCACCATGTTTCATACCAATGGGGCTCCACTATTATTGTGACATTGCATATGTTGTTGACCCACCTGCCATAGCGATCTGTTGATTGTATGCGAAGCTCATAGGTGCCAGGTTCAAGGTCGAAGAGAGAAACTTCCCTGTCACGGCTCGGCTTTGTCCATGGAGAGTCATCGAGTTGCGTCCTGTACATAATATGGCGATTTTCGCCAAGATCGAGGGCTGCAAACTTTATTGATACGTTACGCTCACTAGGTGCAAGACGAATGGTGTCGGACAAAGGCATCGGATGCTCAGAGTCCTTGCCGTTAATTGATATGTATGTCACGAGCAACGGCGGGATGTATCCACGTCCATACATACTTTGGCTCTTGACGTAGTAGGCTCCCGTTTCTGTGCCGAAGATAACATCGCCGTTATCCATCACTATGGGCTTACCCTCAGCAAAGTGACATGTGTCATTCCAGAAGATGTGATTGTAGTTCGTTGTAACATCTTTCTTGGGGTCGAACAGCATCATGTTGTTGTCACATACCACCATGAGTGTGGTGTCGTTGAGTAGGGTGAGGGAACGGCAGAAGTCAGAGGTGAGAGAGGAGTTGTCATCATAGAAATGCGTGAACTCAGGTTTCTTGCTGAACAATCTGTCTTCGCTTATCATGTCAATGCCTGTACTCTCGGTGGCAAAATATATCATGCCCTGCGAATCCTGTACGATATCCATTATCGCCTCGTTTACAAGGCTACGTGGATCATTACCGTCGCGTGATATTCTTCTGAACTTCGTTTTAGTATAGTCTTTGTTGTCTATGGTTCCTATCAGAAGACCCTTACTGCCTGCTACAATGATGTTGCCACGCGGGGTAATGAGTATCTTGCGCATTCGAGAACCTCCAAATGATGGTGAAATAGTTGGATGTTCTGCATATGGGTTAGGACAACATTTTATACCTTCATCAAAGGTGGCAATCCACAAACGCCCTGCTTTGTCACGCTGGATATCGTAAACGTCATTGTTGCATATTTGCAGTTCCTTGAAAGAAACTATCTTTTCTCCCGATGAAATCGGCAAAATACGTTTAAGACCTCCTGGTTTGCAACCCACGAAGACAAAATCTTTCTTACCTTGGAAGATGGAATATACCTTGCATCCGATGGGGATAATGTTAAGCAGCTGTAGCTTTTTGTCGTATATGCGTACGTTTTCATCCTCGCGCGTACAGATCCATAGTCTGTCATTACGGTCAATAAATAGGCTTCGTGTGTGGAGTCCGCTGGTCTCCTTTATTGGAATAGCTGGGTGATGCTCCATGCTCACCTTATACACACCCTTGCCGTAGCCCATCCAGATATTGTCTTGTCTGTCAACAAACTTATGCCAGAACTTACCCATCTTTTTCTTTGCAAGTTTCTGGGTAGCCAAAGGAAGTTTCCTGAATGAGTGGGTGTTGATATCAAATTCACACACCTCGTCTTCGGTATAGCACCATAAGTTGCTGTCAGGAGACAGCATCATATTGCTTATATGGTCATTCTTTATAGTGCTGCCATCACCTGGTTTGAGCTTTATGCGATAGAAGTTGTAGCCGTCATACACGTTGAGGCCATTCCATGTGGCAAACCACAGCAGTCCCCTCCTATCTTGCACGACAGCTGCCACCTTGTTACTTGACATACCAGAATGGTCGTCATAGTAAACAGCCTCACGTGCTATTATGGAACATGAGGTTAGGATGAAGAATAGAATGACTGTAATATACCGTTTCATCGGTAGAATGTGAATTATCAGCACAAATTTACACATTTTTTGTTACATAAAAAAGCATTTGCGCATTTTTTTAACCCCTTTGCTCCGAATTTATGCCACGTCATCGGTCATTTTTCACTACCTTTGCAGCCGAAAGGTAGAAGAATTAAATGATTGTAATTATAGTTAGTGCCATCAAGTAGATGGGAAAAACTCCGCTGCAAGTGATTTGTCGCGGAGTTTTTTGTTGTTATTCTCTTGTATTAACGTGCTAATAATAAAGATTTTCCGTTAAAAATTTGTCTGTGTGAGAAAAAAGCAGTACCTTTGCACCCGCGTTTTTAGCCGCATCGTAAAAATGGGGTTTATTTCGCAACGTAACACTAACATTATTAACCAATTAAAAAACAAAAGACAAAATGATTATCGTACCTGTTAAGGAAGGCGAGAACATCGAAAGAGCTCTCAAGAAGTTTAAGAGAAAGTTTGAAAAGACTGGTGTCGTTAAGGAACTCCGTACACGTCAGCAGTTTAACAAGCCTTCTGTACTTAAGCGTCTTAAGATGGAGCACGCCATCTATGTACAGAAACTGCGTCAGAGCGAAGAGGCTTAAAATAGCCGTTTAATCAGAATAGATTAAAATTCGTTAATAAATTTGGCGGTCTGAATTTATTTCCGTAAATTCGCAACATGATAGTTGAAGACTTCCTCAGATATATGCTCGCTGAGCGAGAGGCGTCGCCAAGAACGGTGAAAACCTACCAAGACGCATTGAGCGACTATGTGGCGTATCTGAAGACAGTGGACAACGACATGAACCTCGAAGATGCCGATAGCGACATCATACGTAGTTGGGTGGAAGACATGATGGATCGTGGACATAAAGCCACATATACATGTAAGAAACTCAGTGCAGTAAAATCGCTATACAGATATGCTTTAAGGCAAGGCATCATGAAAAAGGATCCTGCTCATAGCGTGAGCGGACCAAAAAAAGAAAAGGTATTGCCAACCTTCCTGAAAGAGGCTGAGGCTGATAAACTCTTTGACCAGTTGGAATGGGACATGGATGATATACGAGACGTTCGCGCACGTACATTATTATTGTTATTATATTCCACAGGCATAAGACGAGCAGAGGTTGTAGCACTGCGTGACAGAGATGTAAATCTGCTAACGCATGAAATGAAGGTGACGGGTAAGAGACGTAAACAGAGGATAGTACCACTGGGAGGCGAGATTTCAGCCGAACTGCTACGCTATACCAAGTTGCGTGATGAAGAGATACCAGCAACCGATGCAACGGAAGCACTCTTTCGCAACGATAAGGGAAAGCAGATGACTGGTGACAATGTGTATGCCATAGTGCATAAATACCTGTCGCAGGTTACTACGCAGAAGAAGCGTTCGCCGCACGTGCTGAGGCACTCCTTTGCTACTGCGATGCTCAACCACGAGGCAAAACTGGGTGGAGTGCAAAAGCTGTTAGGTCATGAAAGCCTTGACACTACACAGATTTACACCCACGTAACGTTCGAGGAACTAAAGCGAAGTTACAGTAAAGCCCATCCGAGGGAGTCATAAAACTCACGAAGAGGGTGAACATTAATAACCATCTAATCAACAACGACTATGGAAATTAAAATTCAGGCGCTGCATTTTGATGCAACAGAGAAATTACAGGAGTTCGTAAACAAGAAAGTAAGCAAACTCCAGAAGTCTTACGAAGATATACAGAAAGTTGAGGTGCAACTAAAAGTCGTCAAACCACAAACGGCGCTAAATAAGCAGACAAGTATAAATGTGGTAATACCTGGTGCTTCGCAGTTCGTAGAGAAGACATGCGACACTTTTGAGGAAGGCGTTGACCTATGCATAGACGCTCTCAAGGTTAAGTTGACGAAATTGAAGGAAAAAACAAGAAATCATTAAAAAACTTAGGAAAAAGTTTTGGTGATTCAAAAATTATGCGTACCTTTGCATCCGCAAATTCGCACTTAGTGGCGGAAATGCTATGCGGACAAAGGGAAAAACGCCTCTTTAGCTCAGTTGGCCAGAGCACGTGATTTGTAATCTCGGGGTCGTTGGTTCGAATCCGACAAGAGGCTCTCCAGCAAAGGCGCGCATAATAAGGGTGGTTACCAGAGTGGCCAAATGGGGCAGACTGTAAATCTGCTGTCTTTCGACTTCGGTGGTTCGAATCCATCACCACCCACTCAATAAGATGTAGGATTGCGGAAACGCTTGTTCTTGTGATACTCCCATACAAATTCGAGATAAGCAAAGAAGCAACGCCTTCGCATTCTTTTTCTGCGGAAATAGCTCAGTT
>JAEEVS010000059.1:0-98199 GCA_016290975.1 Prevotella sp. | reverse complement strand
TTGTATAGGGGCTAAGGTGAACCATAAGCTGGTGCCATTGTCGCACGAACTGAAGAGTGGTGACCAGATAGAGATAATCACCAATAATTCGCAGAAGGTACAACCAGCATGGCTGAACTTTGTAACAACGGCTAAGGCACGCACTAAGTTGCAGACATTGCTGCGCAAGCAGGACCGTGAGTATGCTAAGAAGGGTGAAGAGACGTTGCAGGTATGGCTTGAGCAGAACGGATTGACGCTCAGCACTTCTAATCTGGACAAACTCACAGAGGCTCACCGTATGAAGCACCATGACCAGTTGTTTATCGCCATTGCTAAGGGCGATATAGTGCTAGGTCAGAAAGATATAGACTACATCTATTATGGTGCTAAAGGTGCAGATAATGCCAAGAAACGTAAGGGTTGGCGTAGGTATATACCATTTGTACGCAGCATGAAGAAGGCTGTTGTCAAGGGACATGAATACCTGACCGTAGGTAAGGACTTCGACAAGACGCAGATTATAGAGATAACTGACGAGAATATCTCTAAGTATGTATTCCCTAAGTGTTGTCAGCCGATACCTGGCGATGAGATTATAGCATACGTCAACAAGAAGAACCAGATAGAGATACACCAGCGTTCATGCCCGGAGGCTGCACGTTTGCAGTCATCGTTCGGTTCCAACATACTTGTGGCAAAATGGAGCATGAGTGGCAGTATGGAATTTCGTGCTACACTCGCTCTGCGTGGCATAGACCGCAAGGGTATAATACGAGATGTGTCACTGGTGCTTGCTGGTACTTTCGATATCGACATACACCGTATGTCAACATTGTCTGATGACGGAATATTCAACAGTGAGATAGAATTGAAGGTAAAAGACTCCATTGCTCTTGGCGAGGTGGAGGAACAACTGAGGCAGATAGACGGCATGCAGAGTGTACATAGAATATAGATATCCAAGTAAAATATTAAATGTAATAAGGTATGAGAAAACTATTTTTTTTCATCATTGCCTGCTGTAGCATGATACTTACAGCAACAGCACAGAATAAGTATGATAATCCAGACACTATAGTAGTGTCAAGAGACGGCACGGGCGATTTTCGCACAGTGGACGAAGCAATAGAGGTGTGCCGTGCCTTTATGGAGTATCATAAGGTGATATACGTTAAGAATGGTGTGTATAAGGAGAAACTCATCATTCCTTCATGGCTTACCAATATAGAATTGTGTGGTGAGGATGCCGAGAAGACCATCATAACCTATGACGATCATGCTAACATAAATAAGATGGGCACTTTCCGTACCTATACGCTCAAGGTGGAAGGTAGCGACATAACGTTGAAGAATATCACCATAGAGAATAATGCAGCAAAACTGGGTCAGGCTGTAGCACTGCACACGGAGGGAGACCGACTGTTATTCATAAACTGTCGTTTCTTAGGCAACCAGGATACAGTATATACAGGTGTGGCAGGTACCAGACTGTATTTCCTCAACTGCTACATAGAAGGTACAACGGACTTTATCTTTGGACCATCGACAGCTTGGTTTGAAGGATGTCTGATTAAGGATAAGTCAAATTCCTACGTTACAGCAGCTTCTACCCCTAAAGACCAGAAGTATGGTTATATCTTCAATAATTGTAAGATAACGGCTGATGAGGGAGTCAGCAAGTGCTACCTCGGTCGTCCGTGGCGTCAGTATGCCTACACTCTTTTCATGAATTGTGAGATAGGTGGTCACATACTTCCTGTAGGTTGGAACGATTGGAAGAAAGACCATGCCAGCATACGCTATATGGAGTACAATAACCATGGAGCAGGAGCTGATACATCACAACGTGCCGACTGGTCACGCCAACTTACAAAGAAGGAGGCTAAGCAGATAACCCTCCAAACCGTTTTTGGCGACGACATCTCATGGGCAGAGAATGTTAAAAAATAATAAAAGGCAGGTAAACTGTGAACTGTGCACTGTGTACTATGAACTATTTTCACTACCTTTGCACTCGATTTATTCACTAATATAAACAAACAAATGGACGATTATTACGCGACATGCCCTAATTTAGCATAGCGTGGAAATCAACTCCTGACACTCAGGTTGATTTCCTCGCAGGGATTAGTTAATGTCAACAAACAGGAAATCAACCAAATGAAAAGATTTTGGAACACCAACTATGGTATTCGCTCTATAGAAGAGTGGGAACCAAATTGCTGGATACAGGTTACGTGTCCTACTGACCAAGAGCGTCAGCAGCTGGAAGATGAGTATCAGATACCAGACTACTTCTTCAGCGACATCAGCGATGCTGATGAGAGAGCTCGTTATGAGTTTGACGAGGGGTGGCAACTTATCATCCTTCGTATCCCATATATGAAGGAAGTACGCTCCAGAACGCCTTACACTACAGTGCCTTTGGGTATAATACACAAAGGTGATGTTACCATTACAGTGTGTTATTTTGAGACCGACATGATGATAGACTTTGTAAGTTATCAGCAGCGTCGTGGTGAGGGGTTTACCGACTATGTGGATATGACTTTTCGCCTGTTTCTCAGCACCTCAGTGTGGTATCTTAAGCGACTGAAGCAGATAAGTCTGTTGCTTGATCGTGCAAAGCGTTCTATGGATCACACGGTCAATAATACCTCGCTGATGAACCTCTCACGGTTGCAAGACTCACTTACGTATTTCATTACCTCCATACGTGGCAATGAGACTCTGCTACAGAAACTGAAGTTTAAATTGCCAGTCGATGAACTTGATGCAGACCTTATTGAGGATGTAAATATCGAGATCTCACAGGCTCGCGAAACGGCAAGCATATACTCGGAAATCCTTGAGTCAACGATGAATACGTACACATCAATTATTAATAATAATATGAATACCGTGATGCGTACACTTACCTCGTTCTCTATTATTCTGATGTTCCCAACGCTGATATCTTCGCTTTTCGGCATGAACCTTATCAACGGTATGGAGGCAAACACATGGGGCTTCCCCGTTGCAATAGTCATTTCACTCTTTGTGAGTATTGGTTCATGGTGGATACTGAGAGTAAAGAATCTGCTTTAGACCTAAGAAATCTTTAATTGTTTGAACGATTGAACCTCCCTGAGTATTCGAACATACGCATACGCAACACGCAGGATGGCAAGCATGAGGTGCTTGATATCCTGCGTCATCGTTTCGTGGCACTCACGCCAGAGGAATGGGTGCGTCAGCATTTCGTAAACTACCTCGTGACGATGAAAGGCTATCCAGCTGCACTGATGGCAAATGAGGTGGAACTGAGGGTGGGAGAGAAGCGCCTCAGGTGTGACTCTGTTCTTTTTGGCAGAGACCGTCAGCCTCGCGCCATATTCGAATATAAGGCAGAAAGTGTACCGTTGACTAATAAAGTTCTCACGCAGATTTCTACATATAATATGCTTCTTCATGTTTCCTATCTTATAGTAAGTAACGGTAACCAGCATATATGTTTGCATTACAATAGCGAAGCTGGTAAATGGGAGTTTCTTCCCGAAATACCCGATTACAGTAAGCTGTAGAAGATTATTCTATTAGGTTAATAAATCTTAAAGAAGGGCAAAACTCTCAACTCTCAACTCTCAACTCTCAACTAATTTTCGTACCTTTGCAAATGAATTAAAACATATCACAGAGCGTGAAAATAAAGGATGTTATTGTTGCCCTTGACGGTTTCGCGCCTTTGCCCCTGCAAGAAGACTATGATAATGCCGGCTTGCAGGTAGGATTGACAGAGGTGGAAGTTTCAGGGGCATTATTGTGTCTGGATGCTACGGAGCAGATAGTGGACGAAGCGATAGAAAAGGGGTGTAACCTGATTGTTACGCACCATCCACTAATATTCCGCAAACTCAGGCAAGTTAGCGATGTTGACTATGTGCAACGTACAGTGGTGAAGGCTATCAGGAACGGCATCACAATATTCTCTATGCACACTAATCTGGACAGCGCAGAGGGAGGTGTGAACTACATGATGGCGCGCAGATTGGGAATGGAGATGGATTCCATACATTTGCTCGGCGAACATGAGGTGAATGGAGTGAAGGGTGGTCTTGGCATAGTGGGTGATTATAAGGAATCGCTGAATGCGGATGATTTTATTAAGAAGGTGAAAGACACCTTCGGAGTAAAATGTGCCATGACTAACGAGTTGCTTGATAGACCTATTAAGAAGGTCGCAATATGTGGCGGTGCAGGCTCGTTTATGTTATCGCAAGCTATTGAGGCTAAGGCTGATGCGTTTATCACAGGAGAGATGCATTATCATGAGTATTTTGGTCATGAACAGGAAATACAGATAGTGGTGATAGGACATTATGAGAGCGAACAGTTTACGAGTAATCTGCTTGAGGAAATCATCAATAAAAGATGTCCTGAAGTGAGAACGTGTGTGACGGAATTAGTGACTAATCCAGTCATTGTTCGATGACAATTGTAATACTATAATATCGAAATAACATAATATAAAAATAATTTTATAAAAAACAGAAAGAAAATGGCAAGAAAAGATCCAAAAGATTTGACTGTAGAAGAGAAACTGAAAACCCTCTTCCAGTTGCAAACGACCCTTTCACAGATTGATGAGAAGCGTGCCCTTCGTGGCGAACTGCCTCTTGAGGTGGAAGACCTTGAGAATGAAGTGGAAGGTCTGAGCGTTCGTCTTGAGAAGATTAATCAGGAGATTGACGACCTTTCAAAGGCTGTATCTCAGCGCACTGCTGACATAGAGGAAGCAAAAGCAAGCGTTGAGCGTTACAATAAGCAACTCAATGACGTGAAGAACAACCGTGAGTATGATACTCTGACTAAAGAGATTGAATTCCAAACACTGGAGATAGAACTTTGTCAGAAGAAGATTAAGGAGGCTGAACAGCGTGTAAAAGAGCGCGAGGCTGACCGCGATCGTGTTAACGAGCAGATTGATAACCGTGAACGCGACCTCGAAGATAAGCGTAGCGAACTTGATGAGATTATGCAGGAAACCCGTGAAGAGGAAGAGATATTGAAGGCTAAAGCCAAGGATCTGGAGCTGAAGATAGAATCTCGTCTGTTGCAGAGTTTTAAGCGTATTCGTAAGAATGCTCGTAATGGTCTCGGAATTGTTTATGTGCAGCGTGATGCATGTGGCGGTTGCTTCAACAAGATTCCACCTCAGCGTCAGCTTGATGTGAAGATGCACAAGAAGATTATCGTTTGTGAGCACTGCGGACGTATTCTTATTGATCCGGAATTGGCTGGCATTAAGTTGGAAACCGCAACGGAGAAGCCAAAGCGTAAGCGCGCTTCACGTGCCAAGAAAACAGAAGAATAAAATTGGCACAGGGTACGTTGAAAAGATGCTTACCCGCTGAATGGGAACCACAGAGCCTGGTGATGCTGACATGGCCTCACCAGGCTACTGATTGGGCTCCGTACCTTAAGGAGATTACAGAGACTTACGTGAAGATGGCTGATGCCATAACACGTTATGAACAGTTGGTTATAGCCACACCACACCCTATACAGGTGGGTGCTATGCTGAGTGGCAGACTCACCCCAGAACAGATGACAAGGGTATATATATGTTTCTGCAAAACCAACGATACGTGGGCAAGAGACCACGGTCCGATAACGCTTCGTTCAGATGACGGAAAACTGACGATGCTTGACTTCCGTTTCAATGGTTGGGGGGAGAAATTTGAGGCTACATTAGACAATAATGTAACAAGGACACTGCACGAGGACGGTGCTTTTGATACAGAAACAAAGGGCACTCCACGATTGGCAGATAATGACGACTTCGTGCTCGAAGGTGGTGCTATAGAGAGCGATGGCAAGGGTACGATAATGACTACAGAATGCTGTCTGATGGCTCCTAACCGTAACCAACCGATGGATAAGGAAGACATCGAAGAAGAACTGCGTTTTAGACTTAAAGCAAAACGCATAATATGGTTGAAGCACGGCAGTCTGATAGGTGATGATACAGATGGGCATATAGACACCATCGTACGTTTGGCTCCTAATGATACGTTATTGTACAATAAATGTACTGATGAGAATGATGAGCAGTATGCAGACTTCGTTGCTTTGGAAGAGGAATTGAAAGAACTCAGGACTTTGGATGGCAAACCATATAAATTGATACCATTGCCCCAGCCTGATGCTATATATGATGAAGGGGAAAGGCTACCCGCTACGTATGCTAACTTCCTGATTATCAATGGTGCGGTGTTGGTGCCCACATATAACCAGGAGGAAAAGGACAAGGAAGCTTGTGAGGCTATAAAAAAGTCCTTCCCCGATAGAGAGATAATAGCGATAGACTCAAGGACGATTGTAAGACAGCATGGTTCGATACATTGCTGCACTATGCAAGTGCCAGAATAAAAAGTTTAAGCATGAAAGAGTTGAAGATAGGAATATTGCAACAGCATAATGTTGCTGACAGAAAAGTGAATATGATGCGACTTGCTGAAGGTATAGTTGATTTGGCAAAGCGCGGTGCACAATTGGTGGTACTGCAGGAACTGCATAACAGTTTGTATTTCTGCCAGACAGAGGATGTGGACAATTTCGACTTGGCTGAGACTATCCCTGGTCCTTCAACTAATTTCTTTGGTGAACTGGCAAAACAGTGTGGTGTGGTTATTGTGACTTCGCTGTTTGAGCGTCGTGCTCCAGGTTTGTACCACAATACTGCAGTGGTAATAGAAAAGGATGGTACAATAGCAGGAAAATACAGAAAAATGCACATTCCTGATGATCCTGCATATTATGAGAAATTTTATTTTACGCCAGGCGACATGGGCTTCGAACCTGTAAATACCTCAGTCGGTAGATTAGGTGTACAGGTTTGTTGGGATCAGTGGTATCCTGAAGGTGCACGTCTCATGGCTCTTGCAGGTGCAGAAATACTGATATATCCTACTGCAATAGGATATGCAGCCACCGACTCAGCAGATGAGCAGCAGCGTCAGCGGGAGGCATGGATCACAGTACAGAGAGGTCATGCTGTAGCTAATGGTTTACCAGTTGTAGCAGTAAACAGGGTAGGGTATGAACCAGACCCATCAAAACTGACTGATGGTATACAGTTCTGGGGCTCAAGTTTTGTTGCAGGTCCGCAAGGTGAACTGTATTATTGCGCGTCTGATAACGATGAAGAGAGTGTAGTAATAAACATCGACATTGACCATAGTGAGGATGTGCGTCGTTGGTGGCCATTCCTTCGCGATAGAAGAATAGAGAACTATGGTGATATCTTGAAGCGTTTCAGAGACTAATGGCAGAGAAAAAAGTAAGCACAGCAGACGTATATAATAAGATAATTGCCGATATAAAAGACGGCAAATTTGCTCCCGTATATATACTTATGGGGGAAGAGAGTTATTATATAGATAAGGTGTGCGATGCCATAACTGAAAATGCGCTGAAAGAAGAAGAAAAAGATTTTAATCTGACAGTGCTGTATGGTTCAGAAACCAGGGCACAGCGTGTGATAGATGAGGCTCGTCGTTTCCCTGTAATGGCTGAACGTCAGGTGGTAGTGGTACGTGAAGCACAGGCATTAAAAGACCTTGAGCAACTGGAAAAATACATGGATAAGCCTGTAGCTACTACAATCCTTGTAATATGTTATATGGGAGGTACGATAGATGCACGAAAGAAGCTTCTCACAAGGGCAAATGCCGTAGGCCAGGTGCTTAACAGCGAACCTCTAAGATACGACAGGGATATCGTACGTTTCATTAACGAATACCTCAAGAAGGAATATAAAGCGACGATAGAAGAACGTGCAGCGCAGGTCGTTGCTGCCCATATAGGTGGTGATTTGAAACGATTGACTTCTGAACTTGAAAAAGTGCTCATTTCTTTCTCTGAAAATGACGCAAAAAAAATCACTTCAGACCTTGTAGAGTCCAAAATAGGCATCAGTAAGAGTTATAATGTGTATGAATTGCGTGATGCGCTGATAAATCGTGATGCATTAAAAGCTCACAGAATAGCAAAATATTTTGAGGAAAATCCAAAATCTGGGGGATTATTTGCATTATTGCCCCAAACGTTCTCATTTTTCCAAAATCTGATGTTAGCATACTACACTCCAAATCCAAAAACGGAGTCTGCCATTATGTCACAATTGGGATTACGTAATCCATACCAAACTCGTGACTATATAACAGCCATGAAAAACTACTCTCCGACGAAAACTCTACAGATTATTTCAAAATTGAGAGAGATAGATGCACGTTCCAAAGGACTTGAAAATGTCAATACATCTCCAGAGGAACTGTTGAGTGAAATGGTCTCTTTTATCTTGCATTAAAAAGAGTAGGGTGGATATGATCATCTATCTGCAAAAAATGTAAATTGATATAATAATATGCCCCAGGAATTATTTTCTGGGGCACATTTTTTAGTGTTATTAGGGGTAAAAAGGAGATTTTTTCATGTTTATTTCTCTAGAATTGATTTTCTCAGAATCATTTTTTTTAGCCCTCTTCCGCTGTAAATACTGGCTTTTCTAGCGTTTTTACCCCTCTGAGAATCGCATTTTTTTGAACTTTTTGCCAGTTGCCTTGAAATTTAAAAGTCTCAGAAATTTGAGAATAATATAAAGCCAAAAATCAACAATTTGCATAAATTAACGTATAGAATCCCATATAAAACAGCGATATTCAAATGTGAATATTTTCAACAAACACAAATACGAATCAAATATCAGGGAGCATTACCCTCGTCACAAGAAATACATATTCACATTTCAAGAATTAAAATACAGCACAATAAAATCTATATTGCATATATATTCAGTACAAAATAGGTGATATAATCGCCTGAAAAACAATGAAATATCATAATATTGTATGTTTTACATCTGTCATATTATGCAAAGTAGTGAATATAATAAATGAGAGAGCTTATTTTGGGCCACCTTATCCGATATAAGTAACTAAATGTCAATTTTATGGTCTAAAATGATAATGTTTTACATAGCAGGCTTATCTTTATGGTTCTGAATGAACGCCTGAAAAATCACTATTAAAAGATAAATTCAATTAGATTTGTTGATTATTCAAATGTTAAAAATTAAATCAACGTATATAAATACTTTCAATTTTTGTTGTTTGTTCCAAATTTTATGATTACCTTTGTAAAAAGTTAGAAAAAGGTCTGATTATACCCTATTGAGTGGTAAATTTTATACTCAAATTGGACCTCGACTATAACCGACTATAAATTTCTAATAAAATATATGAAAGAAAGAATTCGCCAGCTGATGGAGGCGCAACATATGAATCAGCAAACTTTTGCTAAGTTCACTAATATAAGTAGTGCATCATTGAGCAGTATATTCACAGGAAGGACTCGTCCAACGATGAATCATGTGCTTGCGATCATGGGAGCGTTCCCTAATGTGAACCCCATCTGGTTGCTCAAGGGTGAAGGTGGTATGATGCTAACTGATGCAGCAACTTCACGCGCTGAAAATGAAAACTCGACACTTTTTGATGCTATAGAGGATGCTGCTGTAGAGGGTATGTCCTCATCTGGTAAAAAAGATGGTGGAAATACTGACAATGTGTCAGTTGATATGCCCCTATTTGATAACGCAGCTAAGCCTTATAGCGTTCATCCGAGCGTTTTACCACCAGTTTCAAGTCGAAATTCAGCTGGAAAGTATGTGAAAGTTTCAGGTGATGTCAGAAAGATAACAGAAATTCGTGTCTTTTTTGATGATCAGACGTGGGAATCGTTCGTTCCCAAGAATAAATAGAAAATAATCTTTTTATAACTTCATAATTTCAATAATAAAGGGGAACCGCACGTGAGTGTAGTTCCCCTTTACTTGTTATTTTATGGGATTTTCTATGTTAGAAGTGTTATTTCTCCCTATTTTTTTAGCAGTTCTTTTACTTCATCTGTAAGGTAAGGCATAGCTTGCTCGTAAGGAATGGTGAAAGATGGCATTCCAGCAGCGTAGCACGCTATTTCGTACTGACTATAGGTAAATATCAAGCCAGCAGCACTTGGATAAGGCTCCTGGACAGGCAGAGGGATTACGTTACCGTCTATCTGCAGTTGTTCCATTAGCTCTTTATCAGTCTTTATAGGCGCTCCAGACTCGCTGAAATACTCCTTAAGACCCTTCTTAAGCAGCCCCTGCATCTTTTCAGTAGCTTCCTTAACGAAGAAGTTGGTTACCTTCTTACCGTTGCTGCGATTAAATGTCATGTACCCCAGTCCACCTATGCCGCCGTGTGCACCTCCCAGATATTCGTATGTCTGGTGCAGGAATACGATGTATTTAGGTGTCTCAAATGCTTTGGATATCTTGCTTTCATACTCCCACTGTGGAGTGTCCTGCATTATCTGGCGCCTCATTGCCTCGGTAAGCGTTGTGTCGGTCTTTATATACTCGGCACGTTGCTTATAATCATCCTCTGCACACTTGTTAAGGTACAGGAAGCTGTGCGCTCCGTAATAGTCCACAATGGCTTTTATGCTCTTGTCTTTGCCTTTGTATGGCTCTATCACCTTTGTGTCGCCTATCATGTAGCAGAACTCACGTTCCATAGTACCTAAGAGTGAGTCTCTAATCAGTGCATAAACACTGTCTGAAGCCACTGGCAGGGTAATATTGACATCTATGTGCACCCTTTGTGAAGAATCAGCATATACGCAAGTCTCATACTTGTCCTCAACCTTTGTCACCTTTGCCATAGTAGCTTTGGTCTGCTTGGCACCGCATGACATCAATAATGCCATGCAGAGTGTTGTGAGGAGCATCGAGAATATGTTTAGACGTATGCGCATTACTCTGATTGTTCAGTTTCTAGAATCTGTAACCCAGGGTTGCATTTATCATGTGACGCTTGTTCTTGACGGTAGTAGGATTGTCGTAGCATTCTCTATCTTCTACATCGCCTGAATTCAGTGTCATGCTGCTGAATGGGTGGTAGTCACCATTTTGCAGAGCATACTGATAAGAGAGGTCAAGTGCCCAGTTCTTATCAAAGGTAAAGCCCATACCGAATGTTATGCGATGTGTATCCTTCCAGTTCACATAGTCTTGAGTAGAGTAATCATAACCGATGCTTCTTACTGCATTTATAGTGGTACTCTTTTTACCATCCTCTTTATAAATAGCGCTTTGATAGTTATAGCCAACGCGCAAAGCCAATAACTGTGAAGGCTTTACCTCGACACCTATTTTCACAAGACTAACACCCTTTAGAGTCTTGTCTGTGTGGTTGTTCATCTGTGTATCATCGCTGTATGTGTTGTATGAACTGCTATATGGTCCCCATCCGTCATAATATGTGCTTACGACTCTACCTGTCTTTATGCGGTTTTTAATGGTGCTGTAGTCTGCATACTCGTATGTTGCGCCTATAGCAACCATCTTTCCGAATGTATGACCTACTGACGCACCAAACTTCCATGGAGTCACAATCCTATAGTCATATCTGAAACTGTTAGAAACGTCAGAAGGATTGTACTTTCTCATCGGACCGTCAAATATATTACCATTCACTTCTGCATGTGCTGACGTTATAAGAGTGCTTTCGCAAGTCAGGTCATACCATGTAGGTGTGTGCATATACAGTCCGAAACGGAATGGAGAATATTCAGATGGACGTATGATAGCGCCAAACTTCAAGTCAAAACCTGTACCTGAGATTTTTCGATTCTCATAGAAAGAGTAATTTCCTGCAGGATAGCCGTAAGCTCCATCAAGCAGTGTTTCCTTATAGTTGTATTCGCTCTTGTAGTTTACGTCTTTCAGTCCGAAAGTAAGACCGATATATACACGGTCATTAAAGTTAGCACTGAAGTTGAAGTCAAATTCGCTTATGTATCCAGTGTTATCACGCAGAGCGTTGTAAGCATTTGCAGGTCGGTAGTATATCTCTTTATCACTAAATTTGTCAAAAATTGGGTCGTTTACTGCTCTTAGGTTGTAATAATCCAGTAGCGTTATTCCCTCAGAATTGATAGGACGGGGATATGCTGCACCAGTATTATAGTCATTGTAGTTAGCTCGCCTCATCCATGAAAGTTTGCTACTTGAGGAATTTTCGTCAAGGCTGTTAGCAGCAGATATTATCTGGTTGAAATTACGACTCTTGTGGTAGTTAAAGCCCAGGTTGAAGTGTGAGTTATAGCTGAACTTGTTTGAGTATATAAATCCTGCCTGGTTCATGTCGGCATTGCTCTTGCCGTTACTTGTACTCATGCCAGCCATGGCGTTGTTATTGCCCTGACCGCTCTGCATGGTTGCTCCACCTGATACACCTATCCATGAACGGCGGAACATACCGATGCCCGCAGGGTTAGTACCCATAGTTGATATATCAGCGCCCAATGCTTCCATTGCGCCACCCATACCTATATATCGTGCAGTACCATTGAGGTCTTCAGTTGCCAACTGTGCACTTTCGTATGTCTCTTGTGCCATCGCCATTGCGCTGCAAAGGCAGAGCACTATGTAAAAAATATGTCTTTTCATATGAAGTGTCATTTATGTTTAATACTATCGGGATATACACCCGTGCCAGGTGTGAATTCTATTACGTCGCTCGCTATGGAATCACTGCTGTATGGGGTTCGGTTCTCAATGCTGTCCTCTGCCATTCTTAGCATTCGGTATCTCATCAGCATGTCATACCTCGCCTGCATCTCCTGATGAAACCGTTCGCGTTCCTCGCGTTCATAGTTTTCTTTCAGCGCCTGCTTCGTCTCCTTTTTCGGAGTGTAGTAGATGTCATCGTCATCACCGTCTCGTAAGGCATTAGCGGTAAGCGTGCCCCCTCCCAGGCAGATGATAATTGACAGAAATAGAAATTTTCTCATAATCATACGCTTTTTTAGGGATTCGTTATTGCCCTGTTATTCGTTTTGATAATGCAAAATTATCTATAAATTTTATGCAAATATACGGAAAAACCCTAAGAAAAAATATACATTTCCCTATTTTTTATTAAATTTGCACCGAAATTTAACAAAATATATCTTTTTAGTAGTAATTACATAATAGGAATGAAGTATCTTTCAACTACGTTCAAGATAGAATGTCCGTCATCTGACCTCCTGCAGCCATGTCGGGAATTACTTGCCGATTCGTGTGGAGAGGTGGGTTACGAGAGTTTTATGGACAGCGATGACGGCATAATAGGTTACATACAACAAGAGAATTATTCCGAGCCACATGTTCGGGAACTGATAGCCTCTTTTCCCATTGCTGGCGTCACCATAACATATAATACCGAGGAGATACCCGACCAGGACTGGAACGAGACATGGGAGGCAGAGGGCTTCGAACCCATCGTGGTAGATGGAAAGGTCACTATATACGATGCGCATCATGTTGAAGACGCAGAACAGTTCAGCAGTCCTATACAGATAGGCATTCAGGCACGTAACGCTTTTGGTACGGGCAACCATGAAACCACTCGTATGATAGTATCCACTCTGCTCGAATTGCCACTTACGGGTCGTCGAGTGCTTGATTGTGGCTGTGGTACAGGCATTCTGGGCATCACAGCTGTTAAGTGTGGCGCAGCATCTGTTGTGGCTTACGACATCGACGAGTTCTCTTCCGATAATGCCCGTCATAACGCCGTATTGAATGGAGTGGGTGAGCAGATCGACGTATTGTTAGGCAATGCCAATGTTCTCTCTCATGTTGAGGGTATCTTCGATGTGGTATTAGCCAATATTAATCGTAATGTTTTGTTGCAGGATATGGAAGCTTTTCACAACGTGATGGCGAGTGGCGCATCACTCGTCTTATCTGGTTTCTATACAGAAGATGCCCCAATGCTGCTGCAAAAGGCAGAAACACTGGGGCTTCATGAGATATCTCGTAAGGTTGACAACAACTGGTGTTGCCTCCTTCTAAACTCTTGAACCGAACTTCAGTTCTCTTGAACTAGCGAAGCGACTTCAACTGAGCTCTGGATCTCTTGAACTATCTTATTATATACTGGTCTGAAATAGACTCGTTATTGATAGCTCTGCGAATGGTCTCGGCAAACATATCAGCAACGCTGAGTTGCTTAACCTTAGCACAACGGTTAGAGTAAGGGATAGAGTCTGTGAATACTATCTCCTCCAATGCAGAGTTCTGTACACGCTCGCTTGCAGGACCAGACATCACACAGTGACTGGCAACTGCTCTAACTGACTTAGCACCAGCCTTTTTCATGATGTTGGCAGCCTCGGTAATGGTGCCGGCTGTATCCACCATATCATCAACGATTATCACGTCCTTACCGTTTACGTCGCCAATAATCTGCATCTCAGCAATCACGTTGGCACGAGCACGTGTCTTGTTACACATCACCAACGGACAATCCAGATACTTGGCATAACTCTTGGCGCGCTTTGCACCGCCCACGTCAGGTGAAGCAATAACGAGGTTTTCGTTCTTCAGCTTCTCCAGATATGGAAGTATCACACCAGAACCATAGAGGTGATCCACTGGTACGTTGAAGAATCCCTGTATCTGGTCAGCATGCAGGTCCATCGTTATCAGTCTGTCGATACCAGCCACACTCAACATGTCTGCCACCAGTTTAGCACCTATTGATACACGTGGTTTGTCCTTACGGTCCTGACGAGCCCAACCGAAATAAGGTATTACGGCGTTGATGGTCTTGGCAGAGGCACGCTTCGCCGCATCAATCATCAGGAGCAACTCCATCAGGTTGTCTGAATTAGGGAATGTGCTCTGCACCAGGAAGATATCTCTTCCGCGAATGCTTTCTTCAAAACTTACGGCAAACTCACCGTCGCTGAACTTTGTCATCACCAGATTACCCAATGGGCAACCCAAACTTGCGCAAATCTTCTCAGCAAGGTAGCGTGTTGCCGTGCCTGAGAAAACCATAAAATTTTTCTTTTCTTCTGCCATAGCTATATTATTTTGTTATCATTATCGTAGCGTTAGCGTATCGTAGCAAGCATGCTTGCGTATCGTTAATTTACCGCTTTCTTCAGTTTCCTGAAGTGCTCTATCAGAACTTGGAAATCTGTCTCGTGCTGTATGCTGAAACGGTTCCACAGGTCACCGCATATCACCACGCCACCAAATCCTAAGTCTTTGGCTATCTGCACGTTCTCCAGACTCATGCCGCCCATTGCATAGACTTTCTTGTCTATCAAGCCCCTCTTCCTTGCCTCTCTCAGTTCTTCCATCGTCAGCGATGCCTTGTAGTCGTTATGAAGAGAGTCAAATAGCGAGTGCAGCAACACATAATCACACTGCTTCTTCATCTCCTTCAGGTCGTCTATCTTGTTTGTGCTTCGCGTCACGTGCTTACGAAATCCCTCGGGTGTAGGTGTTTCAGGGTCGTTTATGTGTATTCCCTTCAGGTCATACTCCTGTTTCAGGTAGTAATGCTGGTGCACCACTATGTCGTCGTAGCAACTCTTGGGTAGCAGCGACAACAGGCGTTCCGCATACAGCGGCTCTGAATCAGGCTTGTTTATATGCAGGGTGTCAAGTCCTTCATCAAATAATGCTGTAAGAATCTTGTCTTCTTCCACAAAGAATGTGGGTTGTGTCATTATAATAAGTTTCATAACACCTTCTATTTTCACTGCAAAAGTAAGAAAATTTTGTCAAACATGCAATTTTCTCGAATATAAAAGTTAATTTTGCATGTAAAATTAGAATAAATTATACTATATGGATGTAACGACCGATATTCTTCGTAATATTACCCGCCCCACATATGTACTTGAAGAAGATTTGCTTCGTCGCAATCTCTCTCTTATAAATAAGGTGGCGAATGATGCCGATATTGAGATAATTCTTGCCTTCAAGGCATACGCCCTTTGGAAGACGTTCCCCGTTTTTCGTGAGTATATCAGCGCTACTACGGCAAGCTCGCTCCATGAGGCACGTCTGGCATTCGAGGAGTTTGGCGCTCCTGCCCACACCTATTCTCCAGCCTACACCGACTACGAGATAGACGAGATAGCGCGCTATTCCTCACATCTCACGTTCAATTCCCTGTCGCAGTTTGTGCGCTATGCTCCTTCTTTGCGTGAAAAAGGGTGGGGGGGTGAGTTCGGACTCCGCATCAATCCTGAGTATTCCGAGGTCGAAACGCTCCTTTATAATCCTTGTGCTCCAGGCACCCGCTTCGGTGTTACTGCCGATGTGCTTGATGCTCACTCCGACTATATTGACTTCAGCCAACTCTCTGGTTTTCATTGCCACTGTCATTGTGAGTCAGGCTCTGATGTTTTTGAGCGTACTTTGCAGCATATCGAGGCAAAATTCTCAAAGTGGTTTCCTAAAATCCAGTGGATAAACTTCGGTGGTGGACATCTTATGACGCGTGCCGACTATGATGTGCCTCGACTTGTCAAGATACTGCGTGATTTCAAGTCTCGCTATCCCTGGCTTCATGTTATTCTCGAACCAGGCTCTGCCTTCGCTTGGCAGACGGGTCCACTTGTAGCTCAAGTCGTTGATATAGTGGAAGATAAAGGTATCCGTACTGCAATACTTAATGTGTCCTTCACTTGCCACATGCCCGATTGTCTCGAAATGCCCTATCACCCCACAGTTCGAGGAGCAGAACTCAACCCATTGAACTCTTTTGAACCCTTGAACCCTCTTGAACCTTTGAACTCCCACCAATACCGCCTCGGCGGTTGCTCCTGCCTTTCAGGCGATTGGATGGGCGACTGGCAGTTTGACCATGAGTTGCAGATAGGTGAGAACATCATCTTCGAGGACATGCTGCACTATACCACAGTCAAGACCAATATGTTCAATGGTGTCAGCCATCCTGATATCGCACTTCTTCATAATGACGGTACTCTCGAAACCCTCCGTCACTACACCTACGAAGACTATCGTGATCGCATGGACTAATTATGAGTTTCACAGTTCATAATGAATACAGAATTGTTAATAATTATTAAAGAATGGCAAAACTATGAACTGTGAACTATGAACTATGAACTATTTTTACTACCTTTGCACCCGCAAAACCAAAATGGTGCTTTTGCACGCTAATCGTTAACACGATTTACACGGTGCCCGTAGTTCAGTTGGTTAGAGCGTCAGATTGTGGTTCTGAATGTCGTGGGTTCGAGTCCCACCGGGCACCCAAAAATACTAGCAGATCATCCATTGGATGGTCTGCTTTTTTGGTGCCTGGGGGCATCTCCCCCGCGACGTCGTGGGCTCTTTCTCCGCTTCGCTTCGAAAGCGTAGCTCGCTCTGCTCGCGTCCGATTACGAGTCCCACCGGGCTTGTTGCTACAATAGTTTCTTTGAACCAGCGCAGCGCCTTGAACCATTGTAATCGGACGCACCTCTGGTGCTACGCTTTTACAAAGCACGAAGTGCGACTAAAAGAACTCTTGAACCAGCGAAGCGCCTTGAACTATTGAACTAGCGAGCATAGCTCGCCTTAATAAAGCTTTATAAACTCATACTGGTTCCCTACTTCGCTTAAGTAGTGTAGGAAGTCCTCATTCTTTATCACTACCGTGCCGCGACAGTCGTTAGGATGAAAGGAGAGGGTAGGAGCATTCTTAATGTTTTCGTCCAGAAACAGATAGACCTCATGGTTTTGATCGTTAATCAGTCCGAAGGGTGACACGCTGCCCGGCTCCAGTCCCAAGTATTTCATCATCCTCTCAGGCGAGGCAAACGACAGTTTTCCGCATGAAGGCAGTCCCCTGCTCTGTAACGATTCCTTCAGTTTGTGCTCCAGATCGTGAATGGCGAGGTCATGCTCGCAGTCAAAGCACACCAGATAATGCTTGTTCCCCTTATGGTTACGGAAAAAGAGGTTCTTGCAATGCATGCTACCATCATCCTTCCACCACCTCTTAGCCTCCTCTATCGTCTTGCCCTCCGGGTGGTTATAGTTACTATAAGGAATCCCATGCTCCCTTAAGTATGTCAATACCGTTTCTTCTCTTGTCATATATAAAAAGTTCAAACGTACTCCGTGCTAGTTCAAAAAAGTTCAAGTCGCTTCGCTGGTTCAAGAGGGTTATTGTAGCAATCTCCGATTGCGTATCGTAGTGGCTTAGCCACGTATCGTAGGCTGAAAGCCTTCAGCCGTATCGTAACATTAGCTCGCTAATGTTCTAGCCACATAATTTCTCTTCACTCCCTCCTTGTCTCGCTTCAGAAATAGGAGTAGCCTTACTTCTTGTCCCTCAGTCAGTTGCATCATGCCGAGGAAGGCTATTCCGTCAGGCGTTATCGTGCCTTCTGGAGTAGGTTTTATCTCCGAAGTGATGTGGTAGCTGAATGTTCCTTCCTTTTCGTTCACTTCAGTCACCACCGCTTCGTATGTTCCGAAGGCATCTATGCTGGCTTTTATATAGTCCGGTGTAGCATCCGAGAACACCATGTGCACCACTGCCGTCTTAAACTTCCCGTCCTCAGGAATTATCGGCGTAAACTCCACAAAACCACCCACTTGCGGTACGTTATGCGGATCTACAGCCACGAAGTGTCTCGACATGTTGTCATAGATATGGTAATACTTATGTTTCTCGTCATAATAGTCCACATATCCTATTATTCGCTCAATGCCAGGATACTCCCACATGTCAAAGAACCTATCAAATTGAAAGTCCGGGAACCTCTTCGCCATCCTCAGTGCAATGTTGAGCATCAGCGAATGCAGCAGCGATGGCTTCTCCAGTCCCATCTTCATATAGCAGGCAAGCAGTGTCCTCGCCTCCTGCGACTCCATCTGCTCTATATTCCCCTTCATGTAGCGGTATATATCCCATCCTGTCTCCAGTGGATGCCCTTTCGCCTCCGCCAGCGACCTCTTCAGTTCTTCAAAACTTCGTTCCTTCATATAGTTATGCGTTTCCCTCTTTCAGTTGTTAACGCATAAACGTTAACGTTAACGGGAACGTTAATATTTTTAATTAATAATGCAATTCTTGTTCTTCTTTACGAATTGAAAAAATCAACCCTGTTAGTTGTTTCTGAATACTAGTAAGTTCAAGCATCATAATTTTGTATTGCTCTTCATTAATATAATTCAGATTTTTTGATATAAGAAGTTGGGTCTCGACTTCGTTTGCTGAGCCCAACGCTTGGTCAAGAAAGTGCGCAAAATCAGCATTAGAGGGGCGTCCTGCTCCCTCTGCAATGTTTGAAGAAATACTTACAACTGCACGTTGCAACTGATCACATAATCCTTTCTTTTCAAACCAAGGAAGTTCGTTTGTTACTTTGTAGATAGTAGTGGCAAAAGCAACTGCATCTTGCCAAACCTTATATTCTCTAAAATTTCTTGCTTTTCCTACCATATTTTACTTAAAAGTTATCGTTCCCGTTATTTTGTAAATATTTCCCGTTCCCGTTAACGTTCCCGTTATTTTGTAAATATTTCCCGTTCCCGTTAACGTTCCCGTTATTTTGTAAATATTTCCCGTTCCCGTTAACGTTCCCGTTATTTTGTGAATCCTACTTCACAAAATATACATAGTCTGCCTTTCTTGGTTTAGGCTCGGGCAGAGGCTTCGCTGCGTAGCCAAGAGCTACGTGGCCTATGCCTATGTAGTTGCCCTCTATGCCCAGGTCACGGAGAATCTGCTTGCCCTCTTCGCTCTCAAATTCCTCCTTCGCCCTGTGAATCCAGATGGAGTTCACGCCTAATGACTCCGCTGCCAGCATCAGCGTCTGCATCACTATCGGACCGTCATACATAGCGTTCGGACTCTCCTTCACCAGCACTATCAGCATGCATGGAGCGCCATAGAACGGGTCAGCCCCGGGCGGTGTCGATGTCACCAGTTTGTTACCCGTTATGATATCCGAATTCATCCGTGATATCTTGTCCCTCAGTTCCTTGTTTGTCACTGCGATGATGATGGGGTTCTGCTGTCCCCTGCTCGTCGGAGCCCATGTGCCCGCTTCGCATATCTGTGCTATCACTTCCTCCGATGGCATCCTCTCAGGATCGAAGCATCTGCAGCTCCTCCTCCTCTTTATTACCTCAATCACTTCGTTCATAGTTTTTTTAAAAAAACGATACATAGCCTAGGGCTATTACGATACGCTGCCGCTACGATACGGCTCATACGAGCCTACGAAACGCTTGCGCTACTGTGCCTTAAACTACGTATCAATGCTGTTAATTGTTTTTGTATTAAGTTGAGTTCTTGTATAAGTTCTTTATTTTGTTCGGCAGTGATATAGCCTACATTAAAAGATATAATCAATTGCGTTTCTACTTCGTATGCACTGCCAAGAGCTTGGTCTAAAAAGCGAGCAAAATCTACGTCCGTTGGTTTTGCGCATCCTTCTGCAATATTGCTGCTGATACTCACAGCAGCTCGTCTTAATTGGTCACAGATACCCTTCTTCTCAAACCACGGCATTTGATCAGTTATTTTATAAATATTCGTGGCATATGCAACCGAGTCCTGCCAAACCTTATATTCTCTGAAATTTCTAGCCTTATTTGTCTCTTGCATAGAATAACATCATTAAATTTTAATCGTAGGCACTTTGTGCCGTATCGTAGGAGTTCACCTCCGTATCGTAGTGGCTTGCCACGTATCGTAGTATCACGTATCGTAGGCACCTTGTGCCGTATCGTTAATTCGCCTTACAAAAGTAAGGAAAAACATCGAATTATATGCACGCACGTACAAATAATTGCAATTTTCCGTAATTTACTCCAATTTTCCTTGCTTATATCAGATATTCTTTGTACTTTTGCACATAATATATTTAGCGGAATTTTTCCCAAGATACTGGGAGGATGCTGATAACATACTATCCCTCAATAAGTTACATGCTTATTGAGGACAAAACGTATGTATTGAGCAGATGGAATAATCAAAGATTATTAGTACCTTTTAATGGTAGAAAACAACCATGACAACAATTTACAACAGTATTTGCTTAAGTTGTTTTTGTTGTCCCTGTTGTCTTAAAGAATAAAATAGTTACCGATAGGCGTAGCCGTATCGTAGCGAGCGAGCTCGCGTATCGTTCCCGTTCCCGTTAACGTTCCCGTTCCCGTTTTACGTAGTTTTAGAATAAAACAAGTTTAAATATAATGAATCCCCAAGATCAGATTTCCCATATCGAGCCAAAGAAGAAGTGGCTCGACGTTGACATCAAGGGACTTGTGCGTTACAAGACCCTCTATCGTATGAACATCAAGCGTGATATCGTCACGCAGTATAAGCAGACTGTCCTCGGTCCGCTGTGGTATCTCATCCAGCCGATGCTCACCACCATCATGTATATGTTCGTGTTCGGTGGACTCGCAGGCATCTCCACCGATGGAGTGCCCCAGCCCTTGTTCTATATGGCAGGTGTGTGTATGTGGGGCTACTTCCAGCAGTGCTTCACGGCATGCAGCAACGTCTTCGCAGCCAACCAGGGCGTCTTCGGCAAGGTCTATTTCCCTCGCCTCATCGTGCCCCTGTCCAGCATCACCAGCAACCTGATACGCTTCGGCATCCAGCTGCTCATGTTCATACTCATATACATCTACTTTGTCGTTTCAGGCAAGTTCCCGTTAACGTTATCGTTCTCGATACTGCTCTTCCCTGTCTTCGTGGCAATGGTAGGCCTGCACGCTATGTCATGGGGACTCATCATCACCTCGCTCACCACCAAATATCGTGACCTCAATATGCTCATCGGTTTCGGTGTCCAGCTCCTGATGTATGCCACCCCAGTCATCTATCCACTCTCCTTCGCACCGAAGGAGTATCAGGCACTCCTCAACATCAACCCCCTCACTCCTATCTTCGAGGCATTTAAATACTCCTGCCTCGGCGTCGGCACCTTCGACATCTGGGGACTGCTCTATAGCACCGTCACCCTCCTCGTTGTCATGTTCTTCGCCGTAATCCTCTTCAATCGCACCGAGCAGCGCTTCATGGACACAGTTTAACGCTCTGGAGCGTTAAACTACGGGGACGTTTTTGTTTCTCGCAAAGACTAAGGACAACTCCAACGGAGTTTCTATGTCTAATTATTCCATCCTTTAGTGAGCAAGCTCCCAAGAATGTCCTAATTTACCATTGCAGGCATCGCCTGTTGTCCTTAGTTACGCAAAGGGCAAGGTCGCTTCTGCGAAGCTTACGCAAAGATTATTAGAGCATATTAAGACTCCGTAGTGTATGACAGAGAACGAACTTGCTAAACTGGTTATAGACTTGTGTATAAAGATACATAAGGCCTTAGGTCCTGGATTGTTAGAGTCAGCCTATGAAGACTGTATTGCATATGAGCTAAAACAAAAGAACATTTCTTTCCAACGCCAAGTGGGGGTACCATTAGTGTATGATGGAGTAGAATTAGGAGAAGGTTTCAGAGCCGATATAATAATAGAAGACAAACTTATAATAGAATTAAAATCAGTTGCAGAACTTCAGCCAGTGAACTTCTCACAGTTACTGACATATTTGCGACTAACAAACTTAAAATTAGGATTACTCATAAATTTTGGCCAACGTCGCATGGTTGATGGTATTCATCGTGTGGTCAATGGTCTTCCGTAATAAGAGAAAAATCCCCCAACTCCCTCATTAAGAGAGTAAAATTCTCTAAGGTGTACACACCAGCATGGTCTTGGCGTGAGTGCTGGAAGCACGACCTTGGCTCTTTGCGTAGAGATGATTACTGCCAGCAGGCAGTGTGATATAAGATTGATGCTTATGAAAGCTGGCTTGCAATAAGCAGCATGTCATTATCACTAACTCCGTAGGAGTATCAGTTCGCTTTGCGAGAAATATAAAAAGGAGCATGACTCCGTTTCGTACGCAGTATATATAGTTTTCGTTTTCGTAGTCGCTTCAGCGACGTTTCGTTTTCGTACGTAGTTTAAACAAGTTTTTTATGGATAAAAACATTGCAATAGAATTTGAGAATGTGGGCAAGCAGTATCGCTTGGGCCTTGTGGGCACAGGTAGCTTGCAGCACGACATTAACCGTTGGTGGCAGACCTCCATTCTGGGTAAGGAAGACCCTTACCTGAAGATTGGTGAGGTCAATGACCGCTCCACTAAGGGGCATTCCGACTATGTCTGGGCTCTGAAGGATATCTCCTTCAAGGTAGAGCAGGGCGATGTCGTCGGTATCATAGGTAAGAACGGAGCAGGCAAGAGCACCCTCTTGAAGCTCCTCAGCCATATCACTGCCCCCAGCACAGGTCATATCACCTATAAGGGTCGTCTTGCATCATTGCTCGAAGTTGGTACTGGCTTCCACCCTGAGATGACCGCTCGTGATAATATCTATATGAACGGCTCTATTATGGGTATGTCCAAGCACGAGATAGACCGCAAACTTGATGAGATAATCGATTTCGCAGGCATTGAGAGGTATCTCGATACCCCCGTCAAGCGATTTTCCTCAGGTATGACCGTCCGTCTTGGCTTTGCTGTTGCTGCCTTTCTCGAACCAGAAATTCTTGTTGTCGATGAAGTTCTCGCTGTTGGTGATGCCGAGTTTCAGAAGAAAGCTATCGGCAAGATGAAAGAGGTTAGTCAAGGTGGTGGCAGAACAGTTTTGTTCGTGAGCCACAATATGGGGAGTATAAGGAAATTGTGTAAATCAGGAATATTATTGGAAAATGGTTGTTTAAAATATTCTGGTGATATTAGTTCTACCATTGAAGAATATATGCAGACCAGTGCAATGAAAATAACAGGGAAGGCAATATCAGAAATTCAACGAGAAGGTAGTGTAAATGGGCACATTAAATTTCTTGATCTTGAATTGCTTGATAAAGATAATAACCATATAACACCACATTGTGGAAAGTATGTGAAAGCTCGTATTCATTATAAAGTAATGAAAGGTGGTGCACGTAATGCGTCAATTTCTTTGGGTATTCGAGATTCAATGGGAAATATGATGGTTTCCTTTCCAGCTCAATTAACGATAGAACCATCAGATTATAAAGAAGGTTACTACTATGCTGATTGCGTTATTCCAAAACTTCCCCTTACAGCTGGTAATTATCGTATATCCTTGTGGGCAGGAGATAGATATGGTAACGCAGATTATATTGAAGCATTAATTCCATTAGAGGTTTTAGAGGACGATTTCTTTAATGTTGGTAGAAATGTACATCCTGCAATGGCAGGTAGAACAATGTTGTGTGAGCATAAGTGGATACTTAATGTAAATGAAGGTAATGTTTAGTAGAAATATAATATACATATTGTTTTTTTTGAGTCTTTTATTCAATCTCTTTTTTCTGGTGTCTGATGTGCTACTAGAATATAAGATATGGAAGGTCCAAAAAGCATGTAATACAATATCATTGCCAGTAGAGATTGGTGATGGATCTACTATAGCGGAGCAGAGTTTCTCTTTCATAAAAGAAGGTTGGTATCATTATTTACCAAAAAGCAGAGGGTCTTCTGTTGACAATCTCAAGTTTAATTTGTACAATATTGCTGGTGTTTCGCAGTACCATGCATACGAAAGTTCTGAAGAGTTGTACCTACAGATAGCATTGTATGAAAATGCAATTATAAGAAATGATAGTGCATTAAAAAATCGAATTGAGAAATTGTTTGACGATAAAATATTGAACAAAAAGGTTAAAGCATTACATCAATGCACTGCTGGAATTTTAGCAATGGATATGTATATTCAAACGAAGCAAACACAATACAAGAATTTTGTAGATTCTGTATACAGTTTTCTATTAGAACATGATATAGGTCAATACGGATGTGTATTTAGTGAGAATTTAGCTGAAGTAGATGAAAATGGTATGGTAGTACCCTTTTTATGTCGTTATTATGAGCGCTTTCATAATAAAAAAGCATATGATATGGCAATAAAACAAATAGATTTCTATGCATGTAATGGCACAGATGAAACAACGGGATTGCCTTTTCATGCAATAAATCTCACCCATCCTATCATGCATATTGGAGAAGTAAACTGGGGAAGAGGATATGCATGGTGGACAATGGGACTCACACCAATATCGGTTGAGAATTTGAGTGTTAAAGCAAGAAGTAGAGTCGCATTGATGGATAGTATGTTAGTAAATTTATGGAATAATGATAAAAAATTTTCTACGCTAGTAAGACAAACAAATGAAATGGATTTATCTGCAACTCTCCCAATATTACACTATCTTGTAAAAAAGAATTTAGTGCGCATTGATGATGAATTAATCAATTCTTTTAGCATTTATATGCACAATGGCTTATTGTATAATTGTAGTGGTCCTAAGGATGGTTTAACTGTTAGCAATTTTTATCAGCCTAATCCTTTAGCTCAAGCTTACTTGATTTTTCTGATTAATGTGAATTTAAAGAAAAGAGGACATGGGGAATAAGCAATGATTATAAGCAGATTGATAATTTGAGTGCACTTAATAATCGATATAGTTTGTATTACAAGTGTAATTCATTGGCTATATAGGCGACGAACTTTGGCTATCAGTATCATTAATGGAGATGCTCATTATACTTTTGATGCTACAATACAATAAGTATGAGTAATAAAAAGCCAACAATATAGGATGTATTTCTTAAAAAGCACATGTGTATTATTGGTCTTCATCTGTATGACATTTATGGTTTATATTGCCATATTTTTCTTGTATGATTGTGGTATTATAAGAAACGAGTAAAAAGATAGTAATATCAATTATCATGTTATAGTTTGTATGATAGTTTATATAGTATACAAAATTTTTCTTTGTGATAAAATAAGGAATAGGTGTATTTAATTTTATGTTCTGCAGTTTATGCATATTTTTCTTTTCAACAGCATTCTCATATATTACTTATCAAGTAGACTAAGTCATTATCAGAAATCTACGATGTGTTGGAAAATTCAGTTGCACGCAGTCTGTAAATAATATTGTTATGAATAAAGAGATTTTATATAAAATAGCAATAAGTCGTTATACAATATTGTTAGTCTCAATGTTGTGGTTGATATTCCAATGTATGTATATATACAAGTACCATTATGAGACATTAATGTCAGATCAGGGATTGTATGTTTATTATGCGACAGAATGTTATCAGCATGGGACGATTTATCCAGATTATTCTCAATATAATAATCAGTACATCTTTAATCCTGGTTGGATAAATTTTATAGTTGCTTGGTTAAATCTTTTTGGTTCAGTAAAGTATTTGCCATTGTTTAATGTCCTTCTTAATGCGGGGATAGTTACCTTAATCTTCAAAATTGCCCAGATACTTTTTGAGGACAAAATAGTAGCATATTTATCGGTTTATGTTTTTATGTTATTGCCGAGCAATTTTACTATAGTGATTCATTTGTTATCAGAATTACAATTCGAATTCTTAACTTTGCTTTCTATATATCTGGTGTTATGTAAGAATAAGTTTTTATCTGTATTTGCTGGAGTAATTATTGCGCTGGCTATATGGACACGGCCGATAGCAATAGCGTGGATTTGTGCAACAATTATTTATTATTTTAGCAAGAAATTTCATCGATATAATATATATTATATTGTTGGTTATGTGTGTGCATGCATTAGCATATCTTTGTTAACGCACAAAAATTTTCCCGATTATGTGTATAAAGCTTCTACAGGAGGAGTAAATTTAATTATGGGAGCAAATGATTTAGCAACTGGAGGATATTGTGGTGAGGCGAGACGCGAAGGCGGATTGGGTTATTTGCCGAATCTGTTTTCCAATGAAGAACTTCCTGTATTAGGAGATCATGGAAATTACAAAAAGACTTCTGGTAAGTACACTTATAAGGAGTGTGATAGTATCTGGACTAAAAGGGCAGTTGAATGGATAAAAGCTAACCCTTCAAAATTTACGAAATTAATGTATATTAAGGTCAAAAATTTATATTCAGATGCTCCAGAATTTGTCTATTCGGGCTATTTTACCATGCAATCTTCCTTATTTGCTAAAATGTGCAAATTGGTTGGTAAGTGGTTGTTTTATCCAATCCTATTGATTTATGTATTGGGTAGCTGCTTTTATGGACTACGTAAGGAAGAATATATAATTCTAATTATTCCTGTTATGTTATGTACAATAATGGTTGCGTTAACAGTTGGGATGGATAGATATAATTTTCCATTATTACCATACATCGTTTTGTGCGTTAGCGCATATATAGTAAATTTTTATCACAATATAAGGGCATATGAGGATAGGCATTCTTACCTTTCATAGGGCGCATAATTATGGTGCTGTACTACAAGCTTATGCGTTACAACGTGTATTTGTACAATCTGGTGCTGTGGTAGAACTGATTGATTATAGACAATCTCATATTGAGAGTTATTACAAGAGTCATTATGACTTTAGGTTTATTGTTAAATGTTTATATAAGTTTAAGGTCAGAACGCTATTTTATCATTTAAGAGATAATGCTCATATAACAAAAAGATGTTGGTATTTTTATAGATTTAGGAGTAAATATCTGAATTGTAGTAAACATCAATATGATGAAACGTCTATGACGAACTATGATAGATATGTCATTGGAAGTGATCAGGTTTGGGGGATACATTGCTATGGTGGTTATGATAAAATGTATTGGGGAGAAATAAAAAGACCCATAAACTCTAAAATATACGGATATGCCATTAGTGCAAATGGTGACTATCACGATTATATAACCAATGAACAATTACAAAAGATAGTAAAAGGTTTTGATGATATTTCGTTTCGGGAAAAATATATTGCCGATGATATAGAAGAAAGTACAGGTATAAGGAAGAGACTATGTGTTGATCCAACTTTGTTAACAGGAGAAAAAGTTTGGCAACCGCTGATACAAGTAAAATGGCAACATCGTAAATATATAGCGATATATGATATACGTAGAGATGTAAGAAGAAAAACGTTTGTAGAAGAAAAAGCAGAGCATCTTGCTAAGCTAGTTGGAATCGAAATCGTAGATTTATCCCAAATGAATTTTTCTGTAGAAGATTTTGTGTCGTGTATAAGATACGCTTATTGTGTATTCACCACTTCGTTTCATGCCACGGTTTTTTCTATTTTATTTCAACGTCCTTTTTATGCGTTTTGTCTAAATGATGGGCATGATGGGAGATATTGTAACCTGTTGGAACGCTTAAAATTGTCTCATTTAATTAAGAATGAAAACAGTGCCATACGTGGTATAGAGGAATGGGATTACAAAAAAGTAGATTTGGAGTTAAATAAATTAAGAAAAGAATCATATGAATATATATGTCAAATATTGAATGCATAATGATTTCGATTATAATTCCCTTATATAATAAACAGGAGAGCATCCTCAAAACCATAAAGTCTGTTTTATCACAAGATTATAGAAATTATGAAATTGTGGTTGTGGATGATGGATCTACTGATGATAGCGTTTCTGTTGTAGAGAATTTACATTCAGAAAGGATTAAATTATATCAAAAAGAAAATGGTGGTCCATCTCAGGCTCGCAACTACGGCGTAAAGAAGGCTGAAGGCGATTGGATACTCTTTTTGGATGCGGATGATACCCTTGAGCCTGGCGCATTGTTTCTGGCTGCATCCAATATCAATAAACATCGTTTTGTCGATGTGTTCACATATAATCTATATGTTGAAGAGAAAGGAGTAAAGCATTTAAGAAATTTAGAGCACACAGAAGGTTATTGTCTGTTCCCTTTTGTAAGTTGGTATTTAGACCAAATATATCCTCGTACGGGTACTATGGTGTTGAAGCGTAAGATAATGTTACGAGAACCATATCGTGAGGATTTATGTCGTCATGAAGATACAGAAAATACTTTTCGCATTATGCGTTCATATATATTCTATGCTTGTAAAGAGGCTCTATTTAGCTATAATCAAGACACACTGGCTGCTAGTCAAAAGCGAAAGGATTATCATGAGGATTTCGTTTGTATGATGAAACCTAAAGGGAAATCTTTTTTTGAACAGATGGCTTTATATAAACTATATGTCACAGAATCAATAAATCTTTATCCAAAAGAGTCTGAACAAATATATGGCGATACGTTCAAAAAGATGAAATATGGTAGAGGTGACAAATACCTTAAGAAGTGGAAACACTTAAAAGAAATATTGCGAAAGTTGATAAAAGGATGAAAAATTACTCAATTATATCACGACAAAATAATTTTGATATAGTCCGTCTCTTTGCCGCACTGCAAGTGGTATTCTTTCATGTTCAAAATAGAATGGAAATATTCTTACCTGGCGTAGATTGGTTAAGATATTTAACTGGTGTTCCTATTTTTTTTACTGTTAGTGGATTTCTTATAACATCTTCATATCTCAGAAATAGGGACATGAAACAATATGCGGTAAATCGAGCATTACGTATATACCCAGCTATATATATGTTGGTTTTGGTAACTACAATAGCAGCGTTGGCTACGAAGGATATGACACCGGGAATGCTTTTCTTGGAAGATCAAAGACATTGGTTTATTTCATGGGTGACATTCGACCAAAATTTCAGCCCCCCCTATTTAAGTGGATTTGGTATAGGTACACCTAACGGAAGTTTATGGACAATACCAGTAGAATTAACATTTTATGCAACAATACCATTGCTTTTCTTGATTAAGCGTAGAGATGTAATGTGGATGTTTATAGTTACATTCTACATTATCTCAATAGTCAGCAACTATTATCTTCACGATTTTCATGCTACAAGACCAATATTGAGTACGTATAGTTTTTCCCTAATACCTTACTTACATTATTTCATTGTGGGAGCGGTAATGTATATGCAGTGGGACAGGATACGTCGCTTCATTGAAGGTAAGTTTTTATGGTATTTCGTTCCTTTTATGGTATTTGTGCTATGTAGTTTTTTCTTTCCAGATTTTAACGTGCATACTGAGATGACGATAAAGACAGTTCAAGGAATAATGATGAATATATTGCTTGCCCTTTGCACCATATCTGCAGCTTTTACATGTAAGAACCTAGTAAAGGTGCTAAAGGGTAATGATTTGAGTTATGGCATATATCTGTATCATGGATTAGTCATAAATGTCATAATAGAGATGACGGACAACCGCTCTCCTTGGATTTATGTGGCTGTATATATCATATCTGTAATTTGTGCATGGTTCTCGTGGAGGTATGTCGAAAAGCCATGCCTTAGCCTGAAAAATAAAATTTTAAGTAGATAATTTTTGTGTCATTTATAATTTGCACAAATTTTATTAAGCTTTCAATCATCACCATAAACTATAATAACCTAGAGGGGCTGAAGAGGACATATGATAGTGTGAAGAGAGATTGAAGAATTGAAAATTGAGGATTGAAAGAGGAAATAGGTATGGGAAATTTGGCAAAGAAGAAGGCAAATGTGCTTCCTGTAAATTTCAAAGAAGTTGAAGATAAAATAGTAACTCTGCGCGGCTATGATGTTATAGCTGATGCGGATGTGGCAACTTTGTTTGGTGTGCAAACAAAAGAGGTGAATCAGGCGGTTCGTAACAACGCAAACAAGTTTCCTCTTGGTTACATGTTTGAACTGACAAAGGAAGAATTGGATGATTTGCGGTCAAAAATTTTGACCACAAAAGTATCAGTAAAGAGTCGCAACTCAACTAAGGCATTCACAGAGAAGGGACTCTACATGCTGGCAACGATACTGAAAAGTCAGAGAGCTACAGAGGCAACTTTTGCCATCATCGAGACCTTTGCCAAAGTTCGCAGCCTTAAGAAAGAGCTGATAGAACTGCATAAGGAAACGGATAAGGAAAAGCAAGCGAATATGATGCAGCACTTCGGAGAGGTGTTGACAGATATCGTGATGCCTGACCTTCAAACTCAGGAGACAGAATCTTCTTTGGAGATAAATTTCCTTATTGGGAAAATAAAGCATACGGTAAAACGTGTGAGAAAAGAAGAAAAGAAATGAAACTATCTATAATCACCATAAATTATAATAATCTGGAGGGACTGAAGAGAACGTACGATAGTGTGGTCTCTCAGACCTGTCAAGACTTTGAGTGGATCATCATTGATGGCGGTTCCACAGATGGCTCAAAGGAATTCATAGAGGAACATCAGGATAAGTTCGCTTATTGGTGCTCAGAGCCTGACAGGGGTGTCTATCACGCTATGAACAAGGGCATAGCGCAGGCGAAGGGGGAGTATCTGAACTTTATGAACTCTGGCGACTGCTTTGTGGACAACAAAGTTGTAGAAGAATTTATTGCACTTGGTTGGGATGAGGATTATATAGCAGGTGATGTTATTCTTGATGGAGAAGAGAATAAAGTGAGGACGAGTCCTATAGAGGATGAACTGGATTTTATTTATATGAAGGTTGGAGGTTTATTCCATCAATCGTCATTCATGCATAGGGATTTATTTGAGCGTTTCGGCTTTTATGATGAGAATATGAAAATAGCAGCAGACTGGAAATTCGCTTTTGACATACTTATTATTAATAACTGCAGCTATAGGCATTGGGATAGAAAAGTCGCAGATTATGACACCAGTGGAATAAGTGGTCTTGATGGCAATTTGGAATTACATATAGCCGAACGTGCTAAAGTATTGAGTCAATACAAGCGAATCATAAGTTCGATAGAGAAACGCGATAAAAGAATTCGGGAGCTTGATTTGCCTGTAATGATGATATTCCGTCAGAAGGCATGTAAGAAACTTAAATCTTGGTTTCATCTGGTAAAATGCATGTGAATTATATAAAATCACTAGTGCCTCTTAATGTATGTTAATCGAATTTGAAGTTAAAATAAAGCTGTCCATCGGGCTTTTCATCTTCCTTCTTCTCAAGAGGTTTGAGGAGGTCAAGGATGCTCTCACCACTGACAATCTCATAAAGAGGCTAGCCTTTCTCCCTGATGATGAAGAATGCTCCAGAGGCATTGATCCCGTAGAGTCAGGCAAGGTCAAAGTAGCCTCTGTCAAAGACATAGCTGACCAGAGGCTCGTACGCAAACCAGTCCATCGAGTTGACATCATGCACCTAGGCATTGGTGATCCTGTAGAATACCGGTATCTCTGTGACAATGTCAATCTGCGTATGTATCCTGATGCCGGCCTTGGTACTTCGGAACTCCGCCCATTTGAAAACGGACATGCAGAGGTCAATCGTCGTAGAGTCAATGGCATAGAACCTGCCGTGCAGTTCAAACTCGCTGGTGAGACGGCGGGACTGTGCCATGCCCACCATGTAGAAGGCAAACTCCTCAAAGATGCGGTGATCCCTGAGAGAACTAGCCTTGGAGAGCACCTGTCTGTTGATGGGCTGAGTGCCAAAGCCGAGATGTTTGGATTTCCTGCCATGAGCAGTCGTTATATCTGTAAGTTCCCTGAGGCTTCCACAGCCCATAAGTTGACCAAACATCAGAACCAGTATGTGATTCCAGTGAGACATAGCCCCCCCCCTTGGTTCTGTCGTAGTATTTGGCAACTATACGCCTGAACTGCTTCTGAGGGAGAAACTCAGTAATCTGTGCAAAAACGAATTTTCCAATATGCATATCTGCTACGATTTATATTCGAATGCAAAGGTAAGCATTTCAAAACCCGGACAGGGTATCGGAGAGATAAAATATTGTGCATGAAGCACTTATTTTTGAAATTAAATAATTTTAAGAGACACTAGTGATGAGAGTTATTTATTTTAGTTCCACTTTTTTTACTGATTGTGACTTCCCTTTGATAAGAGAATTACAGAGGAAGGGATTTGATGTAAGATATTTTTTTCCTTTAAATGGATATAACAATAAACAAGGTTTGCTTGATTTAAAAACGATAAAACATAAAAAAGGAATATACAAAGCTTCTGAATATCCAGAATTGGGTGTATATAAGGATTATATTGATTTAAATAAGGTTTATATCATAAACGATCCCCATGGTGGAAGTTTGTGGAAGCACAAATTATTTTGGATTTATGTTTATGTTAGAATTCTTTTGATGTTTCCCAAGGTGTTCCATTTTACTTGGCAACTATTTGGTTATATAAGTTATTTGTATTATTTGCCTTGCAAGAAAGTGATGACAGTTCATGATCCTTTATTGCATTCGCATTTAACAGCACAAGAAAGAGAGTTGCAGGAAAAGGAGCGAAGGATAGCTTTTAGTCATACTGATAGATATGTTTTGTTAAGCAATGTTTTAACAGAACAATTTAAAGAAAAATACTCTATACCCATAGAAAAGATAACATTTGCTCGTATGGGAGAGTTTAATCATTTAAGATGTTTGAAAAACAGTAAAATGGAATTGCCAGAACAATATGTGCTTTTTTTTGGTCAGATATATTCGCATAAGGGGATAGAATATCTGTGTGAAGCTATGACAATGATACATAATCGTCATCCCCAAGTAAATCTTGTTATAGCAGGAAAAGGCGAATGGTATTTTGATATTTCAAAATATGAAAACTTGCCTTATATAACTTTGCGTAACGAGTACATAGCTATTTCAGATTTAGCATCATTATTGCAAGGTGCTTTATTTGCCGTATGTCCTTATAAAGATGCTACGCAGAGTGGGGTGGTACAAACTGCTTTTTCGGCAAACTTGCCGTTGATAGTTACAAATGTAGGCGCACTTCCTGCTGCTGTTAAGGATGATGTATATGGTCGTGTTGTGCCTCCATGTGATTCTGCAAGTCTAGCGGATGCTATGGACGATTTGTTGACTAATATGAATAAACTGGAACGTTATCGAGATAATATAGATAGGTTGTGGCATCCTGCGATGGAATGGGGATCAATTGCTGATATTTACATTAGGACGTGGCGTGAAGTATAAAAATATGAAAAAGTGGCACTTTATAAAATAATGGCTAAGTGAAAAGATTTATCATGCAGTCATAAACATACAGAAGGAGCGGGATGAGCAGAAATTATCTCATATTACCTCCATGATGAAGAGAATAGGGGAGAATGTGTCTATTAGGACTGATGCTTTCTTCCATGGTATGGAATATATGGAGATTGGTGATAATTCCTATTTTGGAAAGAATGCATGGGTAGAGGCTATAGAAAATTATCAAGGGCAGACATTTCAACCACACCTTGTGATAGGTAAAAACTTCATTATGCAGTATAACTGCCATATCGGGTGTATTGAGAGCATAGAGATAGGTGATGGTGTGCTGCTTGGCAGTAAGGTATATATCACAGACCATTTCCATGGTAATATCACGAAAGATGATATTGATGTTCCTCCAGCACAACGTCCACTATCAAGTAAGCCTGTAAAGATAGGCAATAACGTGTGGATAGGTGACAATGTCACAATCTTGCCAGGGGTCAACCTAGGCAATAACGTCATTGTAGGAGCAAATGCTGTAGTCACAAAATCTTTCCCCAACAATGCTGTCATCGCTGGCTGTCCAGCCAAGTTGATGAAGCGGTTAGGGGAGGAATAAAATAGACATAGTAGTTTTAAGGAAATGAAACGGTGAAGATGACAATAAACATTAGATAAAATAGGCTATACTTTTATCTGCAGAAGCAGCCCTTCTGCATGCAGAGGCAGCCCTTTTAGCGCTAAAAGCATTGCTTTTACCTTCTCAGCAGAAAAATGTCTAATTTCTAATTTTTAATTACTAATTTCACGAAAAACTTCAAGTTTTTTGTGGGAAACCTCACAAAGGTCACTTGATATCCTCTCACCCCAGTGTTTATGCGACTTCGCGATAGTGACCTCTTTTCGAGAAAGGTCACTTAGAGGTCACTATAGAGGTCACTACGTAGGTCACTATATTATAAAAGAATTACTGCACACTAATTAATTTCTAATTCCTAATTCCTAATTAATAATTAAGGTGAGGTACAAAGTGACCTCTAAGTGAGGTATCTCAAAGAAAGGTCACTATCTTCAGCCCAGTATTCATGCGCTTTCCGAGCGGTTTAGTGACCTAAGGAGGTTATTTTTGAAAATTCTTCATTTTTTCTCAGTTGCAATAGACAGGAGGAGGGGAAAAGAAAATAGATAGATGTGAAACAAAATGGAGAGCATATAATAGTATGACAGAACTATCAAAAAAAGAACATAGCGAGCAGATGGCAGACATGAAGTCGTTTGACGAACAGATGCCGTGCGTCGGAATATTCTGGTATGACCTTGATGAGCAAGTGCTCTTCGGAGTACGTAAGAAGGAGCTTACTCCCCGGATGGTGGAGGAAGCAGCAGAAAAGGGCAAACCATTCATCAACTATCCACAGTTGCACAGGCAGGTGTGGGCAAAGGAATATTTTCGTGCGCAGGCGAAACATCTGGATACTAAGTTCAAGGGAGACTACACGCAGGTGCCCCGTGGACGAGTAGCATGGATCATTGATAAATTCATTGTGTTAGTTGGCAAATGGGCAGAGCCCATCCAAGACCAGTTGACGGAGTTGTTAGAGCAGGAGTTTTCCTTACCATACTTCGAATTTGTCTATGATGAGCATTGGGATTTAGGACATGGCTGGAGTGGAGATATGCCAAAGTAAGAGCATCGAGAACTATGAATTAACTACAACAAGGACAACAGAGGATATATGGCAACTCCTAAATACACATTTTTACTCCCTGCATTCAAGGGGAAGTATTTAGATAAAGAGTGAAATATAAAGAAAAGATTAATTGTATATAATGACACAGATAAAAAAAATCATTACAGCTCGCGCTTATGAAACATGGCCAAGTTTTGATCTTGTATATGAGTGGGAGGATATAATGACAGAGTATCTTAATGCTCCGCTTTTACATGAGAAGATTTTGAATAGAAATAGACTTTGTTCCCATCTTCCCCCTACATTTCAAGATGTCTCTTTTGTTAAAACATTACTATCATGCATATTAAGTAATAAAGTAGTTTTTCTATATGAGATGGGTATCAATGATAGGAAGCCGCATCATAACAATCCATATATTGTTCCATGTATAATAGATTTCTTTCTTAAAGAAAAAGAAGAACTTATTGAGTTTTACTTGAAGTATAGTAAAAACAGAGTGGTTCTTATATCAAGTCGTGAAGTATATGATTTTTTGAGAAGTGTTAATTGTCCAATAAATATTAAGCATCTTCCACTAAGTATTTCTGATAGATATAAAATTCATTCATCAACACATTATGAGAAATGCTATGATGTAGCCTTAATGGGACGTCAAAATCCTGTCTTAGAACAATATGTTAAACGGTATGCTTTAACTCATCCGAATTTTGTATATGTGTATAGAATACTTAAAGATGGTGTTTTTAATTATTATACGTCAGATGGAAAAACTATAGGAAACATAAGGACACGTGAGCAATATATGAATTTGATGAGGCAGTCGCGTGTAGGGCTATATTCCACTCCAGGTATAGATGGTGGTGAATCTCGTACAAATGGATTTAATCAGGTTACTCCACGTTTCCTTGAATTAATAGCAAGTGGCTGTCATATCATTGCTCGTTATAAGAAAAACTCTGACACAGATTATTACGAAATAGATAAATTTTCTCAATCGGTTTCATCGTATGGAGAATTTGAGAGTCTCATGGATAATGCATTGAAAAAAGATGTGGATATGGAAATGTATTCAAATTATTTATCAAAGCATTATACATCGGTTCGTTGCGAAGAATTAAAACAAATAATAGAACATATATGAAAATAGCAATTATTGGTGCGGGTATTTCTGGGTTGACCATAGCAAATCAGCTTTGTGGCAAACACCAAGTTGATGTATATGAAAAAGAACTGACTCCAGGTGGATTGATTAGATGTAATAGAGTAGAAGGTAGCTTATTTCATACTTGCGGAGGTCATGTGTTTAATAGCAAACGTCAGGATATACTTGATTGGTTTTGGAATCATTTTGAGCGTGAGAAGGAATTCGTAAAAGCTACACGTAATTCTGTGGTACACCTTAATGAAAAGTATATACCTTATCCGATAGAAAATCATATTTACCAGCTGAGTGATGAGATTCAAAAGAAATGTATTGCAGATTTTCTGCTGATGGCAAAAAAAGGAGAAGCATTGCCGTCGAATTTTGAAGAATTTCTTACTTATAGATTTGGGGAGACATTATATTCTATATACTTTCAACCCTATAACGAAAAAGTGTGGCGTAAGAATTTAAAAACAGTTCCGCTTTCATGGCTTGAAGGAAAGTTGCCGATGCCAACAGTAGACGAAATAATATATAACAATATTAACCATGTTAAAGAGAAAACCTTTGTGCATTCGTCTTTCTGGTACGAAAAGAATAACGGTTCGCAACACATTGCTGATACAATGGCAAAGAATCTAAATGTTCAATATGGTTTCGATGTGACTGAAATAGAACATAAAGGTAATGGTTGGATTATTGATGGAAAAACATATGAGCTTGTTTTCTTCTGCGGAAATATAAAAGATATGGTTAAGATGGTGAGAGGGGTTGATGTAAAAAGTTATATTGATTCTGTTGAAAAATTAGACTCACATGGTACCACTTCTGTTTTTTGTGAAATAGATAAAAATCCATATAGTTGGATTTATTTGCCAAATAAAGAATACGAAGCGCATCGCATAATATGCACAGGAAATTTTACAGAGAATAACAATAGTAAAACCTTACCTGATAATCGTATAACAGGCACAGTTGAGTTTACTGATGAAATTTCAACAACAGATATTATTGGAAACTTGAAAAAGATGCCTCTAAATCCTAAATACATTACTCATAAATATAATCGATACACTTATCCAATACAAGATGCCAAAACTCGCGAGTTGATACATAATATGAAAGAACAGCTTGCTCCTATGGGTTTCTTTTTTACAGGAAGATTTGCAGACTGGGAATATTACAATATGGATGTAGCTATAGGTGCAGCAATAAAAACTGTAGAAAAAGCTGAATCGATGTATATAAATTGAACATAATAATAGTTACTAATTAGTTATATAAACTCAATCATTCATGTCCAATCCAAAAGTTTCTGTAATAATACCGAATTATAATCATGCGAAGTATCTGGATCAGCGCATACAGAGTGTGTTGAATCAGACATATCAGGATTTTGAGATTATAATATTGGATGACTGTTCGCCAGATAATGGGGCGAGTAGGGCAGTTATAGAGAAATACCGTTCAAATCCTCATGTCAGCCATATAGTGTATAACGAGAAGAATTCGGGTTCTACATTCATTCAGTGGCAAAAGGGTTTCTCGCTTGCTAAGGGTGAAATAATGTGGATAGCTGAGAGTGATGACTGGTGTGAATTGAATTTCCTAGAAACTCTGATGCCATATTGGGAGAAATATCCTGATTGTAGTGTGATAGAAACCTCTTTGTGGGATGTTGATAGCGATGGAAATAAGATTTATCCTGAAAAGTATTATTCTGGTGAAACCATTCATACGGATGGGAAAGAATTTATTAAATGGAATCTTATACAAAGCAATTTTTATATACCGAATGCCAGTGCTGTAACTTTTCGTAAGGATATAGCAATGTCCCTTCCCTCAGACTATATGGAATATAAGGCTGCTGGTGACCGTCTTTTTTGGATATATATGTTGGAAAGGGGGAATATGTGTAAGGTATATAAACCATTGAGTTATTTTAGACAGCATGCTGTTAAGGTTACTCAGAAGAAAGAACGTGACGGAACACAGGGTAGAGAGAATTATAAGATAAACCAATATCTGAAAAGGCAAGGCTATATAAAAGGTTTAATAGCGGTTGAAGCATTTAAGTATTATTGGAACAATTTTATGACATCACAATATGACTCAGAGGAGGTACGTCAGGAACTCCTTCATCTATGGTTTCCTTGGTGGCAAAGAACATTGCTTTACAGAGCATATATTGATGCATACTATATTATATACGGCGAGTTGTACAAACTCAAACATAAAATGTTAGATAAATGAATATACTCTTATCAACAGATAATAACTATGCAATGCCTACAGGGGTTCTGATGACTTCGATAGGTGAGAATAACAGTTGTAGTATTAACTACTATGTAATAGTTGATGAAAGATTTTCCAACGAGAACAGAGAATCTCTTATGCGTATTGCAGAGAGATATAACGACACTATATCATTCTATACAATAACTCCAGAGGAAACGAAGGATTTTCCTGTAAAGAAAGATTATCAACCATCGCATATCACAAAGGCTGCATACTATCGCCTTTTCGTCGCAGATATTTTGCCATCTGATATGGAAAAGGTTTTGTATCTGGATTGTGATATGGTGGTAAGGCATAGTATAGAAGAACTGTGGAGTTGGGATATTAGTGAATATGCAATAGGAGTTGTTCGTGATTGTGACGAATTCTCTGAATCTAAGGACAACAGATTGCCGTATCCAATGCAAGAAGGTTATTTTAATTCAGGTATGTTGTTAATTAACCTAGACTATTGGAGAAAAAACAAATGTTACGACATGTTTGAAGATTTTGCTCGAAAGAATAGTGAGTTACTAATATATCATGATCAAGATATCTTGAATGCGACGTTGTGGGACAAAAAGAAGTGGTTACCTTTGACTTACAACTTTCAGAGTAGTTTTATTCATAAAGCTGAATATCGGAATAATTATGAGAGAATAGAGGATGAAATCAAGGCTACGAAATATGATCCAACCATTATTCATTACGTTGCAAATACGAAACCTTGGAAAATAGATTGTCCGATGGGATATAGGGTAGCATGGAGATATTATTGGAGAAAAACGGAATGGAGTAAGCAAGGACTAATGGGGGATAAACCTAAAACGCTGAAGGATTGTATTAAGAATTTCTTATTTAGAAATGAATTATACTTCCCAAAGGCAAGATACGAAAAAATTATATTAAAAAAGTAGTTTAAATCATGAAAGAAATAGCTCCATTACAGGAATGCTTTGGCATAGATATATCAATACAGGATTCTAAGCCGCTGATAGACCCTGACAAGAAAACGATATTCCGACTAAAGACAGGTTCACGTTTTACTATTGACAATCCAGTCAAGATAGATGCAGACCCTTTCTTGTTTGTGCATAAGGGATGGCTTTTCCTGTTTTATGAGGACTTGCACTATTATAGTCATGGTGGTAACATCGCGATGGTAAAGACAAATGATCTGGTTCATTGGACAAAGCCAGTAAACATTCTTGATGATAATTACCACTATTCATTTCCTTTCATCTTTGAGGATGAGGGGAATGTGTATATGATTCCTGAAACAGGTTGTAATAATACAGTACGTCTGTATAAGGCTGATAATGATAATCTCGACAGTTTTTCTCTCGTAACCAACATCTTCGAACAGCCAGAGAGACCGAAAGGAATAATATATAATTTTTGCGATAACGTGCTGTATAAGAGAGAAGGAGTGTATTACTTGTTTACCTCTACTTGGGATGGCACAGCATATAGACTGGAGCTATACACCTCTAATAAGTTGGATGGACAGTACAAGGCTCATCCTTGTTCTCCTATTCGTTATGACAACAAATATGGCAGGAATGGTGGTCCGTTGATAGAGCACGATGGTAAGTTGTTCCGTGTAGCACAGGATTGTGAAAAAACGTATGGGGGAGATATCCATTTACTTGAGATAGAAGAGATGACTCCGATGATGTACATGGAAAAAGTGTATAAGGAGAACTTGATACCGAAGGAGCAACCTTACTACAAAGACGGAGGTCACCAACTGAGTTTTGCAGAATTTAAGGGTAAGACAATTATTGCGACAGACGCAAAGAATTACCGCAGGTTCTATTTGCTCAAGGGCTGGCATAAACTGTTGCGAGGTCTGAAATTGTCAGAATATTGATGAAGACAATTCTTTGGTTATACAGCAAACCGTTAAACCCTGAGGCTGGTGGCACAGAACGCATTACCAGTCTGGTGCAGCGTGGATTGACTAAGGCTGGGTATCACTGTATGGATATCCTTGAACTTGATGTAAGCAAGCATCAGGCTGTATATCATGCCAAAGAAATAGAGGATATATATGCTTTCCTCAAAGAAAATAACGTCGATGTAGTCATAAATCAATGGGGACAACTACCAGATTTCCTGCGCTATTTCCTCGATAACGGTGGCAAGCGTTGGCATGAGGAAGGAGGAAAGATAATCTCTTGTCTGCATTTCCATCCTGCACCACCTTCATTATATCACAATTTTGCTATAAAACCAGTAAAGACCTTGCACGATTACTATGTTATGGCGAAGGCGAGGTTGTTTGCAGACTATTTCGCTAAGCAAGACCAAAAACGCGTAGGGCAGGCATATCGTTGGGTATATGACCATTCGGATGCTTTTGTTATGCTCTCAGAGAGCTTTAGAGAGTATATAGTAAAGGCGATGGGAGTTAGTGATGATTCAAAACTTGTTGCTATTAATAATCCGTTGACTTTTGAAAATGTCTCAGATGAGAGCATATATCAGCAAAAAGAAAATGTGATACTTGTAGTCTGCAGGATGTATGAGTGGCATAAGCGCATATCCATTTGTCTCAAGGCGTGGAAGGAACTATCAGTAAAGGCATCGATGCAAGACTGGCGCATGGTTATAGTGGGTACAGGCGAAGATTTGTCGATGTATCAGCAATATGTGGAGCAGCATAACATAAAGAATATCACGTTCGAGGGACAACAAAGTCCCGAACCATATTATGCAAAAGCAAAAATATTCCTTATGACATCAGAACGGGAAGGATGGGGACTGACAATTACAGAGGCGATGCAGCGAGGAGTAGTACCTGTAGCGTTAGACACCAGTTCTGCCTTTCATGACGTTATAACTGACGGTGAGAACGGTTTCCTCGTCAAAGAGGGAGCGATAAAAGTTTTTGCATCTAAGATAGAGCAATTAGCAACTGATAAGAACTTATGGCTAAGAATGGCAGAAAATGCCCTTGCCTCAGCCAATCGTTTCAATTTAGATAAGATTACAAAAGACTGGGAAAAGATTCTATGATAATAGTACAACCCCTTGGAGGACTATGTAACCGAATGCGTGTTATCGTTGGTGCTATCTCTCTTGCTCAAATGATGAGGAAGCAATTGACGATAATTTGGACGCAAGATGCTACGCTAAATGCCCAGTTCTCAGATTTGTTTGAGCCGATACCATACAAGATGGTAGAATGCCAACTTGATTCATGGAGATATAAAGCCCTGTATCATTGGTATAAAGATGCAAAGCGTTGCATGATACTTGATGACCAATGGATATCCACCAATGCGAGGGGAAAAGACTATGAGGAATGGAGAGATAAGATAGAAAGAAAGAACTTGTTCTTACAAACTAATCTCGACATACTCTTTGAAGGTGATTATTCTCTATTAAAGCCACGAATGTCAGTAATAAAGGCATTGAATAGTGTAAAGTGTGACCATAACACAATAGGGTTACATATCCGTAGGACTGATAACGCAAATGCAGTGAAATATTCTCCAACCAGCCTTTTCTTTGCTAAAGTAGAAGAGGAACTAAAGGCTAATCCTCAAATGAAGTTCTATCTTGCTACAGATGACCCCAGTGAAGAAAAAGCTTTTATTGAGAAGTTTGGGGAAAGTGTCTTGATATACCGTAAGCACAGCCTTGACCGCAACAATCCCATTGCTATAAAGGATGCTTTGGTGGATTTATATAATCTGTCCCATTGCCGTAAGATATATGGCAGTTACTGGTCATCATTCTCTGACACTGCAGCCCTGTGGAGTGGGATAGAGAAAATAGAAGTAAATAATAATATTAAGATAAAAACAGATTGAATTATGAACAATGAAGTAGTTTATCAAAGTAAGGTTGTGCAGCATAAAAGAATGCTGTTTATATTTTGTAGTGTAGTGATATCACTATTTATAAGATATTTGGGGAAAGACTTTGTTTCTGGTGATATGAAGGTAGCCCTTTTGCCATGGTTTGAAGATGTAGCAAAGAATGGTGGCATCAAAAGATTGTCTTACACTCTCGGAGATTATCCGTTATCTTATGACACATTAATAGCATTGCTTTCATATATAAATTTCAAACCATTATATTTGATAAAGTTGTCATCAATGTTATTTGATTATATATTAGCAGTGTTGGTAGCTTTAGTCGTAAAAGATTATTATAAGAGGTACAGTGCAGGTTATGATAAAAAGTTAATCCCGATTTATTATTGGGCTTTTACTATTACGTTGTTGGTTCCGACAGTTTTTGTCAATTCATCATATTGGGGACAGTGTGACGCAATGTATGCTTCATATTGTCTTGGAACCTTGGTATGTGTGAGAAAGAAACTATATGTTTGGGCTGCAATTAGTTTAGGATTTGCTTTTGCATGTAAATTACAATCCATTTTTATTATACCTTTCCTTTTTGCATATATTCTTAAAACAAAGGAATACAAGGTGTTTTTGTATCTCCCAGTGGCAGTGCTTTCATTCTGGTTGACAGGAATCTTTGCTTATATACAAGGAAGAGACCTGTTCACGGCTTTCGATATATATATTATGCAATCAGGATTATATCAAGAAATGTATCTTAATTTTGCAAGTTTTTGGGGGATTTTTGGCAAATACACATTAGATTATTCGATATGGAGCAAACCTGCTATAATTCTTGCGATAGTAACTTGTATTGCAGGCTTGATTCACTATATTAAATCTCCAAAATATATTGATACAAGTTCCTATTATGCCTTCGCTGCGTGGTCAGTGTGGACTGTAGTACTATTATTGCCTTCAATGCATGAAAGATACGCATTTATGGCAGATATTTTACTTGTAATATTGAGTTTTATGAATTATAGATATATACCATTTGCAGTACTGTCTGTATGTATGAGCCTGTGGTGTTATTGCCTATACTTTTTTGGTTGGGATCCACCTCATGGTCATCCGATTCAATCATTTATCTATACAGTTATATATATAAGTTTTACATATACAATGCTGAAAGAACAACGTAAGTTGCAAAATAAATAAATATAGAATGAATAGGCTTGCTATTGTAGTACCTTGCTATTTTGAGCAAGAGGTACTGCCAGAAACGACAAAACGTTTGACGGAACTATTAGACCGTTTGATAAAAGAAGAATTGGTTTCTCCTGAAAGTTATGTGCTATATGTAAACGATGGATCAACGGATAAAACATGGTCGTTGATAAGCCAGTTCCACTCATCAAACAAATATATAAATGGCGTAAACCTTGCAGGAAATGTCGGTCACCAGAATGCTCTTCTTGCTGGACTATCTATAGCGGTGGAGCATTGCGATATTGCTGTAACGATAGATGCTGACCTACAGGATGACGTTAACGCCATACGTGAGATGATAAAGAAATACAATGAGGGTAATGATATCGTATATGGTGTCAGAGCATCGCGTAAGTCTGACACATGGTTTAAGCGTACCACAGCGCAAAGTTTTTATAGGTTGATGAACTCTATGGGGGTGAAATCGGTATATAACCACGCTGATTTCAGACTTATGAGTAAGAGAGCACTGGAATATCTGTTGCAATTCCGCGAGCGTAATATATTTCTTCGTGGCATAGTACCGTTAGTGGGATATAAAACCGATAAAGTGTATTTTGATAGAGCAGAGCGCTTTGCGGGTGAGAGTAAATACCCACTTTCCAAGATGTTGGCATTTGCCTTTGATGGTATAACAAGTTTTTCTGTTAAGCCTGTTCACCTAATTATATATTTGGGAATGATATTTATTTGCATATCGTTAGGTATTTTTGCATGGGTTGTATGGTCAATGATAACAGGTCATATAGTGCAGGGATGGGCATCTATGATGCTTTCTATATGGTTCTGCTCCGGATGCCTTTTGATTGGCATGGGAGTTGTGGGAGAGTATATTGGCAAGATTTATATTGAGGTAAAGGATAGACCTCGATATAATATAGAACAAGTTTTAATGAGATAGAATTGTTAACGATGAAAGAACTGGTAAGTAAGGTAGGCAATTTGGGAGCGTACGCTGTTGCTTCGTTCCTATTACTGTGTTTGTTGTTGGGTTTAGTAAAATATACCTTGCCACAATCACCAATAGTATTGCTATTTTCTGCTATAATGTTTGGTGCGCTATGGTATGTGAGAAAAACCGGGAAATCTGTAAGCGTTAATAACGGACTGTTTTGGGCAGTTGTGGCTGTACTGTTAGTCTTGACTTTTTGCGTAGAGGCATATATATTAAACTATATGCCATTTGAATGGGCTACCGATCCTAAGTTATGTAAAGAGCAAGCAGAATATATGCTCACGACATGGTCGCTTAAGCCAGAGTTGGCAGATTATTACTATATGTATCCTCATAATATTAATATTCTGGTTATTCTTGGAATGCTGCTCGGTGTACTCGGTGATTATACTTATGTTATATATGTATTTTTGTTGTGGGTGAATTTATCTTCACTTTTAGCTTGTCTTACAATTAGAAATCTTACTGGTAATAATGGAGTCAGTATCTTAGTTCTCTTATTGCTGCAGGTATTTTGCATATTCACGACTCGTACATATATGCCATATACTTCAAACCTCGCATTGTTGTTCCCAATACTGATGATATATCTATACACAACAAAGTTGAGTGTAACAAAGAAAGCAATACTAATTCCACTTATTGCAGCATTGGGGTGGCAGGCAAAACTGACATCATTGATAGCCTTTATTGCTATAGCGGCTATTGAGGCTATTCGTTATATGATGAATCGTAAGTTATATACGAAGAAAGAAGTAGGTTTCGCAATAGCTTCAACAATATTATCATTTATTTTGTGTGCAGGATTAAAGACTATTGCTTGGAATAGTTTAAATTACCAACAAGACGATAACAGATATAAAACTTTTGCATATTATCTGTTCATAGGTCAGAACACTCAGTCAGGAGGACAATGGGATGCAGAATATGTGAACAGAGGAGACTTGACCGCTCCAAGCAAAGAGCGCAATGCTTATTATTATTCAGAAGCGAAACGTGATTTCATGGAACGAGGTATCATGGGTAATATCAAATTTTACACTGCAAAGACCGCAATTTGTTGGGGATGTACTACCATGGATTATACAAGGTTTGATGGTAAAGAGAATAAATGTGTGTTTACGCTCCGCCATTGTATATGGTTTTTTGTCTATTTTTGTGCTATGCTTTCTGTATTTATTTGTCGCAAAAGATATAACCTTGCTATGTTATTGACATTGACAGGATTGATGATTTATCAGTTTTTGGCTGAAGGTTCATTTACTTTTGTGATAATGTTCTCACCAATAATATTCGCTATGGCAGGAATATTTATAGATTTACTCCTTAGAAAAGTAAAAAAATGAAAAAGGTTTCCATACTGATTCCTTGTTATAATGAGGGGAAGTCCCTTCCATTGCTATACCCGGAATTAAAAAAACTGATGGATAGTCAGAAAGAGTACGAGTGGGAGGTCCTCTTCGTCAATGATGGCAGCAAGGATAATACAATTAGCATTATCAAAAGTTTAAGAGAAACGGACGAACGTGTATCATATGTTGACCTTACGCGCAATTTTGGTAAGGAGAATGCTATGCTTGCAGGTATTGATTACGTAACAGGTGACTGTACGGTAATTATAGATGCAGATTTGCAAGATCCGCCATCGCTTATTCCAGAGATGCTGAAGTATTGGGAGGAAGGCTACCAGGATGTTTATGCAAAACGCGCGAACAGAGGGCAGGAGTCATGGTTAAGAAAACAATTGTCTTTATTGTTCTATAGAATATTGGATAAAGCGACTCGCTTCGATGTTCTTCAAAATGTAGGTGATTTCCGTCTCCTTGACCGTCAGTGTATAAATGCCCTCAGACAATTACGTGAGTCAGAGCGTTATACCAAGGGATTGTTCTGTTGGATAGGATACAAAAAGAAGGAAATAGTATTTGACAGGGGAGATAGAGTGGCAGGCGAAAGTAAATGGAGTTTCTGGAGCCTTCTTAATCTTGCTATCGAGGGTATAACAAGTTTTACGACTTATCCTTTAAGATTTGCAACGATAATAGGTTTTCTGATAGCGCTTTGTGCATTTATATATGCATTGTATTTTATAACAAAGACCTTGATATACGGAGATCCTGTGCAAGGCTTTACCACACTGATTGTAATAATCTTGTTTATGGGAGGAATACAACTAATAACCATAGGCATACTTGGTGAGTATATTGGCAGAATTTTCAATGAAACAAAGAATAGGCCAACGTATATAGCGAATGAATACAATAATAAAAAGATTTAATTTTCATTTTAAATAGAAAATGAACGCCCCCAAAGTTTCAATAATCATTCCTGTATATAATGCAGAGACATTCATTGCCGACTGCATTAACTCGGTACTTGCCCAAACGGAGCAGGATTGGGAGTTGATATTGGTGGATGATTGCTCGAAAGATAATACTTTGGAGATAATTCAAAGTATTATCAACGGGGACGTTAACGGGAACGGGAATTTTTTTCTCTTGAGACAGGAACGTAATCAGGGACCATCCGCTGCGAGGAATAGGGGAATACGTGAAGCGAAAGGGGAGTATGTGTTTTTCCTTGATGCTGATGATACTATTACGCCTGACTGCATAGAATTGCTGTATGAATTGGCAAAGCAGCATGATGTGGATTATGTGCAAGGGAAGTACCAATCTTCGTGTCTGCACGAAGGTTGGGAGGTTCAAAAAGTTCAAGAGGTTCAAGACGCTTCGCTAGTTCAAAAGAGGGAATTACCTTCGGCCCTGAGTGATAGGAGAGAAATCAAGAGGCTGTTGCTGAATCATAACAAGATACAGTTTACTCCGCATAATAGGCTGGTGAGGAGGCAGATGATAATAGATAACAATCTATTCTTCAATGAGGAGATAAAGGTGAGGGAGGACTTCCTCTGGATGACGTTTGTAGCGAAATATGTCAAGAGATTTGCCTCTTGTGATAAGCCTACGTATATTAGGGGGTATAATGAAGACTCTCTGACTAATAATATCAATAAGGAACGTGAGATAGCAGGCTATCGTTTTCTGATAGAGACTATGGTAGCAAATTATGATAGGTTTCAGTTGGGTTATCAGAAAGAACTTGCACTTGAAGCTTTGATGATGGCACTTAAGGCTGGGTATTATCATAATGAGGCTGAGCGTCAGCACCTTATCGAGGAGGTAATGTCGAAGAATAACTGTATAGAGAACATATTGTTGAAGTTATACCTCAGAACGTACAACCCTAAAGTTCTGCACTTACTCGTTAGAATATATAAACGATAAATGCCACGGATAAAGTAAAAAAGAAATGAAAATGCAGTACACACCTATAGCATTATTTACATATAACAGGGCTGATCACACCAAGCAGGCGGTGGAGTCGCTACTGAAAAATGCAGAAGCGAAAGACTCTGACCTATTCATCTTCTCTGATGGTCCGAAAAATGAAAAAGCGGTCGAGGGAGTGAAAAAGAATAGAGAGTATATCAAGACCCTAAAGGACGGGAACGGGAACTTTAGGTCTGTAACTATTATTGAGAGGGAGAAGAATTGGGGATTGGCGAATAGTCTTATTGCTGGTATTACGGAGATTGTGAATAAATATGGCAGGGTGATAGTGGTGGAGGATGACCTGATTCTCTCGCCTTATTTCCTACAATTTATGAATGAGGCTTTGGAGAAGTATAAGGATGAGGATAAGGTGGCAAGTATCTCTGCTTTTCTAAATCCGATAGACAGCAAAGCCCCGGAAACTTTCTTCTTACGTTATTTCGCCTGTTGGGGATGGGCTACGTGGAAGCGTGGTTGGGATATCCTCATCAATGATGACAGAGTGTTGTTAAAACGCTTGCGTTGGAAGAAAAATGACTTTAATATTGGTGGCGCAGGACCATTCTATGGCATATTGTATTGCGACAAGGTTGGCTTGAATGATTCTTGGGCAGTAAGATTCTATGCTTCACAATTCCTTGCTGGTAAGTTGCAACTATTCCCAGGAAGGACTATGGCGATACAAACAGGAATGGATGGTACGGGTACACATAGTGGTGAAGGTGATATGAATTATTGTAATATGAAGGTCAGTGACAGGCCAATAGAATTACGAGATGTCATAATAGAAGAAGATAAAGAAATGTATGATGCCTTTTCTCGTTTTTATGGTAAAGGAAAAAAGAAAACCATTAAAACAGAATGGGAACGTATCAAATCATTTATTAGAAGATTAATAGGTATAGATTACAGATAGAAATGCGAGTATTGTTTTTTGCCACAAATAGTTCAAACTATAAAGTTGATGTTCAAACTGGTGGTATAGGTTATAATGGTGGAGGCTGGATGTCATCTCTGCAATGTGAAATGGATAAGCAAGAAGATATAATTCTGGGTATCTCATTTTGTATGGATGGGCAACCAGCAAAGGTAGAACAAGAAAATATTACATACTATCCAGTTCCATTCCATGTTAAGAGTAAGAAAGATAAGATCATTGACCTGATTTGTTATAATGATGTTACTCGTGACGAAATCCTTTGGTATCACTATATAAATCATTTCAAGAGAGTGATAGAGGATTTCAAACCTGATGTGATAGAAGTGTTTGGTTCAGAACTATATACAGGATTGGGAGCTGTTGCGGCAAAAGAAATGAATGTACCATGTGTACTGCACCTGCAGGGAATTCTCTCTCTATATATACATACATTCCTGCCGACAGGCATCTCCAGAAGTAGTTTTATAATGAAGGATGGTCTGAAAGGGGCTTACTCAAACTTTCAATTGTTGACATATTGGAAACGTAGTTGTAACAGGGAGAAAGCAATATTGAAGGCGGTTAATCATGTGATAGGTAGGACAGAATGGGACAGACATGCACTTGAGGTGTTGAATCCTCAGGCTAAATATCACTGGGGAGGAGAGATATTACGTTCTTGTTTCTATGAGAAAGGTGAGCGTAAGATTCCAACCAAACCAGTTATAACAACTACGAGCTCTGGCGCATCATATAAGGGTTTTGATATTGTACTAAAAACTGCTGATATATTGAAGAATGAATGCGGTTTGGATTTTGAATGGAATGTATATGGCAACGTAGAACCAACATTCTTTGAAAAATTAACAGGGATAAATCATAAGGATGTCAATGTAATCCTAAAAGGAGTGGCATTCGCCGAGCAACTGCGTGAGGAGATGTTACAGAGTACATTATATTTCCAACCATCATACGTAGAAAATAGTCCAAATAGTGTAGCTGAAGCTCAAATGTTAGGTTTACCTATTGTGGCAACGAATGTTGGAGGAACCTCGTCTATGGTAGAACATGGGGAAACAGGTTTTTTGTTTCCTGCTACAGACCCATATATGGCTGCATATTATGTCAGGTGTCTTATGCAAGACAACAATGAGAATATTGCAATGGGTAAAAAAGGGCAAACAGTCGCAAGACAACGTCATGATAGGGATGCTATCGTAAAAAAATTGATAGAAACATACAAAAAAGTGATCGCTGGTGCTAAATAACATATTACTCAAAATATTCAACTTGCCTATAATAATAAGTACCAGATTCTATCCTCGTTTTAATCATCTTTTTTAGGTTGACCGGCAGATTGTATTGAGGTAGGTAATCCGTGTAGAGTGATAAGGAAAATATAATAAATTTGATGAAAATAGTAAAGGCAGTAGTGCCATACATATACTAAGCAGATTCCGAAAATCTTATAATAATTTTGGATTTTTGCAGAATAAAGAAGCACGCTTGCAGAGTCAGATATAAAAAACAGTCGATGTTGCTTCTGCGAAGAGACTGAAATTGTTTAAGAAGGAACCAAAAGGGTCAACGAAGTCAATAAAAAATAGAGAAAAACTTGCAAGTTTAAAGTAAACTTTATAATTTTGTGGCAAAATTTTAAAGTAAACATTATAAAATGTGCAGGTATGAGTATATCAAAGGATATTATAAGACGTTGTTTACGTGATAAGCGTGAAGAAATAGAATCGGCTACCGTAATTAGTCGTTCGTTAGATTTTGAAGAGAATGGTAACTACGTAATGGTAGGGTTAAGGCATGTGGGCAAGTCCTATCTGTTATATCAGAGAGTTAAGCAATTGCTAGCATCTGGGCACGGATGGGATGAAATATTATTTGTGGATTTTGATGATGAACGTCTTGCTGAGTTTGAAACCAGCGACTTTAATACTTTGCTTGAAGTACACTTAGAGGATAATGGTAAACGTCCATATGTGTTTTTGGATGAAATACAAAACATTCCGTCATGGGAAAAATTTGCAAGAAGGCTGGCAAATGAGAAATATCATGTGTATGTGACAGGTAGTAATGCAAAAATGCTGAGTAAAGATGTGGCTACTACATTGGGTGGGAGATTCTTCATAATAGATGTGTATCCATATTCTTTTAGGGAATATCTGACAGCTTCTGGAATGATACTTTCATCTGGTTGGATTTATTCAACGAGTGAAAAAAGCGAGGTGTTGAGAAAATTCAGGGATTATTTCTATTATGGAGGATTGCCGGAAATCCCCAATTTCCGACAGAAGAGGACGATGCTATCCAGTCTGTATCAAAAGATTTATCTTGGTGATATATGTCATAGAAATTGTATAAGGAATTCGAGGGTGCTGAATATACTGATAAAAAAACTTGCAGAAAGTGTTAAGCAGCCCATATCATTCAACAGACTGAAGAATGTAATCGTATCAACGGGAGCTCAGACGACGATACCCACAGTAATGGATTATACTTCATACGCGGAAGATAGCTGGCTCGTAATACCGATAGAAAATGAGTTGGCAAAGTTGGCGGATAAGGAGTCAACGAAAAAGTATTATTTCATAGACAATGGATTGTTAGGGTTATTTCTAATAGATAGTGAAACCTCTCTGTTGGAGAATCTGGTTGCCATACAGCTATTTAGAAAATACGGAAAAGAGAATGTCAACTATTATAATGGTACCAGCGAAATAGACTTTGTTGTACCAGATGCAGAGGTTGCCATACAAGTATGTTATAGACTTGCGTCAGAGAATACCGTGAAGAGGGAGATGGCGCCATTAATTGCCTTTGGCAAAAAATATCAAGGCTGGAAATTGTATGTTGTATCGTATGATGAAGAAAAGGTCATAGAGAATGATACAGTTAAAATCCATGTCGTTCCTGTCTGGAAATGGTTGTTGGATGAAGAATGAAAACAGTTAAGGCAGTAGCGCCTTTTCTTGAAAAGCAGATAATATGGTATCTAAATATAAAATAGCTGTAATTATTCCTTATTTTGGGAAATGGCCAGTATGGTCAGATTTGTTTTTTTATTCTTGTATGCAGAATAGTGATATAGATTATTTCTTTTATACAGATTGTGGGATTCCTGAAATTGTAAAAAAAGATAATGCAAATAATTTACATTTCTCAACCACATCTTTTAGGGAATATTGTGATAAAGTGAGCTTGCGAATAAACTTAGATTTTCATCCTCAGAATGCATACAAGTTATGTGGTCTTAAACCTTTTTATGGTTATATTCACTATGAAGATATAAAAAACTTTGACTTTTGGGGGTTTGGCGATTTGGACTTGATCTATGGAAAGATTAGACATTTCTATACAGATGAAATATTAGAAAAATATGATTTGTTATCAACACATTCCGATAGGGTATCAGGACATTTCTTTTTAATGAGGAATAATGAATATTACAGAAAAATGTGTTTTCAACTTCCTCAGTGGGAAGAAAAACTATGTTCGGAAAAAATGATAGGCTTGGACGAGGGAGAATTGACGGTAAAGTTGAGACCATATTCGCCTGCTTTCTTTTTACTAAGAAGAACTGTACGAAGGGTGTTAAAGTGGAAAAAGGAGGCTATATTCTTTAACCGAGTGATGGGTTGTTTAAATAGATTACTTGGGAAATATACAAAACAGTATTTCGTAGAACAATATACAACCCCAATTCTGTATGACGAAATGACTGGATGGGAAGAACCTAACACCGATTGGATATATAAGGATGGCATGATTATAAATATGGCTACAGGAAAAGAATATATCTATTTCCATTTCATGTCATATAAGAAAAATATGTATTATTCAAGGTCTTGTTGGAAAGATGATTTTTATCATCTTGATGGTGAGCACTTCAATAATATAAAGATTGGGAAGAACGGTTTCGATTATCTTGAGACGAATGAAAAAGATTAAAGCGGTTAGACCTTATATATATCCTAAAGGCGTAAACTTTAAAGAAGCTCCTTATAAGGCATGGATATCAGCGAAAGGAAGTAAAGCATGTCCGTTCTATCCTTGGAGAATTTTTCATAAGTTTATTTTTAATTATGATTTCCCGGATTTGTTGAATGATAATGAGGCGAGACTAAGATTCGTAGATCCACAAAATATATTGTTTGAAGCCTTTCCGGATTATTTTTTACATGAGATAGTTCCCATGATGTGGGATTGCTGGCCTCAGTTTCATACAAAAATGTTTATCTGGTTTAAGAAACATCATGTTAGGACTGCAATATTTTCATCTTCACAGGTAGCAGAATTATTCAAACAAAAAATACCAGATTTGAATGTTTTATGGTGTCCAGAGGCTGTCGATACAGAGAAATATAATAAGGGTATAGAACTTAATCAAAGAAAGATAGACGTCTTAGAATTAGGAAGAATTTCAGGGCTATTGGATAAGATAAACATAACTGATATAAATTATGTTTGTACAAAACGTGGGGACCGTATCATTTATTCGGAACAACAGTTGATAGAAATAATGAGTGGTTCTAAGATTTGTATCACTCTACCAAGGTCAATAACTCAACCAAGTGTGGCATGTAATATAGAGACGTTGACACAACGTTATTGGGAGTGTATGCTATCTCGTATGGTTATGCTGGGGCATGCACCAGAGGAACTGATCAATCTTATAGGATATAACCCAGTGGTGGAGTTGGATATAGAACATGCTACAGAGCAGGTGCAAGATATTCTTGCCCACATAGAGGATTACCAGTCGCTGGTTGATAAGAATCGTGAGACAGCCCTCAAGATGGGAGATTGGTCAGTAAGAATGCAAGAGGTAATGAAATGGCTGAAATACTGTGGCTATGAGGTTTAAGATACCACGGATTTCACTGATATACACAGATAGAATTTGTAAATTATTTTATTAGGAAAACATAATGTGATAAGGCTTCATTATTAAACTTATCTGTTTCCTAATATTTTGCTTTAAAAGATATGAGGATATTACATCTGGTGCCAGGCCTGATGACAGGCGGACAGGAAACAATGCTTATAAACATTGCGAATGAGCAGGTGAAAGAGCATGAGGTGATAGTGATGATAGTCAATAAGGATTATGATGAGAATCTGATAAGACTATTTGACAAGCGTGTGAAGATAGTTTGCATAAATCGTCCGCGTTCATCTAAGAATCCGTGGTATTTCCTGAAACTGAACCTGATGATATGGAAATTGCATCCATACGTGGTGCATTCTCATTATGAGAAACTGGTGATGTACATTATTAGGATAGGGTATAAGTTCGTTTATACGATTCATGATACAACCATATTAAAAAAAGATTTAGAGAGAAATTATAATACGGTTGCAATATCGATGTGTGTACAGAAGGATGTTATGGAGAGAACAAATCTTAAACCAGTTGTCATACATAATGGTATTAAAGTCGAGATTATAAAGCAATCTCCATGTGTGAAGGCTTTTACAAAAGATATACCATACAGAATTGTTCAGGTTAGTCGTTTGGATCACGAAAAGAAAGGTCAGCATGTTTTACTAAAAGCGTTGTCGATATTAAGGGGAAAAGGCTACCAAAATATAGAATTAGATTTAATAGGTGATGGTGATTCAAGGGAGTATCTGCAAAATTTGGCTAAAGAACTAAATTTGGATAAGGTATCTTTCCTTGGTACAAAACCTGTAGAATACATCAATGAGCATTTGTGCGAATATAATCTATTTGTGCAAGCATCTGTATTTGAGGGATTTGGTTTGACTGCTGCTGAAGCAATAGCTGCAAAAGTTCCTCTCCTTGTTTCAGACAATGAAGGTCCATTGGAAATAATAGAAAATGGAACGTATGGTTGGACTTTTGAAAATGGTAATGCTGAAGACTGTGCAGAAAAAATAAAAACCATCATGAAATGTAGTAAAGAAGACTTGCAAAAGCGTGTTGATGAGGCATGGATGCATGTTAATCAATATTTCAATGTTAAGACTACAGCATCAAACTACATAGATTTCTATAAGGAATGCGAATAATATATTGTTTGGACGAGATGAGTCACCCAGGCGGAATAGGTAGGGTGACATCTATAAAAGCCAACTGGTTTGCTGAGCGCGGACACGATGTGTGGGTAGTGACAGCAAATCAGTGTGGTGAGCAAGATTATTATGAATTGCATCCTTCAGTAAAGAGAAAAGATTTTGCAATAGGATTCCAATTAGGGATAGATAACGGTAATCTGTTGATGAAGTTTGTCCGCAAGATAGGGAAGATGCGCAAATATTGCAGAGAGCTGGAACAATTTATATATGAAGTGAAGCCAGATATAGTGGTATCTACTTTCACTAACGATTCTGATTTCTTGTATAAACTGAAGGATGGTAGCAAGAAGGTTTTGGAGTTTCACTTTAGTCATGAGGGCTTTAAGAGTCAGATGAAATATGGTCCACAGACGTTGAAAAACAAGCTGCTGCTGACATACCGCCTGAAAAAGCATGAACGTATAGCTAAGAAATATGATGCATTTGTGGTGCTTACACATGAAGATGCTGAGTCATGGAAGGGATATGATAATCTGCATGTGATAAATAACATGTTATCGTTTGAACCGCAGGAGATATCTACTTGCACGGAGAAGCGAGTTATTGCAGTGGGCAGGCTCGATTTCCAGAAAAAGTTTGACAGACTGGTGGAGATATGGGCTTTGGTAAACAAAGAGTGCCCAGAGTGGAGGTTGGACATATTCGGACAAGGACCTGATAAAGAAAGTCTGCTAAAACAGATTCATTCGTTAGGATTGAATAAGGTTATAACAATTTATCCTCCTACGAAAAAGATAGGAGAAGAGTATCAGAAATCCTCGGTTTTTGTTATGACATCAACTTATGAAGGATTGCCAATGACATTGTTAGAGGCAATATCATACGGGCTCCCATGTGTTTCATATCTTTTTCCATGCGGACCACGCGATATAATAGAAAATGGAAAGAATGGTTACCTAATAGAAGGGGAAGAAAAAGAGAGGTTTACTCAACGACTTGTGGAGTTGATGCAAAATGAAGAACTCCGACAAAAACTGGGCAGAAACGCAAAAGAGAGTTCAAAGAAATATAATGTAGATAACATAATGGAGCAATGGCTCACATTATTTAGTAAAATAACATAGTATATTTTGTTATCTGAAAAGATTTATCAGAATTTGTTTGTATAATCAAAATTAAATTCCGAATTTTGCACTTCATAAAATATGAAGCGTAAAATGTGAAGTAATGATAAAAGACTAACAATGAGAAGTATAGCAACTTTTTATACATGGTTTTGGATAGTATATTTTCCTACGTGTATTGCGTTTAATGAACTGCCGTCCATGGGACTGGTAGATGAGATAATGACCGTGATACTGATAGGATATACGTTTACGAAAATCAATAAGAGGTATGTGGTAAAGCGACCAAGAAAGGAGTATTTCCAGTTTCTGCTGATACTGACGTTCTTTACGATATATGGCTTGCTGTTTGGTGCTAATATACAAAAAGCAGTAATACGTGACCTTGTACAGTGGATAAGACCATTCTCGGTGATATACTGTACGTGGATACTGAATCCGCAGTTTACCAAAAAGCAGAAGATGACGATGCTGTATGCCATGATAGCAACGATAGTAGTATGGCTTATATATCACCCGGAGGCGAGAGAAGGAGCAAATGCAGAATTTGCTGTATTGGGTCAGCTTGCAATGTGTACAGGTATGGCATGGTATCTGTTTACTGACCCTGACAAAAGAAATACTTATATTGCTACAGGACTGGTGTTATCTGGCATGTTGGCACCCAAGTTTAAGTTCTTAGGTGAGGTGGTGTGCTTTATCTACGTAATATACTTTATGCAAAAGAGACTTAACTTTAAGTCGGCTAAAACTGCTGTGGCATTAGCACTGATGATTGCAGTGGTGCTATATGTTACTTGGTTTAAGTTTGAAGCCTACTATGTATCGGGATTTCAGGAAGGTGCGGAGCGAATGGCAAGACCGGAGTCATATAAGGTGGCATTCGGACAGATATTATGGGACTATTTCCCCTTCGGTTCGGGAATGGGATCGTTTGGTTGTGCAGCAGCGGCAGACTATTATTCTCCTCTGTATTATAAGTATGAGATGGATGATATTTGGGGATTGACACCTGATGACCCTATGTTTCTTGCTGATGCGTTCTATCCTGTGCTGGCACAGATAGGTGTGGTGGGAATATTCTTCTTCTGCGCATTTTGGAAGCGAAGACTGAAAGAAATGAACAGAATAGAGGATATAAGGTACTATAAGGTGGCATGGATTACATTCTTCTGTCTTGCCATAGAGCAGACGGCTGATACGTCATTTCTCTCTGGTAAAGGAATGGGATACTGTATGCTGATAGCACTATGCCTGAATGCAGACTATAACCTAAGACGACAAAGAGCGAGAACAGAGGCAACGAAAAGGAGAATAGAATTAGAGTATGAACATTATAAAGATTCTAATCAAGAGTAGCATAGTTTATTGAAAACTTGTAAGATAAACAAAGATGAAAGATATAAAAATAATAATAAGGAACTCTCTTATATATAGCATTTTATTGTCATTTTACAGAAGCTATTTTGCTAATAGAAGAAGTAAATTTGGTTTTATGCATCCAACGGCATTCGTACGTCTTCCAACGATTATAAAAGGAATAGAGAATGTATTTCTTTATGAGAATACTCATATCTTATCAAATTCGTTAATTTTGTCAACAAAGGCAAAGTTTATTATGAAAAAGAATTCTGGTGCTGCAGAAGGATTGACGGTGGTAACTGGTAACCATTATTCTGTGCCAGGAAAGTTTTTTATGGATATTACGGATAATGAAAAACCACAGGATTTGGATAAAAATGTCGTAGTGGAAGAGGATGTATGGATAGCAAGTAATGTTACTTTACTGTCAGGAGTAAATATAGGTCGTGGTGCAGTTCTGGGGGCAGGATCGGTATGCAGGAAGGATGTTCCACCATATGCTGTTGTTATAGGCAATCCAGGTAAGGTAGTGGGATTTAAGTTTACTCCTGAAGAAGCTTTTGAGCATGAAAAGATGCTTTATACAGCAGAAAAGAGAATACCGTTGGAAGTCTTGGAAGCAAACTACAACAAATATTTTGTGAATAAGATAAAAGATATTAAACAATACTTAAAGTAATAGAGAAAATGGAATTAAAAGAATTTATCAATGCTTTTGCAGAACAGTTTGATGATACAGATGTATCAGAGATTAAGGCGGAAACGGAGTTTCATGAACTTGACGAGTGGAGTTCATTGATGGGTATGGCAGTTATAGCTATGGCTCGAACGCAATATGGGAAGACAATTACAGGAAAAGAAATAAGGGACTGTAAAACAGTTAAGGATTTGTATGAAATGATACTTTCAAAATAGTTTATGGCAGTATATAATCCTTTTTCACTTGAAGGAAAGACAATATTAGTGACGGGAGCTTCTTCTGGAATAGGAAGAGGCATTGCTGTTATATGCTCAAAAATGGGAGCAAGTATAATATTGAATGGAAGGAAAACAAGCAAACTTCAAGAAACACTCTCCATGATGGAAGGAGATAATCATATTATTGTTGCAGGGGATATAACAGACACATCAGCTATGTCAACAATAATTGATAATCTGCCTAAATTAGATGGAGTAGTACATTGTGCAGGTATAGGACAGCGTATTCTGTGTAAGGATTTGCAGAAAAGTGATGTAAGTCATGTAATAGATGTGAATTTTTCTGCGCCTGTGATGCTACAAACTGGGCTCCTTAGGCAGAAAAAAATTAATAAAGCAGCATCTATTGTTTTTATTGCCTCCATCGCCTCATGGTCACCAAGTTATGGGAATTCCATATACAGTGCCTCGAAGGGGGCAATAGTATCTTATGCCAATTGTTTGGCTTTGGAACTAGCTCCCAGAAAGATAAGGGTGAATTGTATCAGTCCTGCTATGGTTTGGACAGACTTGATAAAGAGCGATAGTGTTGATGAAGAACAATTAAAGGAGGACGAAAGCAGATATCCACTCAAACGATATGGACAACCAGAGGATATTGCAAATTTGGCTGTTTATATGTTATCTGATGCATCTTCATGGATGACTGGCAGTAATGTTAAAATATCAGGTGGTGGAAAATAAAGTTAATATTATGGCATGTATTAAAGCAATTTCATATTATTTACCTAAAAGGGTTGTAACAAATGAGGATTTGATTGGAGAATTCCCAGAATGGAGTGTAGATAAGGTAGCAAAAAAAGTAGGTGTGATGTCTCGTCATGTGGCTTCAAAAGAAGAAACTGCAGGGGATATGGCGGGAAAGGCTGCGCTAAAACTTTTTGAAGAATACAGCGTTAGTCCTAAGGAAATAGATTTTGTCCTGTTGTGTACGCAGAGTCCCGATTATTTTCTTCCATCTACAGCGTGTGTGTTGCAAGATAGACTTGGAATTCCAACTTCGGCAGGTGCACTTGATTATAACTTGGGGTGTTCAGGCTGTATCTATGGTATGGCAATGGCAAAAGGACTGATTGCTGCAGGTATTGCTAAGAATGTATTGCTTTTGACAGCAGAGACATATAATAAATACCTGCATCCTTCGGACAAAAGTAACAGAAGTATTTTTGGTGACGGAGCATCTGCTTGCCTGATTTCTACGGAAGGTTTCGCAGAGATAGGAGAGTTTGTCCTCGGAACTGATGGTAGTGGAGCTAATAATCTCATAGTCAAGACTGGTGCGGCTCGCCATAAGGTTGCTACAGGAAATTATGTGGAAGATGACGAAGGACATGTTTGGTATGATGACTATCTTTATATGAATGGTGGCGCGATATTTAACTTTACACTGGATGCCGTTCCTACCATGATAAAGGAAGTCTTGACGAAGAATTGTTTGGAAGGAAGTGAGATAGACTATTACGTATTCCATCAGGCAAATAAATTCATGTTGAATACTATTCGCAAGGTATGTATGTTGCCGAAAGATAATTTTTATGTCAATTTGGAAACGACAGGTAATACTGTATCTTCCACAGTGCTTATAGGATTGAAGGACTGTATAGATAACAAAACTATTAAATCAGGAGATAATGTAATGATTGCGGGTTTTGGAGTAGGACTTAGTTGGGGAGGTACTGTGTTAAAAATCAAGTAAAGTATTTTCTCCTGTGCAATATAATATTATCATAACAGCACCATCGCTTGACCCTACTCAGAATGTGAGCGGGGTTAGCTCTGTTGTGCAGTTTATTATAGAGAATAATAAGGAGAGGAGGTATCAGCATTTCCAGATAGGAAAGACGGACAAAGAGAGTAGTGGCTGCTGGCTCGGTAGTTACCAAATCATGTGAGCCTTACTCCATCATCGGCGGAGTGCCAGCGAAACTGATAAAAAGACGCTTAACGGAATAGGAAATGAGGGATAACGACAGGAGGTTATATGGTAAATAACAAAGGGAACCTCGGTTGGTTTTGAACAGAATATTTCCACAAGTCAGCAATTTTATGCAGATATAAAAAAATTATAATCAATTAGAATCTAAAAAAGATTATATTATCATGAAAGGTAGCACTGATAGAATTAAAAGTTTTAAGATAGAGCTATATGTTATATTAGCGCTGACATTGATAATACTATGGTGCACATTGCATATAACGATACAAAATATTTTACCATTATTTACGAATGATTTAGCATTTGCTTATTCTTCTTTTGAGATAAGTGATTGGCTGATAAACTATGAGGGTGGATTCGTACGTAGAGGGTTGATGGGCGAGGTTCTATTGTTGCTATATAATCTGCACAACTATGATGTAAAATGGATGATATATTTTGTTTGTGCCATATCTTTTTTATGGATTCTTTTTATAGTCTGTCGCGTCTGTAAAAGATGTCATATATCAGTAATTCCATTTCTTATAGTTTATATAAACTGTTTTGTTCCTGCTGTCAGGTACCGTCGTGATTTTCTAATATTGGTATTGTGCTTTTATATATATCTTCTTTATGCTAAGTACATTGCAACAGATAAGAGGAAATATGCGTTGTTTGCTACAATGCTAATGACATTGTCAATATTAATACATGAAGCTTCCTTTTTCTTTATTGTTCCAATCCTTTTCACAATATTATGGTTTGACAGGAAGAGTGGTGTTATGTCAACGAAGGCCAATAAGGAAACATATAAAAAAACTTTTTTGTTATTTTTCCTTCCTATTACAGCTATGGTGCTGTCATGTTTGATGAAAGGAACGGGGGGGCAAGTAGCAAATGATATATGGGAATCGTGGATGCCTGCATTTGTTGCATACCCAGAAAAACAAGGAATCCCAAGAATGGGAAATGGCGTAGCTTTTCTCAATAATGATTTGATGTCGGCAATACACTTTCATCTTGATGAGAATTACTATATATACAGCCATTCTTTGTCTTTATGTATTCAACGAATATTAAGTGTAGGTATAGCATTAACAGCTACATATTTTATAATGAAATTCAATCTTCATATAGATTTCAAAAAAAAAGAAGTATATATAGAGAAGATGAATGGAATTGGAAATATTGTATTAATTCAATTCATAGCAATGATACCAATGTTTACTGTATTATCTTGTGATTTCGGACGTACTATATTATACTGTGTAGTTTCCACTCTTTTTATATATTATTCCATTGATATTAATAAAATCAGCACTATTTGTCAACCATTAATAAGTAAAACAACAACGATGTTATCATTGGATAACCCAATTATAAAAAGCAGATATATGTTGTGGCTGTATATAATAACAGTATCATTTTTTCCAATTAGAGCCTTTGGTGGAATAGAATTCCCTATGGATTGTTTTTTAAACAAAATCAGATGGTTCGTGCTTTATCCATTTATGGAAAGGATTAGTTCATATTTTACTTCTTAATGAGTCATCCTCACATTATAATAACAGCACCATCACTTGACCCTACTCAGAATGTGAGTGGGGTTAGCACTGTAGTGCAGTTTATTATAGAGAATAATAAGGAGAGAGAGTATCAGCATTTCCAGATAGGAAAGACAGATAAGGAGAGTGGGGGAGCTATGCGGAGACTTCTACGAATATGGAAGTGCTATGGGGAGTGGCGTTTAACGTTAACGGGAACGGACAAAGAAGACAACCAAGACAACAAAGACAACCTTAAGTCCAAGCAGAGAGAAGAAAGGAAAACAATAATTCATTACTCTTTTCCTCTGTCGGCACCATCGATATTGCGTGACCCGTGGTTTATGCACTACGCACTGAAGAAGGGATATAAGATGGTGGTGCATGTGCATGGGGGACTGTTCCTGACAGCGCCGAGGATACCGTTCCTGTTGGAGAAAATACTGAAATGGGTGTTCTCATGGGATGTGCCCTTCATAGTGCTGAGCGAGGGGGAAAAGGAAATCCTCCAAAGCAGATTTGGTGCCAAGAGGGTGGAGGTGCTGCCAAACTGCCCAGATGCCCCAAAGGGCAACGAAACGCAATCAGAGATTGCTACGATACGTGGCTGTGCCACTACGATACACGAGCATGGCTCGCTACGATACGGCGCAAGCGCCTACGATAACGGGAACGAGCTACGCGAAGCGCGCCTTGAACCAGCGAAGCACCCGAGCTTGACGCTCGGCTACTTGGGTAGGATAGAGCCGAATAAGGGAATGACGGAACTGCTGGAGGCTTTGAAGAAATGCAAGGCGGAGGGTAGGAAGTTTAAGGTTAGATTCGCTGGTAAGGAGCAGACGGAAGGGGAGTATCTGCCTAAATTCGAAGAAGCGTTAGGAGAGGATTTTGAGTATTGCGGTTTGGTATCAGGAGAAGCGAAGAGGGAGTTCCTTGATTCGCTTGATGTGTTTGTGATGCCGACGTATTTCGAGGGATTGCCGATGTCACTACTGGAGACGATGAGTTATGGTGTGGTGCCTGTAGTGACTAAGGTTGGATCTATACCTACGGTGGTGAAGGACGGGGAGAATGGTCTCTTCATAAAGGTAAAGGATGCAGACAGCATTTGCGAAGCCCTGAAGAAACTGGATGATGACCGTTCTCTGCTCGCCAAGATGAGTGTGGAAGCGCGTAAGACGATACAGGAGAACTTCTCTGCAACAAAGTATGTGGAACGGCTGAATGCCATATATGCGCAAGCTTGAGGGAGTTCTTGCGCTCCAGTAGGTGCTCAGGCGAGCAAGCTCGGAGCAAGACGCTCGCTGGTGCGAGCTGGTTCAAGAGAGCTAAAGCTCAGTTCAAGATGGTTCAAGAAAGAATGCAAGACTTTGACAGACTGATAGCACGATTCAAGCAATTTGGCGGTATGCGCCTTGTGTGGCAATACGCCAAGATGGGTGTGCTATGGCTCGGCATAAAGGAGATAATAAGGTGCATACTGCATGGAAGGAGCCTGAAAGCAGTGTATCCGGTGGTGACGAGACTTGTTGATCAAGAACTTGTAAACCAGTACGATACGCAATCGGAGATTGCTACGATACGCGAGCATGGCTCGCTACGATACGGCGCAAGCGCCTACGATAACGCTAACGATAATAATTTCTCGCAAAGACGAGATGCTGAGAACCAAGGTTCTACAGTGTCTCTCGGTAATAATCTTGCTGAAAGCAAGTTTTCGCAAGATAATATCTCAATACCCTCTGACAACAGTCAGTCAGCATCTCTACGCAAAGAACAAAGCGCTTCTTCGAAGCTACGCAAAGATTCTGAACCAGCGCAGCGTTTGAACCCTGAGGCTTCAGCCGAAGACTTGAACCAGCGAGCATCAGCGAGCACCTTGAACCCCTTGAACCACCTTGAACCAGCGAGTGCAACGAGTGACTTGAACTCTGAGGCTTCAGCCGAAGTATTGAACCAGCGTAGCGACTTGCTCCGAGCTTGCTCGCCTGAGCACCTACTGGAGCGCAAGAACTCCTTGAACAGTCCCTCTGGGGCTCCAATTTGGTTCTGTTGGTTGCAGGGGATGGAGAATGCGCCAGAGTTGGTGAAGGTGTGTCTGGAGAGTCTTAGAGCGAGCATAAGGGAGGATATAATAGTGCTGGATGCCCAGAACTATACAGATTATGTGACTCTGCCTGAGTATGTCACCAGGAAATATAGGAAAGGGATAATACCGCCTGCTCTATTTAGTGATATGCTGAGGCTGGAACTGCTGATTAAGTATGGTGGCACATGGATAGACTCTACGGTGTGGGCTTCGCCTAAGGTGGGAGCGAAGGATAGCAAATGCTGGCAGGCATGGCAGAAGATACAGGAGAGCGAGCTCTTCATATACCGCTACTTCAACAGAGAAGGCAGGGTAGAGGGCATGTCGAACTGGTTTATACACGCTGAGGCTGGCAATGCCTTACTGAAAGACGTGAGGGATATGCTGTATGCATACTGGCATGACTATAACTGTACGGTGGAATACTATATATTTCACCTGTTCTTCTCACATGTAGCAAAGCGTTACCCTGAGATGATAAGAAAGATGCCGAAGGGAAACAGCTACCATGCGTTGTGGTTGAGAGATCATGTGGAACGAGAAATATCAAAAGAGGACTGGCAAAAACTGATAAATAACGTTCCATTCCATAAACTGAACTGGAGGAAGAAAGTGCCGAAAAACCTAAGAGGAAACTAGGGGTTCAAGGCGCACCTAACGGTGCTGGTTCAAGAGGGGTTCAAGATGGTTCAAGGCGCACCTAACGGTGCTGGTTCAAGAGAGTTCAAGAGGGTTCAAGAAAGGTTCAAAGGGTTCAAGGAGTTCAAGTAATATTTAAGTATGGCTAAAGTTGATAGGTTTGAGGATTTGGTAATCTGGCAGAAGGCTAGGGAATTGAGTAAGGATATATACTCATATACAAATAGGGCAGAGTTTAAGTATGATGCTCGCTTTGTACAGCAAATACGTGCAGCTGCAGGTTCTGTGATGGATAATATAGCAGAAGGATTTGAGAGGGCAGGTAATAAGGAATTTATAAACTTCTTATATATAGCAAAGGGATCATGTGGTGAGGTCCGCTCGCAGATTGCTCGTGCATTGGACGCTGAATATATAAATGAGGAAGAATATAGGTCATTATACACCAGATGCATAAATCTGACCTCGAATATAATGAAGTTTATTTCTTCTATAGCAGAGAGTGAATATAAGGGTTCAAAATATAATTTCTAAATATTGAACTAGCGCAGCGTCTTGAACCAGCGTAGCGACTTGAACTATTCTTGAACCAGCGTAGCGACTTGAACTATTCTTGAACTAGCGCGAAGCGCGTTTGAACTGATGAACGTAGTGAATGACTTGTTTTTTGAGCTCTTGCAGGTGGTGATAGGTAATCGCCACTGTTTGTCTCGTGTGCCTATTCCAGAGGAGTGGGAGGAGATATACGAGATGAGCAAGAAGCAGTCGCTGGCAGGCATAGCGTTTGCTGGTGTGGAGCGTTTACCCCAAGAGCAGATGCCTCCTGGCAAGAGAATCAGACAATGGGCAGTGAAGGCTGATAAGATACGAGAGCATAATGTGAAGGTATCGGAGGACTGCCGAGTGATAAGCCGATTCTTTGAGGAGAACGGTTTTGACTGCGTTATACTGAAGGGACAGGGCAACTTCGCCTATTACCCTGAATGGCTCCAAGGGCTGAGGTCGGCAGGGGATATAGATGTATGGTGTTGGCCAAAGGCAAACACCAACGATACGCAATCAGATATTGCTACGATACGCGAGCATGGCTCGCTACGATACGGCGCAAGCGCCTACGTAAACGGGCTCCGCGAAGCGCGCCTTGAACATCCTGTAAGGGCGGTGATAGAGTTCTGTTTGAGTAAGAAGAGGGGAGAGTATGTGTATTACCATAACCTTGATTTCCCTGTGCTGAAGGCAACACCTGTTGAGGTGCACTATAGACCAACGTGGCTGTATAATCCCTTTAGGAACGGGGTGTTGCAGAGGTGGTTTGCTTCGCAAGTTCAAGAGGGTTCAAGTGCTTCGCAAGTTCAAGAAGTTCAAAGAGTTCAAGAGAGAGCAAGGGAGTTCAAGGTTTATGATGGGTATAAGATCCCGTCAGTGGAGTTTAATGTGGTGTTTCAGTTGCTGCACCTCTATAAGCATATATTTGAAGAGGGAATAGGACTGAGACAGCTTCTGGACTACTATTTTGTAGTGCAGAACATTAATGATAACGATACGCAGGCAGAGCCTGCTACGATACGCGAGCATGGCTCGCTACGATACGGCGCAAGCGCCTACGATAACGTAAACGAGCTCCGCGAAGCGCCTGAGCACCAACTGGAGCGCAAGAACGTAAATGGGAACTTTGAACCAGCGCAGCGTTTGAACTTTTTGAACCAGCGAGCTGAAGCGAGCGACTTGAACTCTTTGAACTCTGAGGCTTCAGCCGAAGTATTGAACCAGCGCGGAGCGCGACTTGAACTATTCAAGAAGCTGGGACTGAAGGAGTTTGCGGGAGCAGTGATGTACGTGATGCGTGAGGTGTTTGCGATGCCTGAGGAGAGGATGCTGTGCAAACCAGATGAGAAGAGGGGTAAGAAACTGCTTGAGGAGATAATGATAGGAGGAAACTTCGGAAAGTTTGATGATCGATACAACTGGGCGGAGACAACGAATGGTTCGATGGACTATCGTGGTGCGTCATACGCTTTTGCACGTTTGAGGCATAACTTCCAGTTCCTGCGAGATTATCCTTCGGAGGTGCTATGGGAACCAATATTCAGAGTGTACCACTGGGTGTGGAGAAAGTTCCAGTTATGGAAGTTTGAGTAACGGGAACGTTAACGGGAACGATAATGAAACGCAATCGAAGATTGCTACGAAAACTATAAGCGGTGCTTGGAGAATTTCCAAGCACCGCTTATTATATACCTTGTACTTTGTACCTTGTACCTTGTACCTTGTAATTACTTCACTCGCTGACCTGCAGCGTTATAGAGTTGACCGTCTTTTTCAACGACGATAGCGCCGCCAACAAATTTCTTTATGATTGCAGGTGTTGAAGATTCGTTAGCCTTTACACCAGCAATGGCAGTGGGGAAGTTATCCTTGATATACTTTATGCCTGCCTCTGCATCAATCAGTCCGCAACCGAGCTGTATATTGTTGCCTGAAGTAATCTTGATATCTTCACCACCCACAGAGGAGCGTGATGTATTTGCAATTATTTCACGAACGTCGTTAGTGGTGAGGTATCCGTGATCAGGAGCATATTGCTGGCATGCCTCCATCCAAAGCGCTACAATACCTGCCACAACAGGTGACGACATAGAGGTTCCTTGATTTCTGTAGAACAGGTAAGTGTCATCGCCATTGCCAGTGAGGTATGCACAGATATATTGGTTATTCCATGTTGTCTCATCTGTAACGGTAGCTTTGCTGGTATCGTATCTACTATACGCTGCCACAAGGAAAGTGCCAGGGGCTATCACATCAGGATGTGCTTTGCCAAAATCATCTCTGCCGTAGCAGGAATAGGCTGCGGTAGAGTTTGCTGCACCAACTTTTGCAATCATTGCAGTACCCCCCTTCCATTCTTTTCCGTCATAGCCCGTTATATTAGGTTCAATGGTATATGCGCCAACAGAGATGAGGTTTTCTGCACTACATGCATTATTGATGCTTATGTCGGCAGTGCCCTTGTCATAATTATAGCCGTTAAAATCAGTACGTGCAAAGACATCATACTCTTTATTGTCAATCTTAATCAGGTGAAGACTAGACATTGCATACGCACGCAAGTCAGCATTAGTGGCATTACGCAGTTTTACAACAAGGAATTTGTTGTTGTCGTCAAAATAACTCTTTGTGAGTGAAAGTGTGCCTCTTACCCAATTCTGATGAGAAGCATCATTACTGAAACTGATAGAAGGAGTGATGACGTCTCCACTGTTATTCTTTAGTGGAGTTTGAGAAAGGGTAGTAACTGCACCTGTAATAGAATCGACTACTTCAAAAGACCAGGAAATAGCAGAAGAGTTTGTACACTGCGGTAAATTAATTGTTATGGTCTGAGCAGGGATATATGCTTTTGATGTGCTTGCTATTGGTTTGTCTTTTCTGGGGATAAATCTCAGGTATCCATCTGCAGGTATGGTTTTGTCAACAGTCCATTTGCAATACGCATCGTTAGCCGTTGACATACAGAATATTACGCCCTCTTCAGCATACTCGTTGATAAGCTTGTTGGTACTGTTGTTGCCGTCATGCCAGCCGCCAACGGTACCAAAGCTGAAGTTGATGACGCATGGTTCGTTGAGTTCTTTGGCAGTTTTTGTGATTTCTTCCACACTCTTGGTTATGTGCTGGGTAGTAAGGCTGGAAACACCACAAAGCACGAGGTCGGCTTCTGGCGCCATACCGCCTATTTTGCGTGACCCTAAAGCATAGTCAACAGTAGCATCAACGATAGAGCCTGCAGCGCAACTCGCTACATGGGTGCCATGAGACTTGTCATCATCACTATTGGTATCAGAGGTAAGAGCCGCAATGCCTTCTGGAGTGGTAACTACTTGGACAATTGATGAGGAAGTAGGGTAATGCACCACTTTTTTTATTCGTGTAGAGCCCTCGCTATCCTTAAATGCGATGTGGTTATAGTCTATACCAGCGTCCACAACGCCAATAACTACTCCTTTGCCTGTATAAGGTACATCAAAAGTGTAGGTCTTGCTGTCGATACCGTTGATTTTGCTTACATTAACGACTTCTCGGGTATTGTCGGTCATGGTGTGATAAACGGTGTTCTCGTCAAGGGAAACAAATTCCGTTATGGTTTCAAGATACTCCAGTTGGTCAGCAGGTACTGTGAGGAACACAAACTTGCGCACCTGATCTTTCACCTTGATGCCTCTTGCCTCAAGGGTGGCAGTAGGGCATGTGGCACCATCAGCCAATATGGCTACGACATCAACAGTCCTTACTGTTCCGTCGGCATTGAAACTGACGACCATATCTTTCTGGATAGCTGCTGTATCGACGGGGCACGACTGCTTGCCAGAAGTATCAAGTGAGTTGCTACGATTCTGCTGCTGGGCTTCAGCTATCTGCTGATTCACGTTGCTGAGCATATCAGTTATGGTGCTGTTCAGTTTGCTTTGTGCACCAGCTCCCATAGTGGCGAGCAGGGCGAGTGAAAGTGTAATAATCTTCTTCATATTCGTGCAAAGTTACGGATTATTTGTAAAATACCCAAATTATTCTTTGTATATTTTGATATTTCAGCATTTATTAGTAATTTTGTGTCTGCTTACGCAGTAAGCATTTTATTTATTTATTCAGTTACAAAAAACAATGCAAAAGACAACATTTGGAATGCGCCACAAGGCATTGCGCTTCAAGCACTTTTCGAGAAATGGCTACAGCCTGTTCTCTGTGCTTGGACGTGAGGTTCTGATAGGCACTCTCAGCGTTGCCACCCTCTCTCATGCCAAGGCAGAGAGCGTGAGTGCCAATGCAGAGATGGCTAAGGACAGCCTCGAGCGCAAGGAACTGAAACTTGACGAGGTGGTCGTCATGGGTTCCCGAGCCCCTTTGACACAGTCGGAGGCGGCAAAGATTGTCTCTGTCATCACGCGCGACGATATAGAGCGTGCAGCGGCAGAGACTATTAACGACGTATTGAAATTAGCCACTGGCGTGGATGTCCGTCAGCGCGGTGGCTTTGGTGTTCAGACGGACATTTCAGTAAGAGGAGGAAATTTTGACCAAATCACTATTCTTCTTAACGGAGTCAACATTTCCTCGCCCCACACAGGACATCTTTCAGCTGATTTCCCCGTTTCTCCTGACGACATAGAGCGCATCGAGATAATAGAGGGAGCATCGTCTCGCGTCTATGGCACGAGTGCCTTTAACGGTGCCGTGAATATAGTGACGAGAGATGGGCAAGGATTGGTTAATGTTTATGGCGGTTCGTATGGTTATGTAGGGGCGAACGGCAGGGCTGGCGTAACCACGAAGACGGTGAGCAATACCCTCAGCGCAGGATACACTCGAAGTGATGGTGCTACGGAGAATAGTGCATTTTCTTCTACGAAAGTTTTTTATCAGGGTGCGTTTAAACCCCAACACTCATCATTGAGCCTTAACTGGCAGGCTGGCTATAGCTACAAACCGTTTGAAGCCAATACTTTCTATGGGGCGGCAAGTCGAGACCAGTGGGAGAGCAACGAGAGGTGGATGGCAGCGTTGAACGCAACCTTCAAACTTTCAACTTTCAACTTTCAGCTTTCAACTTTCTTCAATCGTTGGTATGACCACTACCAGTGGCATAAGGACTCGCCTGTAGGGGAGAACTTTCACCGTGTAGAGTCGAAAGGCGCCTCACTAAATGCGTGGACAGACTGGGCACTGGGTAAAACCCTTCTTGGTGTGGAGGTGCGTGATGAACGTATCAAGAGTAGTAAATTAGGAAAACCAATGCCTGAGGATGGTCATTATAAGTATCGCGACCAGCGATGTAACGTCTCGCTCTTCTTTGAACATGACGTAAGGATAAACCGTCTCAATGCTTCGCTGGGTCTGCTTGCCAATATGAATGACGGACTGGATACGAAATGGAGGATATACCCTGGAGTGGATGTGAAGTACAATATTTTTAACGGGAACGGGTTCCGCGAAGCGCCTGAGCACCCACTGGAGCGCAAGAACGTTAACGGGAAGTTGGATGTTTTTGTTTCTTGGAACATGGCGCTGAGGATGCCTACATTTACCGACCTGTATTATAGCGGAGTGGGGATAGAAGGCAACCAAGACCTGAAGCCAGAGAAATCGAATGATGCGCAAATAGGCATAGAATATGCCGCCAAGGGACTAAGGGTTAAGGCACAGGGCTTCTACAGTCATAAGACTGACATGATAGACTGGGTGAAATACAGAGAGAATGGTACTACGGACGATATCTTCCATTCTGTAAACTTTCAGTTGGATAATGTGGGCTACGAGGCTGATGTGGACTTTCTGGCACGTGAGCTATGGGGTGAAGAATGTCCGCTGAGGAAGTTTGGCGTGAGGTATAGCTATATCAGTGAAAAGTCTGATTATCAGGTGGATGTGATCTCAAGCAAGTATGCTATGGACTATCTGCGTCATAAACTGTTGCTGAATGCTGACGGTAGGGTGTGGAAGCGGCTCAACCTGTCGCTCAACTGGCGATGGCAAGACAGGGTAGGGGCAGATAATGCCCCATACGCCCTGATGGATGGCAGACTATCGTGGGATGCACACCATTACTCACTCTATGTCAATGCTACCAATATATTTAATAAGGAGTATTACGACTATGTCAGCATCAGACAGCCTGGACGCTGCTTCATAGCAGGCATGAAGTGGATGTTCTAATCCCTAAAAATGCTTAAAGTAGGTGATTTTGTTTTGTCTTTCTTTGGAGAATGGAATAAAATGCCTACCTTTGCAACGATGGTTTTATAATATAAAGAACCTAAAAACAAAGTAAAAGAAATTATGAAAAAAGTTTTGTTTTTCGCTGTAGTGGTGGCTGGATGCCTCGCTATCAGCTCTTGCGCAAGTAAGAAGGATTTGGAGAATTGTCAAAACGAAAACAAGTCTCTGACACAGTCATATCAGGGTGCACGTGAACAGCTGGCTGCTGCCAATGCACGTATTGCCAGCCTGATGGATCAGTTGGCTGCGTGTGAGGGAAATAATGCTGCCCTGCAGAGTAGTCTTGAGAAGAGTCTTGCAAACTCCAACTCTAATAATGTGAATATCACCAAACTGGTGGATCAGATAAACGAGTCAAACAAGTATATCCGTCACTTGGTAGAGGTGAAATCAAAGAGCGACTCTCTCAACCTCGTTCTGACCAATAACCTCACACGTTCTCTGTCAAAGGAGGATTTGAAGGATGTTGACATTCAGGTGCTGAAGGGTGTGGTATATATCTCTCTGTCTGACAATATGCTCTATAAGAGTGGTTCTTACGAGATTAGCGATGCTGCTGATGCTACTCTGTCAAAGATTGCCAAGATTATCATGGACTACAAGGACTATGACGTGCTGATAGAGGGTAACACTGATGATGTGCCTATCGCTCAGACCAATATCCGTAACAACTGGGATCTCTCTTGTCTTCGTGCGTCAAGCGTGGTACAGGCTCTGCAGAACAAGTATGGCGTAGATCCTAAGCGTCTCACTGCAGGCGGTAGGGGTGAGTATAACCCAATAGCCGACAACACTACAGTAAGTGGCAAGGCTAAGAACCGTCGCACCCAGATTATCATCACTCCAAAACTGGATGAGTTTATGAGTCTGATAGGTCAGGCACCGAAGGAATAAAAACGGGAACGTTAACGTTAACGATAACAATAAAACGCGAGGCTCAATTGAGCTTCGCGTTTTTTTAACCTTTAACCTTTAACCTTTAACCTTTAACCCTTAACCGTTAACCCTTCTCTGCCTTACCGCTTCATACATAAGTATGGCGGCAGAGACGGAAACATTGAGAGAATCGAGTTTGCCAAGCATAGGAATGCGTATGTGGGCATCGGCAGCCTTACGCCATGTGTCAGTGAGTCCTGTAGATTCCGTACCCATCACAATTGCCGTTCCCTTGGTCATATCCTGTTCGTAGTAGAGATTGGAGTCCTGCAGCTGAGCCGTGAGGATTTGTATTTTGTGTTCTTTGAGAAAGGCAATACACTCCTCAGAAGAACAGACGGCTACTGGCACAGTGAATATGGCACCAATGGAACTGCGGATGAGGTTGGGATTATAGAGGTCGGTAAGAGGGTCGCAAACTATCACGCCGTCTATCCCTGCTGCATCAGCACTACGCAAGATGGCACCAAGGTTGCCTGGCTTCTCCACGCTTTCAAGTACCACATACACAGGATTGGTTGTGGCATTGTTTTCAAGCATTGTGAGGGTATGTTGTCTTGCCTTGACTATGGCGATAACACCTTCGGTAGAACCTCGATAGGCTATCTTCTCATAAACCTTGCCTGACACCTCATAGACAGCAGGCATGGTGGGCGAGAGGGTGAGGTAGGGCACCTGGATGTTTATCAGATAGTCGTCGTATGATATTGTGAAGACGCTGTCTATCTCATAGCCCGACTTGATGCAGTGGGTGAGTTCGCGCAGTCCCTCTACTACGAAGAGCTGTTCTTCCTTGCGTAGCGATGCCTTTTGCTGCAGTGTCAGCAGATGTTTTATCTTGGGATTTTGAAGACTTGTTATCTTTTCCATTATCAAGTTTTTTTTGAAAAAATAGACCTGCCGAGACTCACGTCTGAGCAGGTCCAATGCAAAGTTATGTTTTATGATTATGAAAGGAGATTTTTCAAATACTTAAGAGTAACGGAGCAACTGTCCTGGGCGCACCTTGACATCCTTTGATAGATGGTTGAGTTTGCAGAGCTCATCAACAGTCAGACCGCGTCTCTTTGCGATTCTGTAAAGGGTCTCGCCAGCAGCCACCTTGTGGTAGCGAATCTCTGCATTCTGCATACGGTTGGCTGGTGCACTCTGCTGTGCCACGGCACCACCGCCAGGCATTGTCTCGCCTCTAACGTCTGAAGCTTCATAGCCACCATTACCAATCTTGCCACGGAGAGCATTGGCAGCAATAGCCTCGTGCTCATAGGTTGACTTGCGGAACATGTAGTAGTCTGCTACGACATCCTGATTGCGGAAGTCAAAGAATATTGCAGGGTTGAGTGCTACACCGCAGAGACGGGTTTCGAAGTGAAGGTGAGAGCCTGTTGAGCGACCAGTGTTGCCACCAAGTCCTATAGGCTGTCCTGCTTTCACGGTCTGGTTTTCCTCAACCAGCCAAGCACTCATGTGTCCGTATATTGTTTCGAGTCCGTTGTTATGACGAATCACGACATATTTTCCATATCCAGCGCCTTCGTATTTCACGATGCGTACTTTTCCTGACCAGGCAGCGCGTATTGTATCGCCGATATACACCTTGATGTCAAGACCTTTGTGTGCTCTTCCCCAGCGAGCGCCGAAGTTACTTGTAACGACGCGGCTCTTACATGGCATGCAGAAATGCTTAAGGTTTATGCGGAAAGAGTCTGGTAACTCTGTTGCACGGTGTGCGTAGGTGTTGTTCCAATCATCATACAGTTGTGATGCAGGAGTGCGAGCTTCCTCACGTTCTATGGCGGAGCGAAGCGCGAGAGTATCAAGTGAGCGCATGCGACGATCTACTGGAGCCTGACGGGCAAGCAAATCTTGTGCAAGCGCAGGTATCGACACGAGGGTCAATAATGCTATTGTAATAATCAGATGTATTTTCTTCAAACTCATTGGTTAGTAACTCCTTAATTTTCGTTAGTGTTCTGAATATGTAACGCGCTCCTTGCACATTTATTGTTTGCGCGCACAATTTTTTCATTAATTGTTGCAAAGGTATAGAAAAAAAGCCATATAGCAATGATAAATGCGCTATATGACTTGATTTATTAACACCTCAGTGTTGTATTTAATATTTTTTAAGAGATATATTGACCTAAATCACTTTTTCTTAATGTCGAGGTTGCGTTCTATTTCTTTCACTTCCTTGGCAAAAGCTTTGTTGCTATTGATGGTCTCTTCTATCAGCGCTATGCTGTGAAGCACTGTGCTGTGGTCTCGCGAACCTATCAGTTTGCCGATACGTGATACGGGCAGGTTGGTATATTTCTTTGCCAGATACATAGACAACTGACGTGGAACCACCACTTCGCGCTTGCGCGACTTACCCTTTACGTCATTGGGCGAAACACCATAGAAGCTACAAACATGTTCGAGTATGTCATCCACGGTGAGTGGGATGTTGTCAGTCTTTATGGCACGTTTCACTACTCGCTCCACCAGGTCCATATCGATATTTGAACTATACACCACGCTATATGCCATCAGACTGTTGATGATGCCCTCCAGTTCTCTTACCGAACCGTCAGCCACCTTGGCTATGTATTCCACCACATCATTTGGTAGTGTCAGACCGTCGCGCGCGATCTTTTTATTAAGTATGTCGATGCAGAGCTGCTTGTTTGGCTTGAGCATCTCAGCCATAAGTCCGCATGAGAAACGTGTGAGCAGGCGCTTGCTCATACCCTCCATCTCGGCTGGTGTGCGGTCGCTCACCATTATCAGTCGCTTGCCGTTCTTAAACAGGTGGTTGAAGATGTAGAAGAAAGCATCCTGTGTCTTTGTAGCTGTCATCCATTCCTGTATATCATCTACAATGAGCATGTCGATGGTCTGGTAGAAGGCTATGAAGTCATTCTGCTGACCCGTGTGGGTGGCGTTGGTAAACTGCAACTGGAAGGTCCTGGCGCTGACGTAGAGTATTCTCTTCTCGGGGTATATCTTCTTGCAGTGGTTGCCTATGGCATTCACGAGGTGGGTCTTGCCGCATCCTGACGGTCCGAAGATAAACATAGGATTAAACTGCGTGTTGTTAGGATGCTCAGCTATTGCCAGTCCTACGGAGCGTGATAGCTTGTTGCTCTTGCCCTCAATGAATGTGCGGAATGTCTGGTTGGGGTTCAGTTGCGAGTCTATCTGTGGCAACTTGCTCTCCTGCGGTGTGCCTGGCGCCTGTCCCAGGTTGTTCTCTATTCGTGCCTTAGCTGTCAGAATACTTTGGTCAGGTGCTAACGTGTCATCGTTACTCTCCACTACGAGTCTGTTGCCCTTATTGTCCTTTGCCGCCTCCACCAGCATGATGTTCCAGTCAAGGCGTATCTTGCCGAAGGTGTTGACGATAGCCACTCTCAGCACGTCGAGATATTTGCTTTCTATCTCCTCACAGATATAGTTGCTGGGCACACGGAGCACCAATGTCGATGTGGCAACCTTGAAGGCTTCAAACTCGACATAGGAGAACAGACGGGAATATTCTTCCTGTCCTATGGTTCTGTGTATGTACTCCTGGCACGACTGCCAGAGTGCCTTAGAATCTTTCACTGAGTGATAGTAGCCAGTTGTGTTTGTTTTACTTGTCCTTCCTACCGAATACTGAGAAGTGTACATAGCGCTTAGGATGTGCCTTCAGGTCCACTACGAGGGAGTCGGCATCGTTAAGCGTTGTATTTAAATGATTGTAAAGTCCTTTGTCGTATATGAGCAGTCCCAGCGTGCCCTCCCTGTTGTTGATGGCTGTGGTTATGCGCTCCACGTTGTTCAGGGTGTTGTTCACCTTTGCCATGGTGCCCTCTATGTCCACCTTGTTGAGGTTTGCTGTCAGGGTCTCAGTGTTGGCGAGGGTATTGTTAGCCTTCTCCATCACTCCTGGCACATTATTATTAAGTGTTGCGAGGAGTGTGTTGAGTTCTGTCGTTGTCGTGGTGAGGTTTGCCGATACGGTAGCCGCATTATGCAGGGTGGTTGCTAAGGCTGGGTCGGCAAGCAGTTTGTTGAGTGATATCATTATGCTGTCCAGCTTTGGCAGCATAGCCTGTACTACTGGTATCATAGCCTGCATCTGTGCCATGGTGCTGTTTTCTGTTGCACCAGATATGGTGCCGCCTGGCTCTATGCGCTCGCGCATGTTGTTGGCAAGCAGCAGCGTCACCTTGATGTTGCCCATGATGTCGCTCTCTATGCTTGCTGTAGAACCAGCAGGAATGCGCAGCTCAGGGTCTATCTCAGCCTCTACCGTGATATTGCCGTTCGTCTTATAGTCGTAGATGATATCTGTCACTGTACCAACCTTGTATCCGTCGGCATATATCGGGGTTGACCTTGACAGTCCTTTCAGGTTGCTGAAGGTCATCTTATAGGTGGAGGTGTCGCTGAAAACGCTCAGCCCCTTCAGAAAGTTCATTCCGAAGTACAATGCAACGAGTGCCACTATTGCCACTATTGCTATTTTTACCTCTTTGGTGAATATCTTGTTCATATCATCTGTTTTGTTTGAATTCCCTTATTGCCTCGTTGATGTTCATCTTGTCGCCATCCTTGAAGGCTATTACGAAACAGCCAGGGAAGAGCGCGTTGAGTTCTTTTCTCAGGCGGTTTATCTCGTTGTAGTCGTTTGACTCGCCTATGGTGTATTTCACCATGCCGCCCTCCTTGTAGTGCTCCGCGTCTGTCCTGCCCTTGAAACGCGCATCGCTGGAGCGCAGTTTCCTGTCAACGGCGAATATCTGGACCTTGAACAGTGGCACGTGCTTCGACACCTTCTTCTTGGGTTCTGGGGTAGGGGAGTCCGTTCCCTCCTGCTGCACCCTGCTGTCCGTTTCGGGCTGCATCACTGACGGCGGTTCGGGGTTGCCCTGTGGCGCAGTCTCTTGCCTGAAGTCTGAGCGGCTCGGCACTATGGGGGCAATGTCCTCAGGCTTGTAGGGTATCGTGATACTGTTGTCGTATTTGTTTTTGTATTGCGCGAACGCCTGGTATATGCCGCGTGCTATGTCGTCTATCCTTCTCTCGTCGTTGAGCAGCTGTTCGTCGCTCGGGGTAGAGATGAAGCCCAACTCTATCAGACAGCTGGGCATCGATGTCTCGCGCAACACGAGGAAGCCAGCCTGCTTCACGCCCTTGTTGGGGCGCCCTGCGGTGGAGCATACGTTATGCTGCACAAACTTGGCAAGGTCAACAGACTTGTGCATGTTGTTGTCTTGCATAAACTCAAAGATGATGTAGCTCTCTGAGCTGTTGGGGTCAAAACCCTGATAGCGGGTCTTGTAGTCCTTCTCCTGCAATATCACCTCATTCTCTCGCTTTGCCACCGCCAGGTTGTCGGCAGCGCGGTGCATACCTAAGGTGTAGGTCTCCATGCCTCTGATGGACGATGGTCTTGACGGAGCGGCATTCGTGTGTATGCTTATAAAGAGGTCTGCCTTTGCCTTATTGGCTATGTCGGCTCTTCCGTGCAGCGTTACGAACACGTCGGTCTTTCTGGTGAAGATAACATTCACGTCAGGACTGTATCGCTCCAGATACCTGCCAAGGGCGAGTGCCGTCTTCAGGTTGATGTCTTTCTCTTTAGAGAAGGCACCTATGGCACCAGCGTCATGACCTCCATGTCCAGGGTCAATGACGAGCGTAAAACGCTTCGCATCGACGTTGGGAATAAAGGTGAGTATGCTGATTATTAGTATGATAAGCCTGATTTTCATCACGATGGCATCGTTTTGGACTACAAAGTTACAAAAAATAAGGAAAATAAGAAGAGTGCCTTATTACTTTTAATTTTTATTAAGAAACTGCAAAAAAAATACAACTACACCTTTTCTATTTATAAAATAAATTCATTAACTTTGCGACGTTAAAAATGAGACTGACAATTATAAGATTGAAAATTAAACACTTAACAAAAATATAGAAAGAAAATGAGTAACAACAACCAACAGGGACAGCAGCTGCAGATAGATATCTCTCAGGATATGGCTAAGGGCGTGTACAGCAATTTCGCTATCATTTCCCACTCTCACGCTGAGTTTATAGTCGATTTGGCTTCCACACTGCCTGGCACTCCTAAGGCTCAGGTGGTAAGCCGCGTGGTGCTGGCTCCAGAACATGCCAAGCGTCTCGCCATGGCGCTGCAAGACAACATCATGCGCTACGAGCAGGAGTTTGGCAAGATCAACCTCGGCAACGGTCCTCAGGGCTCTGCCCCTAAGACAGCCAATCCGTTTGGTAGTCAGGGCGAGGCATAATATATCATGGGGCAGGTATATATAAAGGATATGCGCCTGCATGCCTTTCATGGCGTGAACAAGCAGGAAAGGGTGGTTGGCAACGACTATGTTGTCAACCTCTGTGTGGACTATCCTTTAGAGCAGGCATGCACCAGCGACGACGTCAGCGATACGCTGAACTATGCCACCCTCGTCGATATAGTGAAGCAAGAGATGCAACAACCCAGCAACCTTCTCGAGCATGTGGCAGGCCGCATAGCCCGTGCCGTCTTCGCCATGCACGCCAAGGCTGAGGCAGTCACCGTAGATATAAGAAAAGTAGCAGCCCCCATGTCCGCCGACTTCGCTGGCGCTGGGGTAAGGCTAAGATTTAGCTCGACTTTTAGGAGTTAAAGGAGTTAAAGGAGTTAGCGCTCTTCGAGCTTAGGAGTTAAAGACAAATGCTACGACTATCATATAGTTTATGGTATTGTCTAAGTGGCTGCAAGCCACGTTAACTTCTCTAACTTCTCTAACTTCTCTAATAAAAAATAATAGATAATGAAAATAGGATTTGACAACGACAAGTATCTCAGCATACAGTCTGAACACATTAAGGAACGTATAGCTAAGTTCAAGGGCAAACTGTACCTGGAACTGGGCGGCAAACTCTTTGACGACCATCACGCCAGCCGCGTGCTGCCAGGTTTTCAGCCTGACTCCAAACTGCGTATGTTCAGCAAGATTAGCGACCAGATAGAGATAGTGATAGTGATAAGCGCTGAGGATATAGAGCGCAACAAAGTGCGTGCCGACCTCGGTATAACCTACGACGAGGATGTGCTGCGCCTGCGCGACGAGTTCATCGGGCGCGGTTTCATGGTGGGCTCGGTGGTCATCACCCACTACAACGGACAGCATGCCGCCGACGACTTCCGTAAGCGTCTGGGACGTATGGGCATCAAGTCTTACGTACATTATCTTATAGACGGCTATCCACATAACGTGCAGCTCATAGCCTCTGATGAGGGCTTCGGCAAGAACGACTATGTCGTAACGGAGCGTCCGCTCGTCATAGTCACCGCTCCTGGACCAGGTTCAGGCAAGATGGCGGTGTGCCTGTCACAGCTCTACAACGAGCATAAGCGTGGCATAGAGGCTGGTTACGCTAAGTTTGAGACCTTCCCAGTGTGGTCACTGCCTTTGAAGCACCCAGTCAATATAGCCTACGAGGCTGCTACGGCAGACCTCAACGATGTCAATATGATTGACCCCTTCCACCTTGAGGCGTATGGCAAGACGGCTATCAACTACAACCGCGACATTGAGATATTCCCAGTGCTCAACGCCCTGTTTGAGGGCATCTATGGCCATAACCCCTATAAGTCGCCTACCGACATGGGCGTGAATATGGTGGGCTTCTGCATCAGCGACGACGAGGTGTGCTGCGAGGCATCCAAGAATGAGATTATACGCCGTTACTATGATGCAACCAATAAGTTTGCCAACGGCGCCAGCAATGAGGCTGAGGTGCAGAAGATACAGCTGCTCTTCAATCAGGCAGGCATCAATACCGACTACCGTAAGGTTACCGTAGCCGCAAAGGAGCGTAAGGCTCGTAACGGAGGCATACCAAGTGCCGCTATGGAACTTGAGGACGGCACCATCATCACGGCTGAGGCGAGCGACCTGCTCGGCTCTTGCGCAGCATTGCTGCTCAATGCCATGAAGCATCTGGCAGGCATAGACCACTCCCTGAAACTCATTCCTCAGAACATGATTGAGCCGATACAGAAGATGAAGGTCGAGTACCTGCAGGGCAAGAATCCGCGACTGCATACCGACGAGGTGCTCGTGGCACTCTCAGTGCTGTCACAGGTCAACGACACCTGCGTCAAGGCACTCGAGAAACTGCCCGACTTCAAGGGCTGTCAGGCTCACGCCACCGTGATGCTCTCTGAGGTTGACCGCAAGATTCTCAAGAAACTCGGAGTGGGGCTCACCTGTGACCCAATAAAGAAGATTTAGAAGTAATTTGCAACATTTTTAAATATAACCACCGCACCAATTCGATGCAGTGGTTTTGTTTTTGACTGCAAAAAAAGACTGCAACCAGCTCGGAACGTTTTCGTTTTCGTCTTCGTAGTGGCATAGCCACGTTTCGTACGAAGTTTACAAAGTACAACGAGTAAAACAAAAACAAGAATAACCCTTTTTGAAAGTTTGGCACTGTGTGCCTTGTCCTGCTGTAGTCAAGAATCTGATTGTAAGCGAGCTTACATCATATTCTTACCAACACCATGACAAATCTATGGATGTCGCAACTTTCAAAAAGAAAAAACCCCACTCTCCGAGTGGAAAAACAAAGATCACACACTCAGCGAGTAACGGGAACGTTAACGGGAACGGGAACACCCCTTGACCATAGTTTTCGTAGCGAGCTCTGCTCGCGTTTCGTAGTGGCGTAGCCACGTATCGTAGGCGCTTGCGCCGTATCGTACTCGCTCCGCGAGTTCTGGTTTTTAATGTTTTTCCTGACAAGGGCATAACCTGACGTCAGGAGGGTGCAGGACTGCAAGGGATAAGGGCTTAGGTGCTTGCACATAAAGAACATATCACTTGAAGGTCTGCGAGAGTCTGAAAGACTTATGCCCTTGACAGGGGTTTTCTTTGTTTTTGTTAAATATCAAAATAATTGTACCTTGTACTTAGTCACCTTGTACCTTGTTCCCGTTCTTGCGCTCCAGTTGGTGCTCAGGCGAGCAAGCTCGGAACCCGTTGCGTAGCCATAGGCGCTCCTGACTTTCAAAAAATACGCAAATTAAAAGGTGATACTCATGAGAGTACCACCTTTTTAATTACCTGCCGCTTTGCGTTATCATTTCAGCAACGTCGTCGCAGAAACGGTGGTTGCTGAGCATGTCGTCGATGTTGATATGCATGCGATAACGCCAGTAGTGATGGGGATTTGCTGGAATATTGATGCGCTCGGCACTGGCATCAGCAAGCTTGAGCTCGTCGCTGATGGCGAGCCAGTCTTGCAGCGAGAGGATGCAGAGCATGGAACCTGACTGGAGGTTGCGCAGCATGATGTCGCGTGCCAGCCACGCTGGAAGAGGGTGGGGCGCTTCATCGCGTCGTCCAAGCATCTGTGAGTAATAGCGCTGCGCCCTGACTTCGTCCTCATCCCACCACATGCGCAGGGTTGGCATGTCATGACTGTCTATGGTGCACACACTGCGGTAAGGGTAGCGGTCTGGATAACCAAACTGCAGTCCATATTCCTTAGGCATAGACTGCACCTCGAGCGAGAGTATCCTGAGGTCGTTCATGACGGTAGGCACGCACGGTGGTATCATACCGAGGTCTTCAGCGCAGACGAGCATCTCAGTGGCTTCTATCAGCTTAGGCAGTTTCTTCATTGCCTCGCGCTGCCAGAAGTCATTGTTGCGCTTATAGAAATAATCATCATAGAGACGATTGAAGATGCGACGCTCATTGTCGCTCAGTAGCATCTTGAAGACATAGGAGTGCTGCGCCGTGATGCGCGGATGATAGAGCTCTGGATTCTTATGGTCGCGAACGAAGAGCACATCGCTGATGAGGGTGTAGAGACCGTCGCGGATAATTGATAATTGACAATTGACAATTGATAATTCCCCTTGAACCAGCGAAGCGTCTTGAATTGCGCTCTGCGCATTATACCACGCTTCGACTTTGCGCTGGGTGTCGTATTCGGGTTTCATGAGGTAGTAGCCGTCCTTGAAGGGCTCAAGGAAGTGGTCGCGGACGAAGGCGGCATTGTCGCCAAAGACTGCCTGAAGCACTTCCTGGGTGATGTAAGGACGGGTGAAGAGGTCTTTCTTAAACTCTAAGCCGTATGCCTCTACTTCCTCAGGACGGAGTCCGAGGGCTGGCTGGAACTGCCCGAGCAGTCCGTGTACGGAGTGGGTAGGTATCTCCCAGATGCGGAAGAAACCGAGTACGTGGTCGATGCGGTAGGCATCGAAGTATTTCTGCATGTTCTGGAATCGGCGCACCCACCACTGGCAGTCGTCCTTTAAGATCTCATCCCAGTTGTAGGTGGGGAAGCCCCAGTTCTGTCCGTTGACGGAGAAATCATCTGGCGGTGCGCCTGCCTGACCGTTGAGGTTGAAGTAGCGGGGCTCCTGCCATACGTCGCAGCCCAGTCGCTGCACGCCGATGGGGATGTCGCCTTTGAGTATGATGTTCTTGGAACGTGCATATTCGTGAGCACCCTTCATCTGCTCTGCCAGCAGGAACTGCACGTAATAGAAGAAGGAAACGAGTTTGTATTCCTTGGTGCGAGGGTTGGAGAGTATGCTACGGTCTTCTTCGTTCCATGTGTGGTGGTCATGCCACTGGGTGAAGTCGGCTGTGCCGTTCTTATCGCGCAGATAGCAGTATTGTGCGTAAGGCACGAGCCAGTGCTGCTCTTCGTCAAACCACTCCTTGAAAGCCTTGCTGCGCAGGGTGGCGCTGCCTTCCTGCTCAAAGAGCAACTGGAGGTATTCCTCCTTGGCGTGTATCATGCGTTCGTAGTCGATGCGCTGCAACTGGTTGAGCTGTTTGCGCAGTGACTCCATCTCCTTTGCTTTCTTCTTGTCCTTCAGGGCAGGCAACTGCCTGAGGTCGATGTATTGCGGATGGAGGGCAAAGATGGAGATGCAGGAGTAGGGGTAGGAGTCGCCCCAGGTATGGCTCATCGTGGTGTCGTTGATAGGCAGTACCTGCAGTATGCGCTGGTTGGTGTATGCCACCCAATCGACCATGCGCTTGAGGTCGCCGAAGTCGCCCACTCCGAAACTGCCCTCTGTGCGCAGGGAGAAGACGGGAACGAGGGTGCCAGCCTTCTTGACATTATATATCTCAAAGAATGCCTGTGACATCTCATGCTCCTCAATCTCACCACGACGCAACTGGGGTACGCGGATGTAGCGGTTGTCTTCAGTCTCCCACATGGGCTGGTTGAGTTCGTCGCCATCCTTCACGGCAACAAACTTGAAGTCGAGACTCTGGTTTGCGGTGTATTCCGTATCAATATCACACGTCCACTCGTTGGGTGCCTGTTCGATGCAGGGAATGCCACGATCAACATGCCAGTCACCCAGTACGGGATGTCCTCCGCAGAGTATCAGACGTTCGCCTCCACGCAACTGCGGTGCCCTGACCTTGAGTCGCAGCACGGCTGGGTTAGGACGACGGTAAGTCTGACGCGGAGCGCGCCTGTTGATGCACTGCGTGAAGGCAGAGCTATAGAGGTAGGTGTCCTCAGGGATGTCTATCCATGTGTCGTAGGTGGTATATTGCGTAACACCCTGCTGACTGATGGCTATGCGATGAGCGTGGGGAGTCCATTCGTGGTGAATGACTTCGTTGCCCTTCTGCTCAGAATAGTAATAGTCGAGATACTCGGCACCATTAGGTTCGAAACGATAGGTGAACTGCCACTGCCCGTTGCCGCACTGTGTCATGCGCTGGGTGAGAAGGGTGCCGTCAGCCTGGCGTATGTTGACATAGAGGTCGTTGCCAAACTGGGTGGTGTATGCTATGTTGAGATAGAGAAGCATGACAGTTGAGAGTTGAGAGTTTAGAGTTTAGAGACAGGTTAGAGGTTAGAGTTGAGAGGTTAGAGGGTAATTTTCATTCTTCATTCATTTATTATAAGGTAAACGTAGTAGGCTATCATCAGGAGGATGAAGATGAAGCCCTCGGTACGGGTGAGGGTGTAGTTTTTCTTGCCAAAGGCGCAGAAAATCCAGAGCAGGACGGAGGAGACGAGCAAGATGATGATGTCGATGGTGGTGATGCCCTTTGCGCTGAGCGGCTGTATGGCTGCTGCCGTGCCCAGGACATAGAAGACATTGAAGACCACACTGCCCACCACATTGCCTAATGCCATAGCGGTATCACCTTTCTTGGCTGCCATGACAGAGGCGGCGAGCTCAGGGGCTGAGGTGCCGATGCTGACGATGGTGAGGGCTATGATGCTCTCGCTGATGCCCATGGACGATGCTATGCCTGAGGCTCCGTCAACGAGCCAGTTGCCACCTAAGAGGAGCAGTGCCAGACCCACTACCACGCCAAGGACAGACTTCCAGAGCGCGACGGACTTGGAGGATTTCTGTTCCTGCGTCACCTTCATGCTCGACGCTATGGAAAGGGTGTAGCAGATGAAGATGGCAAAGAAGCAGAGCATCAGGATGCCCTCGCCGCGTCCCAGCTCTCGCTTGCCACAACTGTCGGGTAATAACACCGTTGCAGCTATTGCCACGCTGGAGAGGACGGCGAAAGGTACATCGTAGAGCACGTTGCTTCGCTGCACTATGACAGGGCGCACCAATGCCGTGACACCCATGATGCCAAGGATGTTGAAGATGTTGCTGCCCACGATATTGCCCAGCGCTATGTCGGCATTGCCCTGTATGGCAGAAAGAACGCTGACCACAAACTCTGGTGCGCTGCTGCCAATGGCAACGATGGTGAGTCCCACCACGAGGGTAGGGATGCCAAAACGCTCGGCTATGGAGGCTGCACCGTCAGTGAGCCAGTCGGCACCCTTGATGATAGCCAACAAGCCCACTGAGAATAGGAGTATGTTAATGAGGAGAGACACTCAAGTACAAGGTGACAAGGTACAAGGTACAAAGTACAAGGTACAAATATTAAATCTTTGGAAGCTGAGCGAATGCCTGCTGCAGTTCTTCGTCAGTAGGGATGTAGTCGCCCATTTCGTGTGAGTTATATTTCTCGTATGCCACGAGGTCGAAGTAACCAGTGCCAGTGAGTCCGAGAACGATGTTCTTAGCCTCGCCAGTCTCCTTGCACTTGAGAGCCTCGTCGATGGTAGCACGGATGGCGTGGCTTGACTCTGGTGCAGGCAGTATGCCCTCAGTACGGGCAAAGAGGGTGGCAGCCTCGAAGACAGAGGTCTGTTCTACGGCGCGAGCCTCAAAGAGTCCGTCATGATAGAGCTGAGAGAGGACAGGGCTCATACCGTGGAAACGCAGACCACCAGCGTGGCTGGCGCTTGGAATGAACTGACTGCCAAGGGTGTACATCTTAGCAAGCGGACATATCTTACCAGTGTCGCAGAAGTCGTAAGCAAACTTACCACGAGTGAAACTTGGACAAGAAGCAGGCTCTACGGCGATAATCTTATAGTCAGCCTCGCCACGAAGCATCTCGCCGATGAATGGGGTAGCAAGTCCGCCGAGGTTAGAACCGCCACCAGCACAACCTATAATCATATCAGCCTTGACGCCGAGTTTCTTCAGTGCTGCCTGTACCTCAAGACCAATGACGGTCTGGTGGATGAGCACCTGATTGAGCACAGAGCCGAGCACATAACGGTAGCCCTCATGAGTGACGGCAGCCTCTACAGCCTCAGAGATAGCACAACCTAATGAACCAGTGGTGCCAGGGTGCTCAGCAAGAATCTTTCTGCCCACCTCGGTGGTTTCGCTTGGCGATGGTGTTACGCTGGCGCCATAGGTGCGCATCACCTCACGACGGAATGGCTTCTGCTCGTATGAACACTTTACCATATACACGTTACAGTCTAAGCCGAGGAAGGCACATGCCATACTGAGTGCCGTGCCCCACTGACCAGCACCAGTCTCGGTGGTCACACCCTTCAGTCCCTGCTTCTTAGCCACGTAAGCCTGGGCTATGGCAGAGTTGAGCTTGTGTGAGCCAGAGGTGTTGTTGCCCTCAAACTTATAATAGATATGGGCAGGAGTGTCGAGAGCCTTCTCAAGGAAGTAAGCACGTGTGAGAGGTGAAGGACGGTACATCTTGTAGAACTCAAGCACCTCTTCAGGAATGTCGAACCACTTGGTGTCGTTGTCCAGCTCCATCTTGTTGAGTTCCTCGCAGAAGATAGGGTTCATCTCCTCTATTGTCAGAGGCTTGCCAGTGCCAGGGTTTACCAATGGTGCTGGCTTGGTCTTCATATCTGCACGCACATTATACCATTTTGTTGGTATCTCGTTTTCTGAAAGGTAGGTCTTGTAGGGAATTTTCTGTTCCATTGTTTTTGTTATTGTTTTTGTTATAATTAATTCTTCATTCTACATTCTTCATTCTTCATTCAAAACTGCTTGAAGAAATCATTGCCCTTGTCATCAACAAGGATGAAAGCAGGGAAGTTCTCTACGCGGATTTTCCATATAGCCTCCATGCCCAGTTCTGGGTACTCCACACACTCGATGCTCTTGATGTTGCTTGAAGAGAGGAAGGCAGCAGGACCGCCGATAGAGCCGAGGTAGAAGCCTCCATGCTTCTTACAGCTGTCAGTTACCACCTGGGTACGGTTGCCCTTGGCAATCATGATGAGCGAGCCGCCATTCTCCTGGAACTCGTCAGTGTATGGGTCCATACGGTTTGCCGTGGTAGGTCCCATAGAACCGCAAGGCATTCCCTGAGGGGTCTTGGCAGGACCAGCATAGAGCACTGGGTGGTCCTTGAAGTATTGTGGCATTCCCTCGCCATTGTCGAGGCGAGCCTTGATCTTAGCGTGAGCTATATCACGAGCCACGATGATGGTGCCATTGAGGTTTACACGGGTAGAGACAGGATATTTGCTCAACTCCTTGCAAACGTCAGCGATAGGCTGGTCGAGGTTGATATTTATTGCGTCGCCTTCGCCAGCCTTGCGCAATGCCTCTGGTATCAACTCGTAAGGTTTGTCGTCCATCTTCTCGATGAAGATACCATCCTTAGTAATCTTAGCCTTGATGTTACGGTCTGCAGAACAAGAGACGCCCAGTCCGATAGGGCAGGAAGCACCATGACGAGGCAGACGAACCACACGGATGTCGTGGGCGAAGGCAGTACCACCAAACTGTGCTCCGAAACCAATCTTCTTAGCCTCCTCAAGCAACTGCTCCTCTAAGGCTATGTCGCGGAAGGCACGACCAGTCTCGTCGCCAGTGGTAGGCAGCGAGTCGTAGTATTTTGTTGAGGCGAGTTTTACGGTGAGCAGGTTCTTCTCAGCCGATGTACCGCCAATGACGAATGCGATGTGATAAGGAGGACAGGCAGCAGTGCCCAGACTCTTCATCTTCTCAACGAGGAAAGGCACCAGAGTGCCAGGGTTCTGTATGCGAGCCTTGGTCTCCTGATAGAGGTAGGTCTTGTTGGCTGAGCCACCACCCTTTACCACACAAAGGAAACGGTACTCCATGCCCTCTGTAGCCTCGATGTCTATCTGTGCAGGCAGGTTGCAACGGGTGTTCACCTCATTATACATATCGAGTGGGGCATTCTGTGAGTAGCGCAGGTTGTCCTGGGTGTAGGTGTTATAAACCCCCTTGGCAAGAGGTTCCTCATCCTCAAATCCTGTCCACACCTGCTGACCCTTCTCAGCGTGAATTATCGCTGTGCCTGTGTCCTGACAGAAAGGCAACTGACCCTTGCAAGCTACTTCGGCATTGCGTAACATGGTGAGTGCTACATACTTATCGTTGTCTGATGCATCAGGCGCGTTAAGTATAGAAGCAACCTTCTCGTTGTGCTCTCTGCGCAACATGAAGTTTACGTCGTGGAAAGCCTGAGTGGTAAGCAGTTCGAGAGCCTCCTTAGAAACCTTCAGGATTGGTGTGCCCTCAAATTCGCTTATTGACACACCCTCTTTTGAAATAAGACGGTATTCTGTCTTGTCTTCGCCAAGCTGGAACATTGGCGCATACTTGAATTCTGGATTAGCCATTATGTTTTTGTATTATTATTGTTCTAATGATTAACTTATTGAGTCGAGGAATTCAGTTATCTGCTGCTCGCTCACATCACCCATCTCATACTCTCTCTCAGCGTCGTGGCGAATGGCATCGAGCCATTTCTCGTAAGCCTGTTCTGTATCAGAATCATTGTCGCTGCATCCCTTCCACTGGTTGTAGCCGTCAAAGATATTCTTGAAACGGTTTTCGAGGGTTGCTATGTCGTTGATGTCGTCATTGAGTATGTCTTCCCTTATCTGTTCCACAGCCTCTGTAGGGGTGAGGAGACCCAGAAGGTCAGTCCAGTCGTCAGTGCTGCTGGCATTGCCATACATGCGGAGGGCGAGTTTGTAGTATTCCAGACCATGCTGCAGGGCAGAGGCTGTGATGGTAAATCCCTTGCCTGTGTATTCCTCAGCATCATAGCCCTGTTCAGACTGCATCTCAAGCAGGCAGTTCATGCCAGCCTTAATGCGCTCTATAACATAAGGCGAGAGCCAGTCGTAGTTGATAAGCGACTTACGACCCTCAGCAGGACGTTTGTCTCGCTTAGGCCATTTCATCACGTCTCTGTAGGTGCCCACTGTGGTCAGGTTGCGACCAGGCACCAGCATAGTCTTGCGTCCTTCAGCTATGACATAAGAGAAGGGGAAGAGCGAGGTGTCAGGATGTGTCTGCACCTTACCCATAACCATAGAGAATGCTCCTATGTGGGCAGGCCACAGAATGTGGGCTCCGCTGGCAGTCTTAGAACCTCTCTCCATAGTGCCATAGTGTATAGGTCCCATCTTGTAGGCATGGTTAGAGAAGTTGGTGCCTGAGCCAGCGTTGTAGAAGGAGTGCTCGCCTCCGATTATGAGTGAAGACTTATGGTGGCTCACTGAGAACGGTCCGCAGAGGGCTGCACAACTTTCGCCATTGTCCATGTGGCTGTTGGCAAAGAACAACGAACCCTCGCTGGTGAATCCTCGTCCTATGTGGCAAGCCTCGCCCACGAAACTGTCGTAGAGCTTCGCTCCATCCACTATGGTAGAGCCAGCCTGTGCCACTACATTCTCCATTATCACATCGTCACCTATATATATAGCAGCATCTGGGGTAGAGGAGAGGGTGCAGTCAATGAGGCGTGAGGCACCACAGAGCTCGCACTCGTCGCCTATCACCACATTGGTGAGTTCCCTGCAATCCATGATGGTGGCATTATCGCCTATGGTAGTACATGCTGGCATCACCTCCTTGGCGTAGAGTGTAGCCATGTGGCGCAGTTTGTCAAACAGCTCGTGGTCTTCCTTCTCAGCAGCCCTTACCATCATGGCTGCTGTCTGCGAACTCAGTCCGCTGTATATCACCACATTGCCGTTGCCTGTCTCGTTCTTTACGCTTATCAGGTTGTCCTCGCCAAAGGTGGCACCGTCAGTGGTTCTGATTATGCCCACATTGTTGATGCGAACGCCTCTGCCAATGCGCACATCGCCGTCAAAGCACACATTCCTCAGTGAGTTGGTGTCAAAATCTTCTGGCACCATCACCTGTTCCCATGAGGTGCTGCGACAACCCTGTTGCTCCAAGGTTTCAATCTCGTTGTATGAAAGGTTTCTGTACTCCATATTGTTTAGATATTTCGTTATTCGGGGTTAGTCCAAAGGAAGTCGTTGTAAGGATATTTCTGCACATGCAGCTCGCGGACTTTCTTATATATCACATCGCGGAACTCGTCGATGTTTATCTTGTCTTTGGCAGAGATGAAGAGGCAGTTGTCATTGAGCTTAGCCATCCATGTGCGCTTCAGCTCGTCGAGCGAAATTTCTTCTTTCTTCACTGGTGTGAGGTCGTCCTCCTCCTTCTCCTGCCAGGTGTAGGCATCAATCTTGTTGAAGATTATCATCGAAGGTTTGTCAGCACAACCCAGGTCGGCAAGTGTCTTTTCTACCACGTTTATCTGTTCCTCAAAGTCGGGGTGGCTTATGTCCACCACATGCAGCAGCAGGTCAGCCTCTCTTGTCTCGTCGAGTGTAGATTTGAATGAGTCCACAAGGTCTGTAGGCAGTTTTCTGATAAATCCTACTGTGTCGGCAAGCAGGAAAGGCAGGTTTTCTATCACCACCTTGCGTACTGTTGTGTCAAGGGTGGCAAAGAGTTTGTTCTCAGCAAACACCTCGCTCTTGGCAAGCATATTCATGATGGTGGATTTGCCCACATTGGTGTAGCCCACCAGAGCCACACGGATGAGTCTGCCTCTGTTCTTGCGTTGGGTGGTCTTCTGCTTGTCTATCTCTGCAAGGCGTTCCTTGAGCAACGACATACGGTTGAGGATGATACGACGGTCCATCTCCAACTGGGTCTCACCAGGTCCGCGAAGTCCTACCGAACCCTTTCCGCCACCAGAACCAGAGCCACCACCCTGACGCTCAAGGTGGGTCCACAGTCTCTGCAGTCGTGGCAACATGTAGCGATACTGTGCCAGCTCCACCTGTGTCTTGGCGTTTGCCGTCTGTGCCCTCATGGCAAAGATGTCGAGTATGAGACTCGTTCTGTCGAGTATCTTCACCTTGAGTATTGCCTCGATATTGCGCATCTGCTTGGCAGAGAGCTCATCATCGAATATCACCATACCCACTGGCTGAGGACCATCGCCCTCTTCAGGGTAGTGCAACTCCTCCTGCCACTGGTCGTAGGCATCCTCACATTCCTTGATGTATTCTGCGATTTCCTCCAGTTTGCCCTTGCCCACATAAGTGACGCTTGACGGACCATTCACCCTCTGCGTGAAACGCTTGACGGTGATGGCACCAGCTGTGTCGGCAAGAAACTCCAGCTCGTCAAGGTATTCTTTGGTCTTATCCTCGTTCTGCTGTGGAGTGATAAGACCCACCAAGACGGCAGTCTCTGTTTTAGCCTCAGAAATCACAAATTCTTTCATGACTACAAAGGTACAAAAAATAGTTCATAGTTCACAGTTCATAGTTCATAGTTATCAGTCTATCGCAGTGGTTTTATTATTTTTTAACCTTTATGCACTAACTATGAACTGTGTTCCGAGCCCTGCTCGAAGAACTATGAACTATGCACTATGAACTGTGAACTAACTAATCACTCCCCAATCCACGTTTGACTTGCGAATCTCAGCCAGTCGTTTCCAAAGCATAGCATGCTCTGGAGCATTGCAGTCTGGGTCGCTGTCTATTATCTTCTGTGCCTCGTCGCGAGCCATCTGCACCAGCTGTCCGTCTGTGGCTATGTTGGCTATCTTCAGGTCGAAAGCCATTCCGCTCTGCTGGGTGCCCTCAAGGTCGCCAGGACCTCTCAGTTTGAGGTCTGCCTCGGCTATGCGGAAACCATCGTTTGTCTCACACATTATGTCGAGTCGCTTCTTGGTTTCCTTTGACAACTGGTAGTCGCTCACCAGTATGCAGTATGACTGGTCGGCTCCTCTGCCCACTCTGCCCCTGAGCTGGTGCAACTGTGACAGACCAAACCTCTGTGCCTCCATTATCACCATCACTGAGGCATTGGGCACATTCACTCCCACCTCTATCACTGTGGTGGCTACGAGCATCTGTGTCTCGCCTCTGGCAAAGCGTTGCATCTCTTCCTCTTTCTCTGCTGGCTTCATCTTTCCGTGCACCTTGCTGAGGCTGTAGGTAGGGAATACCTCTTGCAGGTGGGCAAAACCTGCTTCCAGGTCTTGCAGGTCCATCTTCTCGCTCTCTGTTATCAGTGGATAGACCACATACACCTGTCTGCCTTTGCTCACCTCCTTGCGTATGCCCTCATAGAGGCTAACCATCTGGTTCTCATACTTATGTAGGGTCATGATGGGTTTTCTGCCTGGTGGCAATTCGTCTATCACACTCACGTCGAGGTCGCCATAGATAGTCATGGCGAGAGTGCGAGGAATTGGTGTGGCTGTCATCACGAGTATGTGGGGTGGGTTGTCGTTTTTGCTCCACAACTTTGCCCTCTGAGCCACTCCAAAACGGTGTTGCTCATCTATCACGGCAAGTCCTAAGTTGTTGAATACCACATTGTCTTCTATTATGGCATGAGTGCCCACCAGTATATTCACTTCGCCATTCTGCAGACCCTCCATCACAGCCTCTCGACGCTTGCCTTTCACTATGCCAGTGAGCAGTTCTACCCTGATATTGAGTTTGGTTCCCGTTGACGTTCCCGTTCCAGTTAAAAACTCCTTGATTGTGGCAAGGTGTTGCTCTGCAAGTATCTCCGTTGGTGCCATCATCACAGCCTGAAAACCGTTATCTACTGCTATCAGCATAGCCATCAGGGCAACGAGTGTCTTGCCTGAGCCCACATCGCCCTGAATCAGGCGGTTCATCTGTCTGCCTGTGTTCATGTCCTTGTGTATCTCATGCATCACTCGCTTCTGTGCTCCTGTCAGTTCGAATGGCAGGTTGTGCTTGTAGAAGTCGTTGAATGCTTCGCCCACCTTTGGCAACAGGTAGCCCTTGTATTTCTTGCGGTTGTTGGCTGCATACCTCAGTATGTTGAGTTGCACATAGAAGAGCTCCTCAAACTTCAGTCTCTCCCTTGCATGTTGCAGTTCATACTGGTTGTGGGGGTAATGCACCAGCCTCATTGCCTCGTCTCTGCTCATCAGGTGCAGGGGTTGGGTGATATAGTCAGGCAGGGTCTCAGGCAGGGTAGGGATTTTCTGTAGCAGACTCTTGGTTATCCGTTCCATAGTCCTGCTGGTCATGCCTGCCTTTTTCATCCTGTCAGTGGTGGAGTAGTAGGGTTGCATACCCATATCGTTAAGCACAAGCGAATCCACTTCATCCATCTCAGGATGGCTCAGCTGAAACCTGCCATTGAACACTCCTGGCCTGCCAAAGACTATGTATTCCTTGCCTACCTTGTAGCTCTTCTTTATATATTGCACACCAGAGAACCACACCAGGTCCATCACGTCTGTGCCATCGCTGAAATGAGCCACCAGACGCTTCTTCCTCGGACCCATCTCAAAGGTCTCATACGACAATATCCTGCCCCTTATCTGCACAAAGGGCATCTCCAAGGTCAACTCCCTGATTTTGTATATCTTAGTCCTGTCAACATGCTTGTATGGGTAGTACTCCAGCAGGTCGCCAAAGGAGTGGATGCCCAACTCCTTGTTGAGTATCTGCTGCCTCTGCGGACCCACTCCGTTAAGGTACTTTATGTCTTGGTCAAGTATGCTGCTCATTATTTCTCTGCAAAGATACAGAAAAAGCATAGCTCCTGCAAGAAAAAGCTATGCTTTTAGCAATTTTTAGATAAAGATTTCTGCTGTTGTTATACCAACACCTCTGCTATTCTCAAATCGAATGGGGTGGTGAGTTTGATGTTCTCTCTGTTGCCTTCAACCATAGTGACTGTCTGGCCGAACGCCTCCACCACACTTGCATCGTCTGTAAACTGCTCAGTGTAAGGCTGTTGGTTAGCAGCCTTCAATAGTTGGATGTCGAAGGCCTGAGGGGTCTGCACCAAGCGATAGTCGCTACGAAGAACATTGTAACCCTTATCACCAGAAAGGTGGCGAAGGGTCTCCACTACAGGAACAACTGGGATTACTGCCTTGTGGGTTCTGGCTGCATCATAGCAACGCTTGATGACCTCAACACTCACAAAGGGTCTTACTCCATCATGCACTCCCACAATGCCTTGCTCATCGTCTGGTATAAGGCGAAGACCGTTCTGCACAGAGTGGAAGCGGGTTTCGCCTCCATCGGCTATCTGATAAGAGACCCTCTCAGTCCCCCTTAAAGGGGGAAGATTTGTGCCTGCAGGCTGAGGGTAGGGGAAATGATATTCCTCACAGAGCTGATGCCAGTAATCCTGCTGAGCCTTAGGCAGAACAAGGATTATCTGGAGGTCTGGCGAATACTCCCTAAACCTCTCTATTGTGCGCATAAGCACTGGTTTGCCTGCTATGGGGATGAACTGCTTGGGAATGTCACCTCCCATGCGAAGTCCCTTGCCCCCAGCTACTATAATAATGTAGTCCACGAGAATTTCTAATTTCTAATTCCTAATTTATTAAACATCATTCCCTCTCTCAGGGCTTTTGCCTCGTTGGTGTAGCCCAGCATCTCGAGAATGGCATAGGAATAAGGAAGGGTAGCTGCAGGTCCGCAACCAGTGATGATGTTGCCATCAACGGTATAGACATCAGCTGTGTATTCTGCCCCTGTCATCTGGTCATCAAAACCAGGGTAGCAGGTAGCCTTCTTGCCCTTGAGAATGCCCAGACTGCCTAACACTAACGGAGCAGCACAGATGGCACCAACCTTCTTGCCAGAGTTGTATTGGTTGAGCATAGCCTTGCGAACTCCCTCATGGTCGTTGAGGTTGGTGGCACCAGGCAGTCCGCCTGGCAACAGGAGCATATCAGCATCGCTGAGGTCGGCTTGCTCTATGGTGGTGTCACACTCTATCTTTACTCCATGTGACAAAACAGCCTCATTACTGCCTGTGATGCTTACTGTCTTGATGTCTGCTCCTGCTCTCCTGAGCACATCAACTACGGTCAGAGCCTCTATCTCCTCTGTGCCGTTTGCTATAAATTCATAAACTTTTGCCATATTTTCTTGGGGTTTTTGTAAAAAACTTTATACTTTATACTCTATACTTTATTCTTTTTTTGTACTTTTGCACTTGCAAATGTACAAAATGTTTGTGAAACAGCAAACTTTTATTCACTAAAATAACACCCAGAGAGTGTATGAACAACGAGAAATTGCGCTTCGCCATATTCGGCAATGAGTTTCAGGCAAAGAAATCACTTGCCATACATAAGATAGTGGCTATACTGCAACAGCATGAGGCTGAGATAATAATGGACAGACCATTCTATAAGTTTGTGACTGAGGGACAACACATGGACATCAGCGTTGACGAGGTGTTTGAAGGCGATGATTTCAATGCCGACTTCGCCATCTCTATGGGTGGCGATGGCACTCTGCTCAAGACTGCTGCAAGGGTCTATGCCAAGAGCATTCCTGTGGTGGGTGTGAATATAGGCAGACTGGGATTTCTGGCTGATGTGAACCCTTCTGACATAGAGAAGGCTGTCACTGCATTATATAAAGGTAAGTATAAGGTGCATGAGCACAATGTGATAAAGATAGAGACTGAGAATGGCGATGGGGTTCAGGGCTCGCCTTATGCCCTCAATGACATTGCCGTGCTGAAGCGTGATTTGGCTTCTATGATTTCTATCAGGGTGAATGTGAATAATGACTACCTTATGACGTATCAGGCTGACGGACTGATTGTTACCACTCCTACAGGCTCTACGGCATATAGCCTTTCGAATGGTGGACCAATCATCACTCCTGGCACTAACACAATGTGCCTGACGGCTGTGGCTCCGCATAGTCTGAATGTGCGACCTATAGTGGTGCCTGACTCTGCTGTGATAACCCTGAAGGTGGAAAGCCGAAGCCACAACTTCCTCGTGGCTGTCGATGGTAGAAGTACGAGTCTGGATGAGGGCACAGTGGTGAAGATTTCCAAGGCTCCTTATTCGGCTCGAATAGTGAGATTCAGCGACCGCAAGTATTTCTCAACCCTAAGAAAGAAGATGATGTGGGGCATTGACCAGAGATGAGGCTTCCTAACAAGAAATATAGGGCAAAGACTATAGTGAAGTGGTTGTGGCAATCGTCAAGCGACAACCGCTTGCAGGCTATACTCAACACTGCCATAGGATTGGCACAGGTGGTGGTGAGTCTGGCATCGGTATGGGCTGTGCAGACAGCGATAGATATCGCTTCGCACAACAAAGAGGGCGATGTGATATCGGCTGTGCTGGTGATGGCTGGACTGGTTGCCCTCAATTTCGTACTCAACATATCATCTGTATGGGTGCGAAATATTCTTGGTATCAAGGCACAGAACAGGATGCAGCGACGAATGTTAGGAAGGATTCTGCACTCAGAATGGCAGGGCAGAGACTCCATGCATAGTGGCGATGTGCTCAACCGTCTGGAGCAGGATGTGAATAATGTGGTGAACTTCGTGGCTGAGACTCTGCCTAATGCAGTCTCTGTGGTAGCCCTGTTCCTCGGAGCTTTCGTCTATCTCTTTACTATGGATCATTCTCTGGCACTCATCATCGTGGTGATGTTTCCTATCTTCCTTGTATTGAGTAAGATATATATGGGCAAGATGCGACAGTTGACTCGTGAGGTGAGAGAATCCGACAGTCAGGTGCAGAGTCTGCTTCAGGAGTCTGTTCAGAATCGTATTCTTGTAAAAACACTCGAGAGCGAGGATGAGATAGTTGACCGCTTGAGCGACCAGCATTCGGCATTGCGTGAGAAGGTGGTTAAGAAGACTCGCTTCTCCGTCATCTCTAACCTTATAGTTAATGTGGGCTTTGCCACTGGTTATCTTGTGGCTTTCGCCTGGAGTGCCTTGCGTATGTCTGTCGGCTCTCTCTCATACGGCGGAATGACGGCTTTCCTGCAACTGGTAAACAAGATTCAGAATCCTGCTCGCAACCTTTCCAAGCTGGTTCCGCAGTTTGTTTCTGTGTTCACAGCTGCTGAGCGCTTGATGCTCTTTGAGGATATTCCTCTCGAGGAGAAGGGCGAGTCAATAGAGGTGGAAGGTCCATGTGGCATACAGATTAACGAGGTGTCATTCGCTTATCCTGACGACCCTGATACTCCCATCATCGACAAACTCTCTTTCGACTTCAAACCAGGCACTTGCACAGCTATAGTGGGAGAGACAGGTGCAGGAAAGACTACCTTGCTTCGCATGATTCTTGCCCTGATTCGTCCTGATAGTGGCAACGTATATATATATAATAAGGTGGAAAGGTTTATCGTGTCGCCACTCACTCGATGCAACATAACCTATGTGCCACAGGGCAACACCATGCTTAGTGGTTCCATTCGCGATAATCTCCTCTTGGGCAATGTCGATGCTACTGAGGAACAGATGTATGAAGCTCTCGATGAGGCTTGTGCCGACTTCGTTCGCGAACTGCCTGACGGACTTGATACGGAAATGACGGAACAGGGTGGGGGACTGAGTGAAGGACAGGCTCAACGTATCTGCATAGCCAGAGCCCTGTTACGCAACAGTCCGCTGATGATTCTCGATGAGGCAACAAGTGCCCTCGATCCTGAGACAGAGAAGAAACTTCTCAACAATATATTGGAGAACAACTCACGAACCGTAATATTCATTACCCATCGACCAGTGGTGTTGCGCTATTGTGATACTTCCCTGAATTTGGAAAGAATTCACAATTAAACGAATTATCGCACAATCTCCATTTGACATTTATCAATGCGTCGATAAAAAAGCGGTCTTTTTCAAAACTTTTTGTGAAAAAGATTTTGTCATATCGTGAAATTTTCATACCTTTGCACTCGCTTTTGAAAAAAGGCACCCCTCTTAGCTGAGGGTTATTCGTTCTTTGACAGAGTTACATAAACAGGAAAAGTAGTAGTACGAGAAGCTAGTACGTATATTCTTTATATTTATATGAAGTTATATGTACATGGGTGAAGAAACAGGATTTTTTCAAAGTCAACCATCAATTCTTTTTTAAATCTACTCTGGATAACAGCATTCATTCCCTGAATCAGACAATTAAGAAAAATTTTACAATGTAGAGTTTGATCC